>NZ_JAFMTB010000001.1:600000-900000 GCF_017916475.1 Patulibacter sp. SYSU D01012
CGACCGTCGTGCGCGTCGTCGCGGCGCTCATCGGCATCGTGGCGTCGTTCCCGTGGCTCGTGCTCGGCATGCAGTCGCTCACGCTCGTCTTCACGTACCTGTCCTTCGGTCGGGTCGAGGCGACGGACGCCGTCTACATCGGCATCGCCGTCATCGTCGTGCGCCAGATCTGGACGATCCGCATGGGTGCCCGCGGCATCGTCATCGGCGACATGGTCCAGGGCATCGTCGCCTACCTGCTGGGCACGCTGCTCGTCGTCGGACTGCTCACCTGGCTGCTGACGAACGGCCACGGCTTCGGCGCGCCGGGCGACGCGTTCTTCGAGATCCCCGGCCCGGGCAGCGCGACCGGCGGGCTGTACTACCTGTCGCTCGTGATGACCGGCGCGCTCGGCGGCTGGTGCTGGCCCGACATCTTCGTCCGCCTGTTCGCGTCCCGCGGCCCCGAGACGATCAAGCAGGCCGCCGTCCGCGCCGCGCCGCTCATGTTCATCTTCGGCACCGCCGTCGCGCTCATGGCGATCGCCGCGTCGACCCTGCCGGGCGTCGCCGAGGCCCCCGACGCCGTCTTCTTCCTGACCGCCGACGCCGTCGGCCCGTTCGCGGTGACCCTGGCCGGCATGTGCGTCGTCGCCGCGACCATGGGCAACGTCGGCGCCAACCTGCAGGCGCTCGGCGCGCAGACGGCCAACGACGTCGTCGGCGTGCTGCGCCGGCGCCGCGTCGAGAGCCCGCGCGTCGGCCAGCTCGCTGTCGGCGCGCTGCTGCTCGTGTCGGCCGTCTTCGCCGTCTCGACCGCGAAGACGACGTCCAACCTGGTCGAGCTGGCGATGATCTCGTACGCCGGCATCGTCCAGCTGGCCCCGACGCTGTTCCTGGGCGTCTTCTGGCGCCGCGGCAACGCCGTCGCGGCGACCGCGTCGATGATCGCCGGCTTCGCGACCGCCGCGGTGCTGCAGTGGCAGTACCCCGACGCCGTGCCGGGCCTCGAGGGCCTGAGCGGCGGCATGGTCGGCCTGATCGTCAACGCCGCCGTCTACGTCGCCTGCGCCCTCCTCGTGCCGACGCGCGAGGAGGAGCGTCGCCGCGTCGACGAGCTCTTCGCGGCCGTGCGCGAGCCGCGACGCGCGTCCGTCCCCGTCTCCACCCTCCCCGACCTGGAGCCCGCCGCATGACCACCCGCACCGGCTACGTCTGGCACGAGCGCTACGCCTGGCACGACACCGGCACCGCGCTCGGCATCTACCCCGCCGGGGGCGCCCTGCAGCCCTGGCACGCCTTCGAGTCCTCCGAGTCCAAGTCGCGCATCGCGGGGCTGATCGAGGTCTCGGGGATGCTCGACGCGCTCGAGCGCATCCCGGCGCGGCCGGCCACCCGCGACGACCTGCTGCGGGTCCACACGCCCGAGCACGTCGACCGGATCCGGGCGCTCAGCGACGATCGCGGCGGCGACGGCGGCGACGGCTTCACGCCGTTCGGCCCCGGCTCGTACGAGATCGCGTCGCTCGCCGCGGGCGGCACGATCGCCGCGACCCGGGCGGTCGTGGCGGGGCAGGTCGACAACGCCTACGCGCTCGTCCGCCCGCCCGGCCACCACGCCGTCGCGGACTCCGGCATGGGCTACTGCCTGTTCAACAACGTCGCGGTGGCGATCGAGCACGCGCGCGCCGAGCTCGGCGTCGGCCGCGTGGCGATCGTCGACTACGACGTGCACCACGGCAACGGCGCCCAGAGCATCTTCTGGGAGGACCCCGACGTCCTGACGATCTCGCTGCACCAGGAGCGGCTGTTCCCGCAGGACAGCGGCGAGACGACGGAGACCGGCGGCGGCGCGGGCGAGGGCGCGTGCCTGAACGTGCCGCTCCCCGCGGGCTGCGGCAACGGCGCGTACCTGGCGGCGATCGACCGGGTGGCCGTGCCGGCCCTGCGCGCGTTCGCGCCCGACCTGATCATGGTCTGCTCGGGCTTCGACCCCAGCGCCCTGGACCCGCTCGGCTGCATGTCGGTCACCGCGGCGGGCTTCGGCGGCATCGCCGCGCGCCTGCTCGCCGCGGCGGGCGAGATCTGCGGTGGGCGCATCGTCTTCTCGCACGAGGGCGGCTACTCGCCCGCCCACGCACCGTTCTGCGCGCTGCGGGTGCTCGAGGCGCTGTCCGGCCACGAGACCGGGGTCGGCGACCCGTTCGACCTGAGCTTCGGGGACTCGCCCGCGCACGAGCTGCGGCCGTGGCAGGACGAGGCGATCGCCCAGGCCGAGCAGGTGGCGCAGCTGCTGCGGACGGCCTGAGCGCCGCGGGCGGGCCGCGGCCGTGGTCGCCGTCCGCCCGCGGCCGTCGGGCGCGCGCCTAGCGCGTGCCCCACGTGAAGCGGTGCGTGTGGATGCGGTAGTAGCTGAACGTCTCCACGCTGCGGACCCCCGGCACGGTGCGGATCCGGCGGCTCACGGTCTCGTACAGCGCGTCGTTGTCCGTCGCGATCACCTCGACGAGCAGGTCGGCCGAGCCGGCGGCGATCACCAGGTAGATCACCTCGTCGATCGCGCCCAGCGCGTCCGCCACCGCCTCGACGTCGCCCTCGACGCCGATCGCGAGCATCGCCATGCTGCGGTAGCCGAGCTTGAGCGGGTCCGTCACCCCGACGACGTCGAGGATCCCCCGCTCGCGCAGGCGCAGGACGCGGGCGCGGACGGCGCCCGAGGACAGGCCCGTCGCGGCGGCCAGGTCCGAGTACGGCAGGCGGCCGTCGTCCTGGAGCAGCTCGAGCAGCGTCCGGTCCGTCGCGTCCAGGCCGCCGTCCGGGGCGGCGCGCGGATCGTCGGTGCCGGGGCCGTCCGTGCTCATGGATCGGCAGTATGACGCACTATCCGCTGTCGAATCGGTTGCGTTCGGGCCGAATGTCCGTAGGATCGGCAGCACGGCGGCGCTTCGGCCGCCGTCTCGTTCCCCGGCCCCGATCCGAGAGCCCCGCATGGACGCCCCCAGCACCGGCCTGCCCCGCCCCGCCGTCACCGTCGACGACGCCCGCCGCTGGGCGCGCGAGCACTGGGGCGTCGACGGGGTCGGCACCGAGCTCGGCAGCCAGCAGGACCGCAACGTCCTGATCACCACCCCGGACGGCGACCGTCGCCTGCTGAAGGTCAGCAACCCGGCCTTCCCGCGCGCCGAGATCGAGGCGCAGGACCTGGTGATGCGCCGGCTCGCCGCCGCCGGACACGCCGTCCCGCAGCCCCTGCCGGCCGCGGACGGCGCCGAGATCGTGACCGTGGACGTCGACGGCACGCCGCACCACGTGCGGCTGCTGACGTTCGTCCCCGGCGCGCCGCTCGCCGACTGCGGGGCGCCGACGGGTCGCACCCTCGAGCGGGTCGGACGCCTGGCGGGCCGCGTCGTCGCGACGCTGGCGGACGTCGAGCACCCGGGCCTGGAGCGCGACCTGCAGTGGGATCTGCGCCACGCCGAGCGCGCCGTCCGCGAGCGCCTGCACCACGTCCTCGACCCCGCGCGCCGCGTGCAGGTCGAGCAGGCCGTCGACGCCGCCGCCGCGCTGCTGGCGCCGCTCGAGGGCGACCTGCCGCTGCAGCCGGTGCACGGCGACCTGACCGAGGACAACCTGGTCGGCGCGCGCGACGCCGTCGGCCGGCTCGACGTCACGGGGATCATCGACTTCGGCGACGCGATGACGAGCTGGCGCGTGGCCGAGCTGGCCGTCGCGTGCTCGTCCGTCGCGCGGCACGAGCCGGGCCGGCCGCTCGCGCTGCTGCCGCTCGTGCGGGCGTTCGACGCCGAGGTGCCCCTGACCGACGCGGAGATCGCGGCGCTGTGGCCGCTGCTCGTGCTGCGCGGGGCGACCCTCGTCGTCTCGGGCGAGGAGCAGGTGGCGATCGACCCGACGAACGACTACGCCGCCAGCGCCCTCGAGCACGAGTGGCGGATGTTCGCGGTGCCGGCCGCCCAGGACGCCGCCGTGATGACGGCGGCGATCCGCCTGGCGCTCGGGCGCGACGTCCCCGCGCCGGCGCCGCCGGCCGACGCGGCGCCGCTCGTCCCCGCGTTCGCGCACACCCCGCCGGCCGTCGTCGACCTGAGCCAGGCGAGCGACGTGCTGTGGGACGGCGCGTGGCTGGAGGACGGGCCGGGCGCCGAGGCCGACGCCCTGGCCACCGCGGCGGCCAGGGCCGGGGCCGCCGCGGCCCGCTACGGCGAGCCGCGCCTGACGCGGGCGCCGGCGCTCGCCCGGGACGAGCCGGCGAACGTGGCGCTCGCCGCCGAGCTGCACGCGCCGGACGCCCTGACGCTCCACGCCCCGTTCGCGGGCACGGTCGAGCGGCGCGGCGACGCGCTCGTGCTGACCGGGGCCGAGGCGGCCGTGGTGCTGGCGCCCGTCCCGGCGGCGACCGCGGGGGCGCTCGGCGACGCACCCCCGGCGCTCCGCCCGCTGGTCGACGACGGCGCGGTGCCGGCCGGCGCGCCGCTCGCGGCCGGTCACGCCGCCCTCGTCTGGCTGACGGTGCCCGCCGCCGTCGCGGGCGCGCTGCCGCCGCGCTTCGTCCCCGCCAGCACGTTCCCGGCGTGGGCGACGCGGGTGCTCGATCCCGCCGCGCTGCTGGGCCTGGACGCGCAGCCGTTCGCGCTCGGCGCCGAGGCGGCCGTCCTCGGCCGCCGCACCGGCGCCTACGCCCCGCTGCAGAGCCACTACTACGCCGCGCCGCCGCAGATCGAGCGCGGCTGGCGCGAGCACCTGATCGACACGACGGGCCGCCACTACGTCGACATGGTCAACAACGTGACGGTCCTCGGCCACGGCCACCCGCGCATCGCCGCGGCCGCGGCCGACCAGTGGCGGCGGCTGAACACGAACTCGCGCTTCCACTACGCCGCCGTCGCGGAGCTGAGCGAGCGCCTGCTCGAGACCTGCCCCGACGGGTTCGACGCCGTCCTGCTCGTCAACAGCGGCTCCGAGGCCGTCGACCTGGCGCTGCGCCTGACGCGCGCGTTCACCGGCCGTGACGACGTCCTCTGCGTCGAGGAGAGCTACCACGGCTGGACGCTGGCGTCCGACGCCGTCTCGACGTCGGTGTCCGACAACCCGCGCGCGCTCGAGGTGCGTCCGGACTGGGTGCACGCCGTCGCCGCGCCCAACGCCTACCGCGGGCGCTACCGCGGCCCCGACGCCGGCGCCTGGTACGCGCAGGACGCCGCGGAGGAGCTGGCGCGCCTGGCCGCCGCCGGCACGCCGGTGGGCACGTGGATCGCCGAGCCGCGCAACGGCAACGCCGGGGCCATCGGGCTGCCCGAGGGCTACCTGCCGGCGGTCTACGACGCGGTCCGGGCGGGCGGCGGCGTCTGCATCGCCGACGAGGTGCAGGTGGGGTACGGCCGCCAGGGCGCCTGGTTCTGGGGCTTCGAGGAGCACGGCGTCGTGCCCGACGTCATCACCGTGGCGAAGGCGATGGGCGACGGCCACCCGCTCGGCGCCGTCATCACCCGCGCCGAGATCGCGCAGGCGCTCGCCGATCAGGGCACGTTCTTCTCGTCGTCCGGCGGCAGCACCCTGTCGTCGCGCATCGGGGTCGAGGTGCTCGACGTCCTGCGGGACGAGCGGCTGCAGCAGAACGCCGCCGAGGTGGGGGAGCACCTGAAGGCGCAGGTCGAGCGGCTGGCCGAGCGCCGGCCGCTCATCGGGGCGGTGCACGGCCGCGGCCTGTACCTGGGCATCGAGCTCGTCCGCGACCGCACGACGCTCGAGCCGGCGACGGAGGAGACCGCAGCCCTGTGCGACCGGATGCGCGAGCTCGGCGTCATCGTCCAGCCGACGGGCGACCGGCAGAACGTGCTGAAGGTCAAGCCGCCGCTGTGCTTCTCGCGCGAGAGCGCCGACTTCTTCGTCGCGATGCTGGACGAGGCGCTCGGGGCGGGCTGAGCGGCCCCGGCGCCGCGCCGGTCAGCCGTCGCGAAGGTGGTCGTGCAGGCGCCGCGCGACCGCGGCGAGCTCGGCCTCGGCCGCGGGCTGCACGGCCGCCGGCACGGACGAGGCCGTCAGGGCCGCGACGGCGATCCGGCGGCCGTCGGCGTGCTCGGCCACGCCGATCTCGTGGCGCAGGTGCAGCAGCGTGCCGGTCTTCGAGGACCACGTCGTGTCGTCCGCGGCCAGCTCGGGGGCCAGCCGGTGCCGGATGACGTTCGCGGCCAGCAGCTCGCGGACGCGCGCCGCCGTCTGCGGGTGCAGGCGCGTCGGGGCCCACAGCTCGGCGAGCAGGGCGCAGCACGCGCGGGCGGTGCCGGTGCTCGCCCGCGCGAGGTCGAGCTGCGGGACCGGGTGCCCGCGCCCGTCCGTGCCGGCGTCGATGGCGAGGGCGTGCGCCAGGTGCGCGTCCGCGGCGGGCAGGGACTCGGCGGGCGTGGCGGCGAGCGGCGACATCCCGTGGCGGACCGTCAGGCCGCCGATCCCGAGGGCGTCGAGGGTGCGGGCGACGTCCGCCGGCGGCACGAGCGCGAACAGCGCGTCCGCCGCGACGTTGTCGCTGACCGCGACGGCCAGGTACAGCAGGTCGTCGATCGCGACGGAGGCGGGGTGCCGGAAGCGGCTCAGGCCCGTCGGGCCCGGCGTGGTGATCCGCCCGGGCTCCACCTCGATCCGCTCCGCGCCGTCGAGCGCGCCCGTCCGGATCCGCTCGAGCGCCGCCACGGCCAGCGGGACCTTCGCGAGCGACGCGATCGGCAGCTCCAGGTCGGCGTCGAGGCCCAGCTCGTCGCCCGAGTCGACGTCGCGGACCAGGAAGGAGCCGCGCAGGCCGGCGTCCGCCAGCCGGCGGCGCAGGTCGTCGAGGAGGTCGAGGGTGCTCATCGCGGACGGGGCGCGGACGGGGCGCCGAGACAGCGTGCCACGTCGTCGCGGAGCCGCCCCTGCAGCCCCTGCGCGTCGTCGCGGACGCCGGCCGCGACGACGTAGCCGCGGGCGAGCGCGGGATCGTCGAGCGCGCGCCACGTCAGGCCGAGCTCGTCGGCCTGCGCCGCGGAGCACAGCAGCAGGTCGGGGCCGTGCAGCGCCTCGGCGGCGGCGCTCGCGAGGGTCGCGGCGACGGTGACCTGCGCGGGCAGCAGGCCGGACCGCTGGGCCGCGCGCACGAGCGGGTCGCGGACGTGGGGGACGTCGTCCTCGGGCTGCAGCCAGATCCGCCGGGCCGGCCGCTGCGCCCGCGTGGGCCGCAGCGCGCGGACGCGCGGCGGGGCCGCCGGCGCCGTCGGCGCGGCGGCCAGGCCGAGGGGGACGACCCACGTCGCGTCGTCCGGGGGCGCCGGGACGAGCGCGGCCCGCAGCTGCCCCGTCTGCACGAGCCGGCGGCGCTCGCCCGGCGGGGCGGCGCGCGTCTCGAGCGCCGCCAGCCCCTCGCGGCGGGCGGCGACGCCGAGCGCCGCCAGGTCGCGCGTGGAGGCGAGCTCGGGGACGCCGAGCGTCAGCGGCCGCAGCGTGGCGCGGCGGGCGTCGTGCTCCAGCACCGCGGCCAGCTCGACGAGCCGGCGGGCGGCGGGCAGCACGTCGCGGCCGAACGGGGTGAGGGCGATCGCCCGCGTCGTCCGATCGAACAGCCGCCGGCCCAGGTGGGACTCGAGCGCCGCGACGCGGCGGCTGGCGACGGGCTGCGGCACGCCGACGGTGGCGGCGCCGTCGGTGAAGCTGCCGCGGTCGGCGACGGCGACGAAGACGCGGCACCCCGCGACCAGGTCCATGGGCTGATCTTATGCGTTCTGCGCATCAATACGGGCATGCGCGTCTTTGATCGCATGGGTGGGGGCCGGTACTCCTTGTGGGCATGGCTCACCGCCCCCGCACCCTCCTCGCGCTCGTCGTCGCCCTCGGCGTGGGCACGGCCCCCGTGGCCGCCTGCGCCTCGACGGCGACGCCGACGACCACCCGCGCCACGCCCGCCGCCGGCCCCTCCCCGTCGGCCACCGCGCGTCCGGCGCTCGCCCGCCTGGAGCGCGGGCACGGCGCGCGGCTCGGCGTCCTGGCCGTCGACACCGGCAGCGGGCGGACGCTCGCGTACCGGGCCGACGAGCGCTTCGCGTTCGCGTCGACGGGCAAGGCGCTGACGGCCGGCCTGCTGCTGCGGACCGCGAGCGACCGCGACCTGCGGCGCGTCGTCCGCTACCGGAAGGCCGACCTGCTCGAGTACGCGCCCGTGACGCGCCGTCACCTGCGCACGGGCATGAGCCTGCGCGGCCTGACGATCGCGGCGCTGCAGCTCAGCGACAACACCGCCGCCAACCTGGTCATGCGCGAGCTCGGCGGGCCGGCGGCCGTCGAGCGGGCGCTGCGGCGGATGGGCGATCGCACCACGCGGGTGGATCGCACCGAGCCGACGCTGAACACGGCGAAGCGCGGCGACCGGCGCGACACGACCACCCCGCGGGCGATCGCCGGCGACCTGCGGAAGCTGCTGCTGGGGACGGAACTCGTCCCGCGGCGCCGCGCGCTCCTGCGGCGCTGGATGATCGGCAACACCACCGGCGACGCGTACGTGCGGGCCGGCGTGCCGGCGGGGTGGGTCGTCGCCGACAAGACGGGGGCCGGCGGGCACGGCACCCGCAACGACGTCGCCGTCGCCTGGCCGCCGCAGGGCGCGCCGATCGTCATCGCCGTGCTCTCCGACCGCCGGGATCCGCAGGCGGCGTCCGACGACGACCTCATCGCCCGGGCGACGCGGACCGCGGTGCGCGCGCTGCGCTGAGACCGCGCCGCGCGCCGGCTCAGCGCGGCAGGCGCACCCGGGCGCGGACGGCGCCGACGCGGCGGGTGACCTGCCCGTCCGCGCCCGTGGCGGTGACGACGACGCGCAGGCGGACCGTCCGCAGGGCGAACCGGGCGCGGCGGCCGACCGCGGTGCGGGCCAGGACGAGCTCGTGGGTGCCGGCGGTCAGCGGGCGCGCGCCGGCGCGCGCCACCGCGATGCGGCCGGGGCCCGGCAGCAGCCCCTGCGGCGCGCGGACGTCGGCGCGGCCGGGCTCGGTGTGGGTCGCGACCGCGGCGACCCGCGCGGCGCTCGTCTCGACGCGCAGGCGGATGCGGGTGCCGCCGTCGGTGGCGCGGATGCCGCGGATCCGCAGCGTGGGGGCCGCCGACGTCGCGGCGGGCGGGGTGAGCGCGGGCGGGACGGGCGCCGGCACCGGCGCGGCCGGCCGCGGGGCCGGGTCCTGCGGCGTGGGCTGCGGCTGCTCCTCCTCCGCCGGCGGGGCCTGCTCGCCGGTCCCGGTCAGCGCCGGCGCGGCGGACGTCTCGGCGTTGTCGTCGAGCGCGAGCCGGGCCGTGCGCGGGCCGGTCGCCGTCGGGGCGAAGCGCACCCGTACGACGCAGTCGTCGCCGGCGGTCACGGGGCCGTCCGTGCAGTCCTCGCGCACGACGGTGAAGTCGCCGGCGTCGGCGCCCTCCACCGCGACGCCCGTGGTCCACAGCCGCTCGGGCCCGTCGTTGCGGACCACCACGTCGCGCTCGGCCGCGGCGCCGGCGCGGACGGCGCCGGCGTCGCCGCCGGTCGCCGTGCGGCGCGTGCGCGGGGTGAACAGCTGCGCCGTCGGGGAGCGGACCCCGTTCGCCACCGTGCCGCCGGCCACCAGGATCCGGCCGTCGGCCAGCGGCGTCAGCGTCGGCTGGACGCGGGGCACGTCGAGGGCGTACTCGCCCGTGACCGCGCCGGTCGTCGGGTCGAGCAGCGGCGTCGTCGCCGTGGCGTCCGTCTGCACCAGGACGCGGTCGTCCGCGAGCGTGGTCGCCGCCGTGGTGTTGCCCGTCAGCAGCGCGGGCCCCATCACCTGCCACGTCCCGCTCGCCGGCGCGTAGGCCTCCGCCCGTCCCACGAGGCCGCTCCGGTTCACGCCGCCGACGACCACGACCCGGCCGTCGCGCAGGACGGCGCTGCCGGCCTGGCTGCGCGCGTCCGTCATGGCGGCCGTGGGCGCCCACACGCCCAGCCGCGGGTCGTACGTCTCGGCCGACGCGGCGAAGGTCGTGCTGCCCCCGCCCTGGTCCGCGCCGCCGGCGACGAGGACGCGGCCGTCCGGCAGCAGGGCGGCCCGCGCGTTCTCGCGGCCGGCGCCCATCGGGACGGGGGCGGACCACGTGCCGGTCGCCGGGTCGTAGATCTCGCTCGTCGCCTCCGCGGGCTGGAGGAAGTCCGACCCGCCCGCGACGAGGATGCGGCCGTCGCCCAGCGCGACGGCGACCTGGCCGCTACGGGGCCGGTGCATCGGCGGACCGGGCGTCCAGGCGTTCGTCGCGGGGTCGTAGAGCTCCGTCGTCGCCGTGGCGCCCGCGGCGGTGAAGCCGCCGGTGAGGAGCACGCGGCCGTCCGGCAGCAGCGCGGCGGCGGCGTAGTGCCGGCCGGCGCCGAGCGTGCCCGCCGGGCTCCAGGTGCCGCGCGCGGGGTCGTAGAGCTCGGCGGAGGGCACTTCGCCGGTGCCGGAGAACCCGCTCGCCACCAGGATGCGCCCGTCGGCCAGGCGCACCGCCGCGGCCGCGCTCCGCCCGGCGGCCATGGAGCCCGTGGGCGCCCAGCCCGACGCGGCGGACGCGATCGTCGGCGCCGTCGCGCCCAGCGCGAGGGCCACCGCCCCGGCGACGAGGGCGGGGCGGGCGGCGGGACGGCGCATGCCGGCCAACCTACCCGCCGTCCCGCGCTCCCGCGAGCGATCGGGGCGGTGGCTCGTACGACCGTCCGACGGGCGCCGTTGTCGGCGTCAACCCTTCGGCGGGCCCGGCGTGCGGCGTCCGCGCGCACCGTCCGGATGCCCGCCGCCGCTTTGGGGTACGACTCCGAGCAGCATGGACTTCCGCAGCCTCTACTCGCACGGCTTCGTCCGGGTCGCCGCCTGCACGGCCGGCACCGTCATCGCCGACCCGCCCGCGAACGCCGACGCGGTGCTCCGCCAGGCCCGCGCGCTGCACGAGGAGGGGGTCGCCGTCGCGGTGTTCCCCGAGATGGGGCTGACCGGGTACTCGATCGAGGACCTCTTCCACCAGGACGTCGTGCTCGACGAGGTCGAGGCCGCGGTCGCGACGATCGTCGAGGCGTCGGCCGGGCTGCTGCCCGTGCTCGTCGTCGGCGCGCCGCTGCGGCACCGCAACCGGCTCTACAACTGCGCGGTCGTGATCCACCGCGGCCGGGTCCTGGGCGTGGCACCGAAGTCGTACCTGCCGACGTACCGCGAGTTCTACGAGCGCCGCCAGCTCGCGCCGGGCGACGACGAGCGCGCGGGCGAGATCCGCCTGGCGGGCGCCGACGTGCCGTTCGGCCCCAACCTGCTCTTCGCCGCCGAGGACGTCCCCGGCCTGGTGCTCCACGCCGAGGTCTGCGAGGACCTGTGGGTGCCGGTGCCGCCGAGCGCCGAGGCCGCGCTGGCGGGCGCCACGGTGCTGCTCAACCTGTCCGGCAGCCCGATCACCGTCGGCCGCGCCGAGGACCGCAAGCTCTACGCGCGCTCGGCGTCGTCGCGCTGCCTGGCCGCCTACGTCTACGCCGCGGCGGGCGAGGGCGAGTCCACGACGGACCTGTCGTGGGACGGCCAGACGATGATCTTCGAGAACGGCGACCTGCTCGCCGAGACGGAGCGCTTCCCGCAGGGCGACCGCGCGTCGATCGCCGACGTCGACGTGGACCGGCTGCGCCAGGAGCGCATGCGCATGGGGACGTTCGACGACAACCGCCGGGTGCACGCCGCCCGCACGGGCGACTTCCGCACCGTCCCCTTCGCGCTGGACCCGCCGCGCGACCGCGACCTGGGCCTGCGCCGCCCGCTCGAGCGCTTCCCGTTCGTGCCCGCCGACGAGGAGCGCCTGGAGCTCGACTGCTACGAGGCGTACAACATCCAGGTCGCCGGCCTGATGCGCCGCCTGGACTCCATCGGCGCGCCGAAGATCGTCATCGGCGTCTCGGGCGGCCTGGACTCGACGCACGCGCTGATCGTCGCCGCGAAGGCGATGGACCGCGCCGGGCGCCCGCGCACCGACATCCTGGGCTTCACGCTCCCCGGCTTCGCGACGAGCTCGGGCACGAAGAGCAACGCCCACAAGCTGATGGACGCGCTCGGCATCACGAAGGCCGAGATCGACATCACCGACACCGCGCGGCTGATGCTGAAGGAGATGGGCCACCCGTTCGCCGAGGGCGAGCCCGTCTACGACGTCACGTTCGAGAACGTCCAGGCCGGCCTGCGCACGGACTACCTGTTCCGCATCGCCAACCAGCGGAACGGCATCGTGCTGGGCACCGGCGACCTGTCCGAGCTGGCGCTGGGCTGGGCCACCTACGGCGTCGGCGACCAGATGAGCCACTACACGGTCAACTCGGGCGTGCCGAAGACGCTGATCCAGCACCTGATCCGCTGGGTCGTCTCCTCGGGCCAGTTCGAGGGCGACGTGAACGAGACGCTCACCTCGATCCTCGACACCGAGATCAGCCCCGAGCTGGTCCCCGGCGAGGAGCTGCAGTCCACGGAGTCGAAGATCGGCCCGTACGCGCTGCAGGACTTCACGCTCTTCCACGTCCTGCGCTACGGCTTCCGCCCGGGCAAGATCGGCTTCCTGGCGTGGCACGCGTGGCGCGACGTGGACGCCGGCGAGTGGCCCCCCGGCTTCCCCGACGAGAAGCGAGGCACGTACGACCTGCCCGAGATCCGCCGCTGGCTCGAGGTCTTCCTGCGCCGCTACTTCGGCTTCGCCCAGTTCAAGCGCTCCGCGCTGCCGAACGGCCCGAAGGTCTCGGCCGGCGGCTCGCTCTCGCCGCGCGGCGACTGGCGCGCCCCGTCCGACACGACGGCCGCGGCGTGGCTGCGCGACCTGGAGCGGTGGGACGCCGCGGGGGCCTGGGGGGCGCAGGACTAGGGGCGCCGCGGCGGGGCGGGCGCGCGGTGGGACTTCCCGCCGCCCGCGCCCAGGTGGTGGGAATCGGCATCGCCCCGCGAGGCGGATTCCCACCGGAACCGCCGGGACGGCGGCGATCCCCACCGCGTGCCGCTGGCCCGCCGCCCGCTGCGGCCCGCCCCGGCTCGATCCTCGGGCCTCGACCGCCACGACCCGTCCCCGTCCCCGTCCCCGTCCCGCGACTCTCAGGGTCTCTCAGGAACCCCTGCGGCCCCGCCCAGGGTCGCGGCCGATCCTGGGGACATGAAGCGTTCCCTCAGGAAGACCGCCGCGATCACCACCGCGGCCGTCCTGGCCCTCGGCGGCGGCGCGTACGCCGCGACCGCCGCGACGAAGGCGCCGACGCCCCTCACCGGCAGCATCACCGACCGGGCCTCCGAGGCCGCGGTGGCGAAGGTGTCGGGCGGCACGCTCGTGGGCCTGCAGAGCGCGCCCGACGGGACGTTCCGTGCCCAGGTGCGCAAGGCCGACGGGGCGTTCGTCGTCGTCGAGCTCGACAAGGACCTGAAGGTCACGGGCACCCGCGAGGGCGGTCCCGGCGGGGGAGGCCCCGGGTTCGGGGGGCCGGGCTTCGGCGGTCCCGGCCGCGGCGGCCCGGGCTTCGGGCCGCACGTCGACACCGCTGCCCTGGCGAAGGCGCTCGGCGTGACCGAGGCCAAGCTCACCGCCGCCCTCGAGCAGGTCCGCCCGGACAGGGACGACCACGCCGCCGAGATGGCGGCGGCGATCGCGAAGGCGCTCGGCGCGAAGACCGAGGACGTCCAGGCGGTGCTCGAGGACCAGCACGGTGCGGGTGGTCCGGGCCGCGGGGGCCCCGGTCCCGGCGGCCCCGGCGGCGGGCCGGAGGAGCTCGTCTCCGCCCTCGCGAAGAAGACCGGCAAGACCGAGGACGAGGTGCGCGAGGCGCTGAAGGCCGCGCGGCCCGACCGCGCCGAGAAGCGCAGCGAGCACGTCGCCGCCCTCGCGAAGGCGCTCGGCCTGAGCACCGAGAAGGTGCAGACCGCGCTCGACGCCCAGCGCCCGGCGGGCCGCCCGTAGGGGGGGCGGGGCGCGGCGCGACCGCGACCGATGAGTCCTGCGGCGTCGGACGGTCTCTGCTCCGACCGACCCACGCGCCCCGCTCGCGGCGGCCGCCCGAAGGAGACCCCGATGCCCCGCATGATCTTCCCCAACCTGCCCGTGAAGGACGTGCAGGCCGCCCGCGCCTTCTACGAGGCGCTGGGCTTCGCGATCAACGAGACGTTCTGCGACGAGCAGACCGCCTGCGTCGTGATCGAGCAGAACATCATGGTGATGCTGCTGGAGGAGGAGAAGTTCCGCAGCTTCATCACGAACGAGATCGCCCCGCGGGACACCACGGAGGCGCTGCTCTCGCTGTCGTGCGACAGCCGGGACGAGGTCGTCGACCTGGCCGCGAAGGCGCGGGCCGCCGGCGCGGAGCGGTGGAACGACCCGATGGACCTGGGGTTCATGTACGGCGAGAGCTTCCGCGACCTGGACGGCCACGTCGTCGAGCTCGTGTGGATGGACCCGGCCGCCGCGGCCGCGGGGCCGCCGGAGGACGCGCAGGCCGCCACGGCCTGAGCGTCCCACTCGGCGTCGGGGGCCCGCCGGAAGCCCGCGTCCCCTGCGGGCCCGGCGGGACCCCGGGCAGCGCGCTGGCCCGCCGCGGCCGGACGCCCTACGACCCGGCCGGGACGGCGTCCTTCCAGGCGCCCGCGGCGGCGGCCTCCCGCGCGTAGTCGGCGAAGTCGCGGGGCGGGCGGCCCAGGACGGTGCGGACGTCGTCGGTCAGGGTGGCCAGCTCGTCCCGGGCGAACTTGCCGTACAGGATGGCCAGCAGCCGGGCCGCGTCCTCCGGCAGGCCCTGCGCGACCGACTCCCGCACGAACGCGTCGGCGCTCACCGGGACGTGGCGCACCGCGACGCCCGCGGCGCGCGCGATCTCGTCGGCGGCGTCGCCGAAGGTCATGAGCCGCGGCCCCGTCAGCTCGTAGACGCGGCCCGCGTGCCCGTCGTCGAGCAGCGCGGCGACGGCGACGGCGGCGATGTCCTCCGCGTCGATGAACCCGTCGCGCCCCTGCCCGGTGGGCAGGCGCAGCTCGCCGGCCAGGACGGGATCGCGGAGGAAGTCCTCGCTGAAGTTCTGGAAGAACCAGTGGACCCGCAGGACGGTCCCGTCCAGGTCGGCGCCCAGGACCGCGCGCTCCGCGGCGTGCGCGTCGGCGAGGTCGACGCTGCCGCCGTCGGGCACGGAGAGCAGCACCGCGCGGCGCACGCCCGCGGCGGCCGCCTGCCGGACGAGCGCGCCGATCTCGTCCGCCGTCTCGCGCGCGCCGGTGCCGAGGTCGGGCGCGACGACGTAGACGGCCGAGGCGCCGTCGAGCGCCGGCCCCCACGTCGCGCGGTCGGCCCAGTCGAACCGCGTGGCGCCCGAACGCGAGGCGACCCGCGCGGTCACCCCCCGCGCCTCGAGGCCGGCGGCCACGCGCCGCCCCGTCTTCCCCGTGCCGCCCAGGACCAGAACCGTCGTCGTGCTCATGGGACGAGCCAACCAGCGGCGGCCCCGGACGGCCATGCCGAGCCCCCTCGCGTGCATGCTCGATCGTCTACGCTCGCGCCGTGGCGCTCGTCTCCCCCGACCGCACCGACCTGCTCGCGGACCTGCTGGACGGGGTGCGGGCGACGGGGGCGGCGTTCGACCGGTCCGTGCTGCGCGCCCCGTGGTCCATGCGCTGCGACGACGGCTCGCCGCTGGCCTTGGTGGTCCCGCTGCGGGGCGCGGTGTGGGTGCTCCCCGACGGCGGTGCCCCGGCACGGGTCTGCCCGGACCAGGTCGCGATCCTCGCGGGCGGCGCCCCCTACGTTCTGACGGACGATCCGGGCAGCCCTCCCGGCTCGACGCTCCACCGCGACGCCCGATGGGCGGCCCCCGGAGCGGCGGGCACGGCGCCCGCGGCGACGACCGCCGACGACGGCGCGCGCCCGGCCGGCGACGCCGAGGACCCCGACGCCTCCGTCCTGCTCACGGGCCGCTACACGCTCGACGCGGGAGCGCCCGCGCGCCTGCTGGGCAGCCTGCCGCCGCTTGCGGTGGTCGACGACGTGGAGGAGGACTGCCCCGTCAGCCCGGGCGCCCTGGACCTGCTCGCGCACCCCCGCCCGGGCCAGCAGGTGCTGCTCGACCGCACCCTGGAGCTCATGCTCATCACCGCCCTGCGCGCGTGGCTGACGCGCCCGGGGGCCGAGGTGCCCGCGTGGTACGCCGCCCACAGCGACCCGGTCGTGGGGCCGGCGCTGCGGCTGCTGCACGACGACCTGGCCCACCCGTGGACGATCGCCGAGCTGGCCGGGCGGCTGCACGTCTCGCGCGCGGCGCTCGCCAAGCGCTTCGCCGCCCTCGTGGGGCAGCCGCCGATGAGCTACCTGCGCCACCAGCGGCTCGAGCTGGTCGCCGAGCTGCTGCGCGACCCCGACACGACCCTGGACGCGGCCGCGGCCCGCGTCGGCTTCTCCAGCGCGTTCGCGCTCAGCGCGACGTTCAAGCGCGAGTGCGGCGTGAGTCCCAGCGCCTGGCGGGCGGCGCACGGCGTCGCCGCGTAGCCGCGCCCACGCGCCGCGCCTTCGGCCGCGGCCGCGCCTGCGGTGCGCGCCCCGCCCTCAGATCCCCTTGCCGGGGTTCATCGTGCCGGCGGGGTCCCAGGCGTCCTTGATGGCCCGGCCCAGCGCCCGGGCGTCCCCGAGCTCGGCGTCGAGGAACGGCGTCTTGAGCGCGCCGACCCCGTGCTCGCCCGAGACGGTGCCGCCGAGCCGCAGCGCCAGCGCGACGATCGCGTCGAACGCGGCCCGTGCGCGGCGCACCGCGTCGTCGTCCCGGTGGTCGTAGACGACGGTCGGGTGCATGTTGCCGTCGCCGGCGTGGCCGAACGTGCCGATCAGGACGCCGTGCTCGCGGGCGATCTCCTCCACGCCGGCCAGCAGGGCGGGGACCTGCGGCAGCGGGACGGCGACGTCGTCGAGCAGGGTGCTGCCCTTGCGCTCCAGCGCCGGGTAGGCGAGCTGGCGGGCGACGGTGATCATCCGGCCCTCGTCCAGGTCGTCCGACGCCACGGTGAGCGTCGCGCCGGCGGTCTCGCACAGCTCCTCGATCAGCGCGATCTCGCGCGCGCCCGCCTCGGGCCCGGCGTCCGAGCGGGCGAAGAGCACGGCCTGGACGTCGTCCTCGTAGCCGAGCGGCTCGAGCTCCTGCACGGCCTGCAGGGTCGTGCGGTCCATGAGCTCGAGCATGGACGGCCGCACGCGGCGGACGATCGCCGCGACCGCCTCGCCGGCGTCGACGAGCGACGAGAACGTGGCGGCCAGCGTGCTGGCGCGGGGCGGTGCCGGCAGCAGCCGGACGGTGACCTGCGTGATGATCCCTAGCGTGCCCTCGGACCCGCAGACCAGGCCGGCCAGGTCGTAGCCGGCGACGCCCTTGCGGGTGCGGTGGCCGACGCGGACGGCGCGGCCGTCGGCCAGCACGAGCTCGCACGAGAGCAGCGCGTCGCGGGTGACGCCGTACTTCACGCAGCACAGGCCGCCGGCGTTCGTGGCGACGTTGCCGCCGATCGTGGAGAACTCCCGGCTGGCGGGGTCGGGCGCGTACCACAGGCCCTCGGCGGCGGACGCGGCGCCGAGCGTCGCGTTGACCACCCCGGGCTCGACCGTCGCGGTCAACCCCGCGGCGTCGATCTCGAGGATCCGGGTCATCCGCTCCAGGCTGACCACGAGCCCGCCGTCGATCGCGTTCGCCCCGCCGCTCAGGCCGGATCCGGCGCCGCGGGGAACGACGGGGATCCCGTGCGCGGCGGCGGCGCGGACGGCCGCCTGCACCTCGGCGGTCGACGTCGGGCGCACGACCGCGGCGGGCGTGCCGGCCGGCAGCAGCCCCGGGGCCGCCTGGTCGGCGCGGTAGGACGCGAGCAGGTCCGGGTCGACGAGCACCTCGCCCGCGCCCGCGAGGTCCGCCAGCAGGGCGTCCGTCGCCACGGCGCTCACGCGACGGCCTCGGGGGCGTCGTCGCCGACGAGCGGTCGCGGCCCCGCGGAGCGGGGCGCGTCGCCGGCGCCCCCCGTGGGGATCCGCGCCCCGGGGGCGCGCGTGCCTCCGCCGCGGCGCCCGTCCCGATCGCCCGCGTCCCCCGGGCCCGCCGGCGCCACGCCGCGACCCCCGGCGTCCCCCGCGACGGTGGTGCGCTCGTACAGGCCGCGGATGTGGTCGCCGACCGTGCGCGCCGCGTCGTCCGCCCGCCCCTCGCGCACGGCGGCGAGGATCGCGGCGTGCTCCGCGCGCAGCCGGTCGAGCTCGTCCGCCACGTCCGGCACGCGGTGCAGCGCCTCGCGCAGGTGCTCCGAGATCGAGCTGCGCACGGCGAGCATCACCAGGCGGAGCGCGCTGTTGCCCGACGCCTCGACGAGCGCCAGGTGGAACTGCACGTCGGCGACCTCGAACGCGTCGACGTCCGTGCCCGCGGCGTCCATCGCGGCGAGCGCCGCCGTCGCGTCGGCCAGGTCCGGCCGTGGCCGGCGGGACGCCGTCGCGGCGAGCGCGGCGCCCTCGAGCGCCCCGCGCAGCTCGATCAGGTCGCCGAGCGGAACGCCCCCGAGCCGCAGGAGGGCGGTGAACGCCTCGCCGACGGGTCCCTCGGAGAGGACGTCGACGGCCGTGACCCGCAGCGGCGCCGTCGGCCCGGCCGCCACCACGAGGCCCTGCGCCTGGAGCGCGCGCAGGGCCTCGCGCACGCTCGTGCGGCCGACGCCGAAGCGCAGGCCCAGCTCGCGCTCCGACGGCAGGTCGTGGCCGGGGGCCAGCTCGCCGTCCAGGATCGCGGCCCGCAGCTGGGCGGCGACCTGCTGGTACACCGGCCGGCGCTCGACCTCTTCGAAAGCCATGCCGGCCACCCTACCCGTCTTCCGATTGGTCAGACAAGCTCGCCGGCCGCTGAACCGCGGGCTCCGGCGCCCCGAAGCCGGCGAAGCGTGACCGCCGGCACATTGGGCTTGTCAGACCAGCAGTCAGGCGTCTAGGCTCGCGCCCATTCCGGGGCCCGACCCCGGACCGACGAGAGGAGAGGACCCGATGGCCACCACGCCGAGGACCCCGGCGGCGACGACGCTGACGTCGCCCGCCAGCCGGGAGCTGCTCAAGGACGTCGCCCGCGCGATGTTCCCCCACCCGTCGTTCCCCGACGCGCCGTACGAGCGCGCGGTGGGGACGATCCTCGACGCCGCCGAGGCCGACGTCCGCCTGCGGGCCCAGCTCGAGCAGGGCCTGCGCGATGTCGACGTCGTCGGCGGGCGGCCCTTCGCCGATCTCGACGACGCGGCGCGCCTCGCGGTGCTCCGCTCGATGGAGCGCACCGCGTTCTTCGAGCACATCCGCACGCGCCTGGTGACCGGGCTCTACGACCAGAAGCCGGTGTGGGACCTGCTCGGCTACGAGGGGCCCTGTCCCGACGGGAACGGCTACCTCGACCGCGGGTTCGACGACCTCGACTGGCTGCCGGATCCGCAGATCGTCGACCCCCACCGCGACGAGATCCTCCGATGAGCACCGTCCAGCTCCGCGGCCGCTTCGAGACGCCCACCTTCGCCGAGGACGACGAGGACGTCGTCGTCATCGTCGGCTCGGGCCCCGGCGGCGGCACGCTGGCCCACGAGCTGTGCGAGCGCGGCATCCGCTGCGTCGTGCTCGAGGCCGGCCCGCACCTGACCGCCGAGGACTACGTGCAGGACGAGTGGGAGGCCTTCAACCAGATGGCCTGGCTCGATCCGCGCACGACGTCGGGCAGCTTCCGCCTGGCGAAGGACTTCCCCAACCTGCCCGCGTGGACCGTCAAGGCCGTCGGCGGCACCGCCACGCACTGGGCGGGCGCGACGCCCCGGTTCAAGGCGCACGAGTTCAAGACGGCGTCGCGGTACGGCGCCATCGACGGCGCCACGCTCCTGGACTGGCCGATCGGGCTGGAGGACCTGGAGCCGTACTACGACCGCGCCGAGGAGAAGATGGGGGTCACGCACGTCGGCGGCAGGCCGCCGCTGCCGGCGAACAACAACTTCAAGGTGATGGGCAACGGGGCGAAGGAGCTCGGCTACCGCCACATCGCCACCGGCCCGTACGCCACGAACTCCGCGCCGTTCGACGGCCGCCCCGCCACCGTGCAGGACGGCTTCAACTTCCAGGGCGACAAGCAGGAGTCGAAGTGGTCGCCGCTCGTGTCCGAGCTGCCGAAGGCCGCGCGGACGGGCAACCTGGACCTGCGCGCCGGCTGCCACGTCGTCCAGATCACCCACGACGCCCGCGGCCGCGCCGACGGGGTCCTGTACCTGGACGAGGACGGCGCCCTGCACAAGCAGCGCGGCCGGGCGGTCTGCGTCGCCGGCAACGCGATCGAGACCGCGCGCCTGCTGCTGCTCTCCGACTCGCCGCTGTTCCCCGACGGCCTGGCGAACTCCTCCGGGCACGTCGGCCGCCACTACATGCGGCACCTGACCGCGTCGGTCTACGGCCGCTTCGACCGCGAGGTCAAGATGTGGCGCGGCGAGACGATGGCGGGCGTCGTCGCGGACGAGTCCCGGCACGACACCGACCGCGGGTTCGTCGGCGGCTACTACATGCAGCTGATCTCGCTGGGCGTGCCGTTCCTGGCGGCCTTCGTCGAGCCCGGCGGCTGGGGCCCGGAGTTCACCGCGACGATGGACGCCTACCGCAGCACCGCCGGAATGTGGCTGGTGGGGGAGGACATGCCGCAGGCCGACAACCGCGTCACGCTCGACCACGGGATGACGGACGCGCACGGGCTGCCGGTGCCGCACGTGCACTTCGACGACCATCCGAACGACCTGGCGATGCGCGAGCACGCCTGGACACAGGGGACGAAGCTGTACGAGGCCGTCGGCGCGACGAACGTGCACCGCACGCCGCCGTACCCGTCGACGCACAACCTGGGTACCTGCCGCATGAGCGCGCGCCCCGAGGACGGCGTCGTGAACGAGTGGGGCCGCGCGCACGACGTGCCCAACCTGTTCGTCTCGGACGGCTCGCAGTTCACGACCGGCGCGGCGGCCAACCCGACGCTGACGATCGTGGCGCTCGGCATCCGGCAGGCGGAGCACATCGCCGCGGAGATCGGCCGCGGGGCGCTGTGAGGGGACCGACCGCCGTCCGTCCGTCGCGCGGCGGGCGGACGCCGGCCTACCGGGAGCAGATGGCGGGATCCGGCTGCACCGGATCCACGCGGTAGGCGAACCGCGAGAGCGCGGGCGGCGTGGCGGCCGGGAACGTCAGCGCCCGGACGACCTCGCCGCCGCAGTCGTCCGTCTCGCCGCCGACGGTCAGCTCCAGGCCCGCGGCGAGCGCCGGCGCCGCGGCCGCGTCGGCGCGGCGCAGCACGTAGCGGCGGCGGACGGCGGCCGCGGGCGTGCCGTCCAGCGACGGGTCGTCGTCGGCGTCCACGTGCCGGAGCGCCGCCGCCACGACGCCGCCGGCGGTCACCCAGCCGGTCAGCGCGTCGTCGGTGACGAGCGCCAGCACCCGGTCGTCGGCCGCCGGGGCGGTCGCCGTGGCCGGCACCGCGCGGCGCAGCTGCGCCCATCGCCGCCCCGTGCGCAGGTCGATCGTCGTCACCCCGTCGCCCGCCGCGCGCGGCGTGGTCCACGCGACGGTGCCGGCCTCGACGGCCACGCGCGTGCCGGGCGCCCACGCGCCCAGGGTGCGCAGGCGCGCCGGGGATCCGGGGGCGCTCAGGCAGGCCCGCAGCGTGCCGGCGCGGCGGAAGACGCGGACGGCCGGGTGCCGGTCGCGGGCGACGGTGGCGCCCGCGGCGGGGCAGGCGGCCGCGGCGCGCGGGGAGGACGAGGTCCCCGCGCGGAGGGGGCCGGCGGCGCCCGTGGTGGGCGGGCCGGCGAGCGTCAGGCCCGCGGCGGTGAGCGCCGCGGCGGTGAGCGTACGGCGGACACCGGCGGGGCGCATGCGCGCATGATGCGCCGCCGCGTCCCCCGACGCAAGTCCGGGGGCGCGGCGGCGCGGGGCTCAGCCCGCGACGCGGATGAGCTTCTTGTTGACGAACTCGTCGGCGCCGAAGCGGCCGAGCTCGCGGCCGAAGCCCGAGCCCTTCACGCCGCCGAACGGCAGCTCGGCACCCTCGGCGCCGACCGCGTTGATGAAGACCATGCCGGCCTCGATCTGGTCGGCGACGCGCAGCGCCTGCTCCTGGTCGGTCGTGAAGACGTACGAGCCCAGACCGAACTCGGTGTCGTTGGCCAGCTCGATCGCCTCCTGCTCGGACGACACGCGGTAGACCTGCGCGACCGGACCGAAGAACTCCTCCTTGTAGGCGGGGTTCTCGGGCGTGATGTCGGTCAGGACGGCGGTGTTGAAGAAGTTGCCGTCGCGGCCGCCGCCGGCGGCGAGCTTGGCGCCGTTCTCCGTCGCGCGCTGCACCTGCTGCTCGAGCGTCTCGGCGGCGCGGGCGGACGAGAGCGGGCCGAGCGTCGTGTCCTCCTTCGACGGGTCGCCGGGCTGGATCGCCGTCAGCGCGCCCGTGAACTTCTCGACGAAGGCGTCGTAGAGCTCGTCGATGACGATGAAGCGCTTCGCGGCGTTGCAGGCCTGGCCGCCGTTCTCCATGCGGCCCCCGACGGCGGCCTCGACGACCGCGTCCAGGTCGTCGGCGCCGAGCAGGATGAACGGGTCGGACCCGCCCAGCTCGAGCACGACCTTCTTCAGGTTGCGGCCGGCGATCTCGGCGACGGCGGCGCCGGCGCGGCCCGAGCCGGTCAGCGACACGCCCTGCACGCGCGGGTCCGCGATGACGGTCTCGATCTGCTCGTTCGTCGCGTAGACGTTGACGTACGCGTCCGCGGGCAGGCCGGCGTCCTGGAACAGCTGCTCGATCGCGGCGGCCGACTCGGGGCACTGCGGGGCGTGCTTGAGGACGATCGTGTTGCCGATCAGCAGGTTCGGGCCGGCGAAGCGGGCCACCTGGTAGTACGGGTAGTTCCAGGGCATGATGCCCAGCAGCACGCCGAGCGAGGAGCGGCGGATGAGGGCGGAGCCCTCGCCCTCGAGCAGCTCGATCGGCTCGTCCTTCAGGAGCTCCTCGGCGCGGTCGGCGTAGTACGTGTAGATCGCCGCGCAGAACTCGACCTCGCCGACGGACTGCTCGATCGGCTTGCCCATCTCGCGGACGATGATCTCGCCCAGCTCCTGCTTGCGCTCCTCGTGGAGCTCGGCGATGCGGCGCAGGACCGCCGCGCGGTCGGCGACGCTCGTGTCCTTGCTCCACGCCTTGTGGGCGGCGTGCGCGCGACCGATCGCCGCGTCCAGGTCCGCGTCGCTGATGGTCGGGTAGGTCTTGAGGGTCTCGCCGGTCGAGGGATCGACGACTGCGTACTCAGCCATGAAGGTCTCCTTGGTGCTGATCTGCCGATCATCAAACCATGCGCGGGAGCCCGTGACCAGTCGCGTCGGGAAGGCGCGCGCGGGGCCGGGCCCGTGACGGCGTCCGCGGGCGAGCGGGCCGCCGCGACCGGTAGCACCTGACTTTCCGGGGGCCCGCGCCGTTGCAGGGGTGCGGGGCACAGCGCCCCGCCGTCCGGCGCCCCCTCGGGCCGCCGGGTCGTCCCCGCGACGAAGGACCCGACATGACCTACGGCACCGCCCTCCTGCTCATCGCCGTCGGCGCCATCCTGCGCTTCGCCGTCACCGCGCACACGGACGGCTTCAGCATCCAGACCGCCGGCACCATCCTGATGGTCATCGGCGTCGTGGGGCTGGTGATCGCGTTCCTGTGGGACGCCGTCTGGGCCCGCCGCCGCGCCGCGGTCGTCGAGCGGCCCGTGGTCCAGCGCCCCGTCGTGCGCGACCCGCGCGAGCGCCTGTAGCCGGGCCGCCGCGCCCGGCGGCCGGCGGGTTCGCGCCGGGGCCGGCCGGCGCTCGTCCTCCCTGGCGGGTACAAGTTCGCGGACCGCGCACCGCGTCCCAGGAAGACCCGCCAGATGGCCCTCGACTGCACCTACCGGCTGCACATCCCCCACCGCGTCGGCCAGCTGGCCAAGCTGACGACGCGGATCGCCGAGCACGGCGGCGTCATCGGCGACATCGTCACGGTGTCCGTCGCGCGGCACGAGGCGCTGCGCGAGATCACCGTCGAGGTGCGCGACAAGGCGCACGCGGACGAGCTGGCGCAGGCGCTCGCCGCGCTGCCCGACGTCTCCGTCAGCTGGTACCACGACCGCGCGTTCATCGCCCACGACGGCGGCAAGCTGCGCACGACGGGCACGCCCGTCACGACGGTGCAGGAGGTGCGCGACGTCTACACGCCGGGCGTCGCCCGCGTGTCGCAGGCGATCGCGGAGCACCCCGACCTGGCGGGGCGCTTCACGATGATCGGCCGCACCGTCGCCATCGTCACGAACGGCACCCGCGTGCTCGGCCTGGGCGACGTCGGCCCGGTCGCGGCGATGCCGGTGATGGAGGGCAAGGCGCTCTTCTACAGCCAGTTCGTCGGCCTGACCGCGGTGCCGATCCTGATCGACTCGCGCGACACGGACACGATCGTGGACACGGTGCTGCGGATCGCGCCCGGCTTCGGCGCCATCCACCTGGAGGACATCTCGGCGCCGGCGTGCTTCGAGATCGAGCGGCGCCTGGACGAGGCGCTGCCGAAGCCCGTCATGCACGACGACGTCCACGGCACGGCGGTCGCGACGTTCGCCGCCGCCCTGGCCGCGTGCCGCCACGTGGGCCTGCGGCTGGACAAGGCCGTCGTCGGGCAGATCGGCCTGGGGGCCGCCGGCTCGGGCATCGCCGGCCTGATCCACGACGCCGGCGTCGACCGGCTGCTGGTGACGGACCCCAACCCGGCGGCGCGCGAGCGCGCCGCGGCGAGCGGGCTCGAGGTCGTCGACGGGGTGGAGGCGGTCATGGCCGAGGCCGACGTCGTCATCGCCACGAGCGGCCGGCCGGGACTCATCCGCCCCGAGTGGGTGCGGCCGGGGACCGTGGTCCTGGCGCTGACGAACCCCGCGCCCGAGATCGAGCCGGAGGTCGCGCTGGCGGCCGGCGCCGCGTTCGCCGCCGACGGCACGAGCGTCAACAACGTCCTGGGCTACCCGGGGATCTTCAAGGGTGCCCTGCAGGCCGGAGCCACGCGCATCAACGTCGAGATGAAGCGCGCGGCCGCGTGGGCGCTGGCCGGCCTGACCGTCGAGTCCGAGCTGGTTCCCGACGTGCTCGACCCCGCGGTGCACGAGGCGGTGGCGGAGGCGGTGCGCAAGGCGGCCGTCGACAGCGGCGCGGCCGTGCCCCGGGACGACACGCCGCCGCTGTAGGCGCGGCCGCCGGGCCCGGCGGCCGCGCCGGCGCGGTCACGCCCGCTCGCCGAGCTCCTGCCCCAGCCGCGCCGCCTGCCGCGTCAGGTGGTGACGCTCGGCCAGGGTAGGGGCCGCGTGCGCCGCCTCGGCGTACGGCCGCGCGGCGCCGCGCGGGTCCGAGCGCACCCACAGGCCGTCCGGCGCCAGCGCCTGGCCGTCGACGTACTCGCCGGTCGCGCGCAGGCGGTCGGCGAAGTCGCGCATGTACTGGAGGTGATCCTCGACCTCCTGGGGCGTCCAGCGGTCCATCGGGACGTTGTTCACGGCGTCGGGCGCGCCGCGGTAGTGCTTGAGCAGCAGGTACTTGGCCATCGTGGTTCTCCTTCGTCGGGCGCGGTCGCGGTCGCCGCGTCTGTCCGGGGGACGGAGCCGCCGCGGCGTTCTCGACACCGCGTCGCACCTTCGTGCAGCGCGGCGCGCGGCGCAAGCGCGGATCCCCCGGCCGGCAGGCGCCTCCGGGGGCGCTGTGTAGCCTCGGACGAGGGCTCCGACCGGGGCCCGGATCCGGTCTCGGGGCACGTCTCGGGACGGCAGGGAGGTCTTCATGGCGGTGCGGTTGTCGGTACTCGATCTGGCCACGGCGGGCGGCGACGTCACGCCGCGGGACGCGCTCCTCGGCAGCGCCGAGCTCGCGAAGCGGGCCGAGGCGTGGGGCTACGGGCGCTACTGGTTCTCGGAGCACCACAACATGCCGAGCATCGTCTCGTCGACCCCGGCGGTCCTCGCGGGGTTCATCGCGGCGAACACGGAGCGCATCCGCGTGGGGGCGGGCGGCGTGATGCTGCCCAACCACTCGCCGCTGATCGTCGCCGAGCAGTACGGCACGCTCGAGACCCTCTACCCCGGGCGCATCGACCTGGGCCTGGGGCGGGCGCCGGGCACCGACCTGGACACCGTGCGCGCGATGCGCCGGTCGCCCGAGGCGTCGGACCGCTTCCCGCAGGACGTCGTCGAGCTGCAGGCGCTCCTGGGGCCGTCGCGGCCGGGGCAGACCGTGCGCGCCATCCCGGGCGAGGGCACGAACGTGCCGCTCTACATCCTGGGCTCGTCGCTGTTCGGCGCGCGCCTCGCGGCCCAGCTGGGCCTGCCGTACGCCTTCGCGTCGCACTTCGCGCCGGCGGAGCTGCTGAACGCCGCCCGCCTGTACCGCGAGGAGTTCCAGCCGTCGGAGGCGCTGGACGCGCCGTACATGATCGCCAGCATGAACGTCTTCGCCGCCGACACCGAGGACGACGCGCAGCTGCTGTACGCGACGGCGCTCGAGAAGATGGCCCGCGCGCTCAGCGGCCGCTCCGTCTCGTCGGGCGACCGCGCCGAGACCGAGGCCATCCTGCGCTCGCCGGTCGGGCGCCACGCGCTGCAGATGCTCCACTACTCGGCGGTCGGCGACGGGGACGGCGCCGCCGAGCAGGTGGCCGCCTTCGCCGCGGGCTGCGGCGCGGACGAGGTCATGGTCGCGATGAACGTCGCCGACCTGCCCGCGCGGATGCGCTCGTACGAGCTGCTGGCCGCCCGCGTCGTCACCGACGAGGCGCAGGCGGTCGCCGGCGGCTGAGGGCGCACGGCGGCCGGACGGGCCGCGCGGCGACGGCCCGCCGCGCCGGCCTCGACGGGGGACGCCGCCCCGTCCCCGCAGGCCCGCCCGCCGGACGGCGGCGCGGCCTCACCAGGGCACGACGCCGCCGTCGTCGAAGAAGCCGCCGCGCGGCCCGTCGTCCGGCAGGGTCGCCAGGCGCAGCACCACCGCGGCGCCCTCCTCCGGCGTGCGGGGCCCGTCGTGCCCGGTGAAGTCGGTCGCCACGTAGCCGGGGCACGCGGCGTTGACGACGACCGGCGTGTCGGCCAGCCGGCGCGCATACTGGGTGGTGATGCCGTTCAGCATCGTCTTCGACGGCGCGTACGCGGCCAGGATCGGGCCGGCCTGCAGGCCGAGCGAGCCCATCGTGCTCGACAGGTTCACGATCCGCGGCGCCGGCGCCCGCAGCAGCAGCGGCAGCACCGCGTTCGTCACGCGGACGACGCCCAGGACGTTCGTGTCCAGGACGGTGCGGAGGACGTCCAGGTCGAGCGTCGTCGGGTCCTGCGCCCCGCCGTCGGTGCGGCCGGCGATGCCGGCGTTGTTGACGAGGACGTCGAGGCGCCCGGCCTCGCGCTCCAGCGCCTGCGCGGCCGCCGCGACGCTCGCGTCGTCCGTCACGTCGAGGGCGACGCCGAACGCGTCGACGCCCTCGGCGCGCAGCCCCTCGACGGCGGCCGCGCGGCGGTCCTCGTCGCGCGCGCCGACGGCGACGCGGAACCCGCGCGCGCCCAGGCCGCGGGCGATCGCGAGGCCGATGCCCTTGTTCGCGCCGGTGACCAGCGCGGTCTTCGTGTCGTTCACCCCGTCGATGCTCCGCCCGCGACCGCCCGCCGTCCAAGACCGATGCGGTGCGGCCTGATACCCGGCGGGTATCGCGGAGTAGGCTCGGGGCGTGGACGACCTCGAGACGCGCGAGCTGCGGTACTTCGTCGCGGTCGCGGAGGAGCTGCACTTCGGGCGCGCCGCCGAGCGGCTGCGGATCGCGCAGCCGCCGCTCTCCCGCGCGATCCGCAAGCTCGAGCTGCGGCTGGGCGTGACGCTGCTCGACCGCGACCGGCGGGGCGTCGCGCTGACGGACGCCGGCCGCGTGCTGCTGGCCGAGGCGCGGCCGATCCTGGCGGCGGTCGGCGCGGCGGCGCGGCGCACCCGGGACGCCGCGGCCCCCGCGCGGCCGCTCGTCCTGGCGACGAAGGCCGGGGCGTCGCACGAGCTGCTGCGCCGCCTGCTGGACGCCGCGGCGGCCGACCCCGCCGCGCCGCCCGTCGAGGTGCTGCTGTGCGAGGTCGGCGAGCAGGCCGGGCTGCTGCGCGAGGGGCGCGCCGACGTGGCGCTCATGCACCGCCCGTACGACGACCTGGACGGCTTCGAGACCGCCGACCTGGTCACCGAGGGCCAGGTCGCGATCCTGCCGCGGGACCACCCCCTCGCCGCCCGCGAGACGCTGACGATGGCCGAGGTCCAGCACGTCCCCGACCTGCCGATCGCCCGCTGGCCCCTGCTCGGCGGCGGCTACCCCGAGGGGCCGGGCCCCGAGGTCCACACGCAGGCGCAGCTCGCCCAGCTCGTCGCGCTGGGCCGCACGCTGCTCGTCATCCCCGCGTCGAGCCGCGCGTGGCAGTGGCCCGAGCACGTCGCGGTGCCGGTCGTCGACGCCCCCGACGTGACGACGGTGATCGGCTGGCGGCCGTGCAGCCGCACGCCGGCGCTGCAGGCGCTCGTCCGCGCGGCGACGACGGTGGGCGACGCCGCCGCGGCGACGGCCTGAGCGCCCGCCCCTAGCGGCGTGCCTCCGCGCCCAGGCGGACGACGATCGGCAGCAGCAGCAGGCCGAGCACGCCGCCCGTGAGCGACAGGGCGGTGTAGCCGAACGAGGCGACCACGTAGCCGCTGGCTAGGCCCCCGGTCGCGCCGGCGACGGCGACGCTGACGTCCACGGCGCCCTGGATCTGCGCGCGGCGGTCGAGCGGTGCGGCGTCGGTGACCATCGCGGTGCCGGCGGCCAGGCCCAGGCTCCAGCCGAAGCCCAGCAGCGCCAGGCCGACCGCCAGCAGGACGGTGGAGTCCGCGGGCGCCACGCCGGCCACGAGCCCCGCGGCCAAGAGCACGGCGCCGCCGCCGGACAGGACGGCCCGGCGGCCGTAGCGGTCGACGAGGTGGCCCGACAGCGGCGACGGCAGGTACATCGCCGCGATGTGGATCGAGATGACCAGGCCCGACGCGCCCAGGCCGTGGCCGTGGTCGTGCATGTGCACCGGCGTCATCGTCATGATCGCCACCATCACGGCTTGCGTGATGACCATCGCGGCGCCGGCGAAGAGGACGGCGCGCGGGGTGGCGTCGCTGGCCGCCGGCGCCGTGCCCGCGGGGGCGGCGGCCAGGTCGTCGGCGGCCCACCGGCGGGCGGTCAGCAGCGGGTCGGGGCGCAGCAGCACGGCGACCGCGGCGCCGGCGGCCGCGTAGGCGACCGTCGCCAGCATGAACGGGCCCGCGAGGGCGCGCACGCCGATCGCCTCGGCGAGCGCGCCGGTCGGGTCCGTCAGGTTGGGGCCGACGACGGCGCCGAGCGTGGTCGCGACGAGGACCGTGCTCATCGCGCGGGCGCGCCCCGAGCGGTCGGCCAGGTCGCCGCCGGCGTACCGCGCCTGCAGGTTGGTGGCGGTGCCGGAGCCGTACAGGACGAGCGCGGCGAACAGCAGCGGGACGCTGTCGATCGCGGCCGCCAGGACCACCCCGGCGCCGCCCACGGCCCCGACGGCGTAGCCGGCCGCCAGGCCGGCGCGGCGCCCGGAGCGCTGGGACGCGCGGCCGACGAGCATCGCGGCGACCGCGGAGCCGAGGGTGAACAGCGCGGTCGGCAGGCCGGACGAGCCGGTCGAGCCGAGCATGTCCTGGGCGAGCAGCGCGCCGACGGACACGCCGGCGGCCAGGCCGGCGCCGGCGAAGACCTGCGACAGGAGCAGGACGCGGATCGTCCGCCGCTGCAGCCGCTCGCGCGCGTCGGGCGGCGCCGCCACCGTCGCCGCGCTCAACGCCCGGCCCCGACCGGCTGCCCGGCGGCGCGCCACTCGTTCATGCCGTGGTCCAGCACGGAGGCGTCGCGGCCGCGCTCGCGCAGCAGTCGGGCGGCGTCGTGCGAGAGCAGGCAGTACGCGCCGCGGCAGTACGCGACGACCTCGACGTCGGTGGGGATCTCGCCGAGCCGGTCCTCGAGCTCCTCCAGCGGCAGCGAGACCGCGCCGGGGATGTGCCCGCTGGCGTACTCCTCCGTCGGGCGGACGTCGAGGACGAGCACGCGACCGGAGCGCGCGCCGCGCAGCAGCTCGTCCCGCTCCAGCGTGCGCACGGGCACGTCGTCGGCGTCGTCGGCGCCCGGCGCGGCGAGGTGCTCGCCGGCGTGCAGGCCGACCGTGACGCGCTGCAGGGCCACGAGCAGGTCGAGCACCGCGGGGCCCGCCAGCCGGTAGTAGGCGTGGGTGCCGGCGCGCCGGCGGACGACCAGCCCGGCCCGCCGCAGCGTCTGCAGCTGCGCGGACGTCGTCGCCAGCGACTGGCCGGCCAGCGTGGACAGGTCCTCCACGGAGCGCTCGGTCTGCGCCAGCAGGGTCAGCAGCTCCAGGCGCTTCGGATGCCCCAGCGCGCGCCCCGTCGCGGCGAACAGCTCGGCCGGGCCCTCCGTCGTGCTCAAGGAGTCCATTGAATAGGAGAATACGGGCCGCGGCGGAACGGCGAAGCGACCTCCTCACGGGGCGTGTGAGCGCCGTGTGCGGGCGCTGTGAGCGCCGTCCCCGACGCTCCCGGCATGAGCACGACGACCACCCCACCGGTCGCGGCGGCCCCCACGTCGTCGCGCACCTATCCCTCTCTCCGCGCCGCGTGGATCCCCATGACGGCCCTCTGCCTGGCGTTCTTCGTCGAGATGGTCGACAACACGCTGCTGTCGATCGCCCTGCCGACGATCGGCCGCGACCTCGGCGCGGGCACCACCGACCTGCAGTGGGTCACCGGCGCGTACTCGCTGACGTTCGGCGGCCTGCTCCTGACGGCCGGCTCGATCGCCGACCGCTGGGGCCGCCGACGGGTGCTGCTGATCGGCCTCGCGCTCTTCGGGGCGCTCAGCCTGCTCGTCGTGTTCGTCGACTCGTCCCCCGGACTGATCGCGCTGCGCGCCGGGCTCGGGATCGCGGCGGCGATGATGGCGCCGATCACCAACTCGCTCGTCTTCCGGCTGTTCGAGGAGGACGCGCTGCGGATGCGGGCGATGACGGTGATGATCGTCGTCGGCATGTCCGGGTTCATCCTGGGGCCGCTGCTCGGCGGCACCGCGCTGGCGCACGTCCGCTGGGAGTGGCTCCTGGCCGTCAACGCCCCGATCGCGGTCATCGCGTCGGTCGGCGTGCGGCTCGGCGTGGCGCCCGACCGTCCCGAGGACCTGACGCAGGACCGGCTCGACCTGCCGGGCGCCGCCCTCAGCGTCCTGACGATCGGCCTGGCGTGCTACGCCCTGACGAGCGGCGTGGAGCACGGCTGGCTCGCGGCCGGCACCCTCGGCGCCGCCGTCGGCGCGGTCCTCGCCGCCGTCGCCTTCGTCGCCCACGAGCGGCGCACGACCGACCCGATGCTCGACCTGCGGCTGTTCGCGAACGGCACCGTCCGCGGGGCGGCGATCGCCCAGGCGGGCACCTCGATCGCGATGGCCAGCGTCATGTTCGGCCTGATCCTGCACTTCCAGTACGCCTACGGCTGGTCGCCGGTGCGGGCGGGCCTGGCGAACCTGCCGCTGATCGCCACGATGGTGCTGGCGACCCCGGTCTCCGAGGGCCTCGCCAAGCGCCTGGGTCACCGCATCGCGTGCCTGATCGGCGCGGCGCTGCTGGCCGGCGGCCTGGCGATCCTGTCCTGGGGCGTCTTCCACGGCTACGTGGCGATCGCGGCCGGCATGGTCGTCATGACCCTCGGGCTGCGGACGATCATGACCATCGGCGCGGTGGCGCTCGTCGACGCGATGCCCGCCAACCGCACCTCGATCGGCACGGCGCTCAACGACACCGCGCAGGAGGTCGGCACGAGCGTCGGCACCGCCGTCGTCGGCACGCTGATCGCGGTGCTCGTCACGAAGGCGCTGCCCGTCGGCACGTGGAGCGACGACCTCGTCCACTCGTTCTTCCACGGCGAGCGGATCACCTACGCGATCCTCGCCGTCCTCGCCGGCGTGGTCGCCGCCTACGGCGCGTCGAGCCTGACGAACTCGCACGACGTCGAGGAGGTGCACTGAGCGCGTGGCGGCACGCGGGCCCGCGGCGACGACGTCACGCGGCGGAGACGCCCGCGGGGTCGAGCCGCCGCAGCGCGTCGTCGCGGTCGCGCTCCCGGCCGGCCGCGAACGCCGCGGCGTAGGCCTGCTCGCCGAGCGTGGTCCGCAGGCGCGCGGTCAGGCGGACGACGTCCGGCTGGGTGCGGTCCTCGGCACCACGCAGGCGCGCCGCCGCGCCCAGGATCTCGGCGGCGCCGGCGGCGTCGCCGACCGCGGCGGCCAGCCCCGCGACGGCGACGCCGACGAGCGCGATGATCGGCCCGTCCTCGCTCCGCAGCGCCTCGGGGTACGCGTGGGCCAGGTGCCGGCGCGCGCCGGCCGCGTCCTCGCCGTCGAGCGCCACGAGCGCGGCCTGCGCCCGGATGGCGGCCTGGATGTGGCCGCGCTCGGGGCGCTGCACCTGGGCGCGGCCGGCGGTCTCGAGCGCGGCGGCGATCAGCTCGCGGGCGCGGTCCCCGTCGCCGAGCAGCCCGGTGATGCGGGCCAGGAACGCCGTGGCGAACGCCGCCTCGACCCCGCCGACGTCGGTGGCGTCGAGCGCGCGGGCGGCGTCGTCCCGGGCGCCCTCCAGGTCGCCGCGCCGCCAGCGCACGTCGGCCAGGTCGAAGCGCAGGTGCGCGTCGTCGCCGTCGGCGCCGAGCTCGCGCACGACGCGCTGCACCTCCTCGAGCGCGGCGGCGGCGCCGTCCAGGTCGTCCTCGAGCAGCATCAGGCCGCTCAGCGCGCTCAGCGTCGTCGTCAGCCCCCAGCGTTCGCCCAGCGCCCGGAAGGCGGCGAGCGCCTCCTCCAGGTGGCGGCGGAAGCCGGCGACGTCGCCGGCGTTCTCGGCCACCCGACCCAGCCCGAGGGGAACCGTCGCGCGCACCCACGGGTCACGGCTCTCGCGTGCGCGCGCGAACAGGCGGTCGGCGCGGTCGGGGTTCGACGAGAACCACGCCAGGACCGGGGCGGCGGCCTGCGCGAGCGGCCGACGGGACAGGTCCAGATCGTCGAGGCGGTCGAGCACCGCGGACAGGGGCGGACCGACGTCCGCGACGGGCACGGGGCCGCGGAGCAGCAGCACGCTCTCGGCGAGCAGGCGGTCGACCGGGTCGGCGTCGCCGGGGACCTCGTGCGCCAGGCGAACGGTCGCGACGGCCTCGTTCGGGCGCCCGGACAGCACCCAGAACCAGATCAGCGACACCGCCAGCGCCAGCGCGGAGCGCGCGTCGCCCTCGTCGGCCAGCCGGCGCAGCGCCGCGAGCAGGTCGTCGCGCTCGGGCTGCAGCCGGCGGAACCAGCGCAGCTGCTCGGGGCCGCGCAGGTGCGCGTCGGCCTCGGCGGCGAGCGCGGCGAAGAACCGCGCGTGCGCGGTGCGGGTGGCGGCGTCCTCGCCGCACGCCGTCAGCTGCTCCAGGCCGTACTCGCGGATGGTCTCCAGCATCCGGTACCGCGGGGCCTCGCGGTCGACGAGGACCAGCAGGGAGCGGTCGACGAGCGCGGCGAGCAGGTCGAGGACGGCGAGGGCGTCCCGGCCGTCGCCGGCGCAGACCGCGGCGGCGCTCTCCGGCGTCACGCCGCCGGGGAAGACCGCGATGCGGCGGGCGACGAGGCGCTCCTCCTCCGACAGCAGGTCCCAGCTCCAGTCGACGACCGCCCGCAGCGTCTGCTGGCGGGGCAGCGCGGTGCGGCTGCCGCCGGTCAGCAGGCGGAAGCGGTCGTCCAGGCGCGCCGCGACCTGGGCCACGGGCAGGGAGCGCAGCCGCGCGGCGGCGAGCTCGAGCGCCAGCGGCAGCCCGTCCAGGCGCCGGCAGATCTCGACGACGCTGCCGACGGTGGCGTCGTCGACGGCGAAGCCGGGCGACGCGGCGGCCGCGCGGTCGGCGAACAGCCGGACGGCGGGGTAGGCGGCCGCCGTCCGGGCGTCGGCGCCGGCGGGCGGCAGGCCCAGCGGCGCGACGGGCTCCAGGCGCTCCCCGGGGACCCCGAGCGGCTCGCGGCTCGTCGCGACGATCCGCAGCCGCGGGCAGTGGGCGAGGAGCCGGTCGGCGAGGGCGGCGGCCGCGCCGATCACGTGCTCGCAGTTGTCGAGGACCAGGACGGTCTCGCGCTCCGCCAGGACGTCCAGCAGGTGTTCGGTCGGGTCGCTCTCGGGCGTCGCGGCGGAGGCCGCGGCGCCGGGGCCGGCCGCGTGCGCCAGCAGCCGCGCCTCGCGCAGGCCGAGCGCGCCGAGGACGCTTGCGGGCACGTCGCCCGGAGCGGTCACCGTCGCCAGCTCGGCCATCCATACCCCGTCGGCGACCGCGTGCTCCTGCCGCCGGGCGACCTCGCCCGCCAGCCGCGTCTTGCCGGCCCCGCCGGGCCCGACCAGGGTGACCAGCCGGTGTGCCGCGACGAGCGCGTCCAGGCGCTCGATCTGGTCCTCGCGGCCGACGAAGCTCGTCAGGGGGGCGCGCAGGGTGCTGCGGCGGCCGAGCGCCGGGACGGGAGCGGGCGACGGCTGGGCCCCGGGCCCGGGGCCGTCGTCGGGCGCCGCCGCGCCGCGGGCCGCCACGGGCGCCGGCGCGTCGGCGGTGCCGTCGACGAGGGCCAGGTGCGCGGCCCGCAGCTCGGCGGACGGCAGGGCGCCGAGCTCGGCGTCCAGACGCACGCGGACGGCCTCGTAGGCGGCCAGCGCCTCGGCCGGCCGCCCGGCCGCCGCGAGCGCGCGCAGGCGCTGGGCCGCGAGCCGCTCGTGCAGCGGATGGTCGGCGGTGAGCCGGTCGAGCTCGGGCAGCAGGTCGGCCCCGCCGCCCAGCCGCAGGTCCGCCTCGATGCGGTCCGCGGTCGCGCCGACGCGCAGGGCGTCCAGGCGGTCGGCGGCGTCCGCCGCGAAGCGGTGCGTGCCGGTCAGCTCGCCGAGCGCGGCGCCACGCCACCGGGCCAGCGCGTCGCGCAGGACGTGGGCGGCCTCCGACGCATCCCCCGCGCGCAGGGCCGTGGCGCCCGCCCGCGCCTCGGCCTCGAACGCCAGCGCGTCGACGTCCTCGGGCGCGACCGCCAGGCGATAGCCGGCGGCGCCGGTCCGCACGGCGTCGCTCCCGAGCGCCCGCCGCAGGCGCGAGACCAGCGCCTGCAGCGCGTGCCCCGCGTCGGCCGGCGGGGCCGCCTCCCAGATGGCGTCGACGAGCGCGTCGCGGCCGACGTCGTGCCCGGCGTCGAGCGCCAGCCGCACGAGCAGCGCGCGGACGCGGCCGCCCGCGACGGGCACGGGGCGTCCGTCGCGCCAGACCTCCAGCGGTCCGAGGATGACCACGCGCACGCGCGGAACTCTTGCACGTGGCCGGGCACGGGCCGCGGCGAGCCGGGCGGGTCCGGCCCGGCCGACCCGCCGCCCCCGCGGCCGCGTCCGTCCGGCCGGCCGGCCCTAGCGTCCGGCGCGGGCGCGGTAGACCGTGCGCCCGCCGACCATCGTGGTCAGGACCTTCGTCGCGCCGATCCGGCGCGCCTTCGTGCGCAGGACGTCGCGGTCGAGCACGATCAGGTCGGCGAGCTTGCCCGGCGCGATCACCCCGGTCGCGTCCTGGTGCAGCGCGTAGCTGCCGCTCGCCGTGATCGACCGCAGGGCGTAGGCCCGGGGGAGCGGCTTCTGGCCGTTGAAGCGCCCGGCGTACTTCCCGCCCGCGGGGTTCTCGCGCGTGACGCCGACCTGCAGCGCGAACCACTCGTTCAGCGGGTCGACCGGCCAGTCGCTGCCGTACGTGATCCGGGCCCCGGCCCGGCGGAGGCTGTCCTCCGGCTCGACGCGGTTCCAGCGCTCGAAGCCCAGGTAGTCCTTCTGCGCGTCGACGGAGTCGGGGCCCGGCTTCGCCCACTGGTACGACATGACGGGCAGCACGCCGAGCTGCGCGAAGCGCCGGTAGTCGGCCGGATCGACGATCTCGGCGTGCGCCATCGCGGGACGGACGTCGCGGCGCTTCGTGGCCTTGCGCATCGCGGCGACGGCGTCGAGCGTCACGCGGACCGCGCGGTCGCCGATGGAGTGCACGTGCGGATCGAAGCCGGCCGCGCCGATCGCCGTCAGCAGCCGGGCGAGCGCGCCGGGCTGCACGTAGATCGGCCCGCGGGAGGGGCCGGGCGTGAAGTGCGGGTGGTCCGGGGTGCCCGTGTTCACCAGGTACGGGTCGAGCAGCCCGGCGGTGAAGGCGGGGAACTGCTGGACGCCGTCCATGAACACCTTGGCGTTGCGGACGGTGATGGCCGGCCGCACGCCGACGGGGCCCTCGTCGAACCGGCGGCGGGTCGCCTGCAGCCCGGCCACCGCCTTCGCGGGGTCCTTCGCCTGGTCGGCGGAGATCACCGGCGCGAAGTGCGCCCGCGCGGTCAGCTTGCCCTGCCGGCGCAGGGAGCGGAAGGCGGCCATCGAGTCCGGGCTCGCCGCCGCGTCCAGGAACGACGTGACGCCCTGCTCGCGCATCGCCTTCAGCGCCGCCTCGGCGGCCTTCCGGTCGTCCGCGGCGGTGGGGGCCGGGATCTTGCCCGTCACGAGCCCCTGGGCCTCGTCGTTGAACAGCCCGGTGGGGGCGCCCTGGGCGTCGCGGTCGATCGATCCGCCCGCGGGGTCCTTCGTCGCGGCGGTGATCCCCGCGATCCGCATCGCGGTCGAGTTCGCGACGGTGGAGTGGAAGAAGCTCGACTGCACCGTGATCGGCCGGGTCGGGCTCAGGTCGTCCAGGTCCGCCGCCGTGAGCTTCGTGCCGGCCGGCAGCATCGCCTCCTGGTACCAGGCGGTCACCTCGAGCCACGCCTTCGGCCCCTCGTCGGCGGTGTCGCGCAGGCATGCGGCGATCCGGCTGCGGATCTGCTCCTTCGTCAGCGGCAGGTAGTCGAGCGAGCACTTCAGCAGCGCCTGGCCGCCGCCGAGCGGGTGCATGTGCGCGTCGACGAGGCCCGGCGTCACCATGCGGCCGTGCAGGTCGGTGACGTGCGTGCGGCGTCCGACGTAGCGGCGCACGCCGCGGTCGGTCCCGACGTACGCGATGCGGCCGTCGCGGACGGCGACGGCCTGCCGCACGGTGCCGCGCGCGTCGGCGGTGAAGATCCGGCCGTTCTTCCAGACGGTGTCCGCGGGCCGGGCCGCCGCCGACGCGGGGGCGGCGGCCGCCAGCGTCAGGAGCGTCGCGGCCAGCAGCGCCGTCGCGGGTCGGCGGCCGGCGGTCGCCCGGGCGACGACGGTTCGCGGTGGGTGGGTGATAAAGCGCTTGATCACGGTGCGCCGCAACGTACCCGCGGGCCGTTGCGGTGGCAAGCGCGCCGCGGACGGGTGTGCGAGATAGGGTCGATCGTCGTGTCGCCCAAGGCCGTCGGGATCAAGGACGTGGCGGCGGCCGCCGGCGTGTCGGTCGCCTCGGTGTCCCTCGCGCTGCGCGGGAAGGGCCGCATCTCCGCGCCGACCCGGGCGCGCATCCAGGAGGCCGCGGACCGGCTGGGGTACCGGCCGCACGCCGCGGCCCGCTCGCTCGCCGGCGACGGCACCCACGTCCTCGCGATCAGCATGCCCGAGATCGTCGACGTGCCCGTCCTCGCGGGCGAGGTGCAGCACTTCCTCGGCATCCTCGGCGGCGCGGCCGGGGCGGCCCTCGAGGGCGGCCACCTGCTCACCGTCGCCCCCAGCGATCCGGCCAGCCCCGCCTGGCGCCGCGTGTCGTTCGACGGCGCGGTCGTGGCGGACCCGGCGGTCGGGGACGGCGTGGTGCCGCTCGTCCGCTCGCGGGGCACCCCGCTGGTGACCATCGGCCGCGACCCGGCGGGCGGCGCGAGCGACCTGCAGGTCGACAACGACGTGCCCGCGGCGACCCGCGACGTGCTGGACCTGCTGCGCGAGCGGGGCGCCCGCCGCATCGCCGTGGGGGTGGTGGCGCCGCTGATGTCGGTCGAGCTCGACACGCAGGCCGCGTACCGCGCCTGGTGCCGCGCGCAGGGGCAGCCCGGCGCGCTGACCGTCGCGGGCTCGCCGGCCGACGAGGACGTCGCCGACGCCGCCCGCGAGATCCTCGGCGCCACGCCGCCGCCCGACGCGGTCTACTGCACGCTCGACCTGCTGGCCGAGGCCGTCCTGGAGCGCGCCGCCGCGCTCGGGCTGCGCGTGCCGGACGACCTGCAGGTGATGACCCTCAGCGACAGCCAGATCGCCCGCCGCCTGGGCCTCAGCACCGTGGACGAGCGCCCCGCGCAGCTGGGGGCCGAGGCGATCGAGCTGCTCGTCGCGCACCTCGCGGGCGACGAGGACGCCGGCGCCCGGCGCCGGGTCGACGTCGACCTGGTCCTCCGGGCGACCACGCGGGGCTGAGCCCCCGGTCGCCCGGCGCGACGAGGCCGTGCGACGGTCGCTCCCCGCTACAGGTTCGTGCGCGAGATGCTCGTCGTCCGGTACCAGCGCCCGTCGTGGCGGATCGAGTAGCTGCGGTCGATGCGGTACCGCTCCGGCACCTGCATCGACTGCGTGTAGGACCCGCCGCGCGACCCCTCGTCGCCCAGGCCGCCGTCGTTGACCCAGCGGCCGTCCCGCCGCTCGTAGCCCGACATCCCGAACCCGTGGAAGACCGTGCGGTTGCCGAAGTCCACCTGGATGCAGTAGCGGTCGCGGTCGGCTCTCGTCGCCGTCACCACGACGCGGCCGTACCAGAGCGTCCCGCCGTCGCGCTTGAAGCGGTACACGGACCGGCGGTCGGGGTTCAGCGCCTGCGCGCAGGCGTCGTCGGACGTGGCGGCGGCGGCCGGGTGAGCGACGACGGCCGCGACGGCGGGCACGGCGAGGGCGGCCAGGACGAGGAGGGCGGAGGACCGGGGGGAGCGGCGCATCGCCGCCATCCTGGCATCCCGGCGGTCGCCGGGGCGGGCGGGCGTGCCCGAGGGCCGGGAGTGGCCGTCCGCGTCGGAGCGCGAAGCCCGGGCACGGCGGGGTGCGTCGTACGTCTTCACATCCGGCGGTGTGCGAGGCGCCCCGAGAGCCGGGCGGCCGTGTCGATCAGCGCGCGGGCGGCGGTGGAGTCCTCGGTGTTGGGCAGCGCCGGCATCGTGCCCACGATCGCGAGCGTGGCGATGATGTCGCCGCGCTCGTCGAGCACGGGGGCCGCGAGGGTGCGCATGCCGTCGACGACCCCGTCGCGGACGGCGATCCCCTGGTCGCGGATGCGCTGCAGGCGGGCGTCCATCTCCTGCCGCAGCTCCAGGGGCTCCTCGGCCATCAGGCGATCCGCGACGGTGCGGTCGCGCATCATCGCGAGGAACACCTCGCCCTGGGCCGACGTCAGCGGCAGCCGGCTGCCGGGGCGCACGGCGACGTGCGACTGGCGGGTCGTGTCGGTGCGGCAGGCCGCGACGACCGGGGACGTGCCGCCCCACAGGCTGACGACGGACGTCTCGTGCAGCTCCTCCGTCAGGCGGTGCATGTAGACGCGGGCGAGCTCGATCACGTGCTCGCGGCCGAGGGGGCTGGTCCAGAACCGCACCAGCAGCGGCCCGGCGCGGAAGGCGGCCCGGGCGGGGTCGCGCTCGAGGAGGCCCTCGGCGGCCATGCTCACCAGGTAGCGGTGGGCGGTGCTGCGGCTCAGCGACAGCGCCTCGGCCACGTCGCTCGTCGTCAGCTCCGTCCGTCCGTCGTTGAGCAGCTGCAGCACCTCGGCCACACGGCGCACCACCTGGATGCCGGAGTCCGCAGGGGCCCCGGTCATCGCTCTGTCCCGTTCATCGCAACGTCCTTCGTCGTTCTGCGGGACACACTAGCGTGATGCGGGCCACACTCTTGCGTCTCGCGCCGCGACAGCCGTAGGTTGTCGCCCGTCGCACCGAGCGACCGGCACACGAAGGAGTCGCGATGAATGACAGCTGTTCCACTCTGCGAGACGCATTGGCGTCCGAGCGCCCGCTGCTGGGCACCTTCCTCAAGCTCCCGCGCCGCGAGGTCGTCGACGTCCTCGCCCTCGCCGGGTTCGACTTCCTGATCTGCGACCTGGAGCACGCCGCCACGACGGACGCCGAGGCCCGCGAGGTGCTCGCGACCGCGGCCGCCCACGGGCTGCCGGTCGTCGTGCGCGTCGCGGCCGTGGAGCGTGGGCAGGTCAACCACCTGCTCGAGGCCGGCGCGGCCGGCATCCAGGTGCCGCGGCTGCGCTCCGCGACGCAGGTCGCCGAGCTGACCGACCTCACGCGGTTCCCGCCCGTCGGCTCGCGGTCGGTCGGTCTGGCCCACCCCGGCGCGGGCTACGGCCGCGTGCCGCTGGGCGCCTACGTCGCCGACGCCGACCGGGCCCCCGTGATCGTGGGGCAGTTCGAGACCCGCGCCCTCGACGACGCGATCGACGACGTCGTCGCCGGCCTGGACGTCGCGTTCATCGGCGCCGTCGACCTGACCGTCGACCACGGCGCGCCCGGCGACCTCGACGACCCGGCGGTCGCCGCCCGCATCGCGGACGTCGAGGCCGCCGCGAAGCGTCACGGGGTGGCGCTGGGCGCGTTCGCGCCGACGCTCGACCACGTGCCGCGCTTCGCCGCCCGCGGGTACCGCTACGTCGCGGTCTCGGGCGACCTGACCTTCCTCGACGGCGGCGCGACCCGGACGGTCGCGGCGGCCCGCGAGGCCCTGAGCGAGGTGCACGCATGACCCGCGTCGACGAGCTGCTGCAGGGCGCGGTCGACCTGCACACCCACCCCTTCCCGTCGGGCTTCCCGCGCCAGGTCTCGATCGACGAGCTCGCGCGGCAGTACGCCGACGCCGGGTTCGCGGCCTTCGTCGCGAAGGACCACCACCACCAGACGGCCAGCGACGTCCTGGCGCTCGAGCGGGCCGGCGTGCTGCCGGGCGGCATCGTCGTCCACGGCGGCGTGGCGCTGAACGGCGCGGTCGGCGGGCTCAACCCACGCGCGGTCGACATCGCGATCCAGATGGGCGCCCGCATGGTGTGGCTGCCGACCACCGGCGCGGCGAACCACCTGGAGCAGGCGCGGGCGGCGGCGGCGAAGGGCGGCCGGCTGAACTTCCCGACGTCCACGCGCACGCTGATGCCCGAGGAGCCGCTGTCGGCCCTCGACGCCGAGGGCCGCGTCCGCCCCGAGCTGCGCCGGATCATCGAGCTCGTTGCCGAGGCCGGGGACGTGATCCTCGCCAGCGGCCACCTGGCGGCCGACGAGGTCGTCGCGACGTTCGAGCTCGCCCACGAGCTCGGCGTGCGGCGGATGCTCGTCACGCACCCCAACTTCGTGCTCGGCATGACCCACGAGCAGGGGCGTCACCTCGCCGGCCTGGGCGTCGTCATGGAGCACTCGATCTGCATGTACGACGAGGCGTCGACGTTCCACCAGTGGCCCCTCGACGTGCTCGTCGGGTGGATCGAGGCGATCGGCCCCGAGCACACGTCCCTCGGCTCCGACCTGGGCCAGAACGACAACCCGCTGCCCCTGCAGAGCTGGCGCACGGTCTGCGGCCGGCTGCTCGACGCCGGCGTCCCCGAGTCCACCGTCCGGGCGATCGCCGTCGACACCCCCACCCGCCTCTTGAACGGAGCCGCCTGAGATGCGCCAGAACATCTACCGCCACGACGACCTCGAGCAGACGGAGATCCGCCCCGGGCTGTTCGGCGCCGTCCTCGAGGGCGACCAGACCACCCTCGTCCGCTGGGACTTCCCCGCCGGGCAGGACCGCACGGGCGTCCACACCCACGCCGAGCACGAGCAGTGGGGCATCGTCCTCGCGGGCTCGATCGAGCTGGAGATCGACGGCGAGACCTCGACGCTGCGCGCCGGCGACGCGTACTGGATCCCCGCCGGGACCCCGCACGGCCGCACCCTCGTGCTGGGGGACGAGGACGCGCGGGTGCTCGACGTCTTCGCGCCGCCGCGGGCGGAGTACGTGGCGGCGGCCCACGGCGGCGCCCCGAGCGACCCGACGGCTTCCGGCGGAGGCGGGGCGGCGTGAGGACGCGGCCCGCAGCGCGCCGTCGGCCGGCGGGGCCCGCCCGCGCCCTCGTCGCCGCGCTGGTCCTCGCCGCCGGCGCGGCCCTGACCGGCTGCGGCGGCGCGGCGGCCGGCGAGGACGGCCCGATACGGATCGGCATGGCGCTCGCCCAGTCCGGCTACCTGGCCGGCAACGACCGGCCGATGGTCGAGGGCGCCCGCACCGCGGTCGCGCAGATCAACCGCGAGGGCGGGATCGACGGCCGGCCGCTCGAGCTCGAGATCCAGGACATCGCGTCGTCGCCGTCCAAGGCGGTGACGATCACCAACCGCATGCTCTTCCAGCGGCACGTCGGGGCGTTCGCCAACGGGTTCCTGTCCGCGGCGACGGAGGCGGAGTCCGCCATCCTGCGCCCGCGCGAGGTGCCGATGGTCGTCGCCTCCGTCCTGCCGAAGAACCCGGACTGGACGTTCACGACGTACCCGAAGATCGCGTACTTCGGCGAGGCGCAGCTGGGGGCCGCGAAGGCGCAGGGCGCGCGGCGCGTGGCGATCCTCTACGCGCAGAACCCGTACGGGCAGGCGACCGGGGCGCTCATGGCCAAGCAGGCCCGGGCGCTAGGCATGCAGGTCGTCGACTCCCAGGGCATCGACACGACGAAGACGACGCTCGCCGCGCAGCTCTCCCGCGTGCGCCAGCGCGGCGCCGAGGCCATCGTCGACGCGCTCGTCGGCCCCGTCCACATCGCCCTCGCCCGCGACGCGAGGACCGTCGGGCTGAAGATCCCCGTGATCATGGGCGTCGACAACCTCGACGTGTACCGGCAGAGCGCGCGCATCTACCCGCGCGTGCAGTTCCTCGCGACGCCGCCGCAGACGTACCCGGACGTCGCCGACCCGCAGCGCAAGGCCGCCAACGCGACGTTCCTGCGCGCCCTCGACGCCCGCCTGGGCCCCGACAACGGCGTCGACGTCGGCTACGCCAGCCGCGCCTACGACGCGATCACGCTGCTCGCGAAGGCGATGCGGACGAGCGGGGCCACGACCGGCCCGCGGCTCCGCGACGCGATCGCCCGCACGACGATCGAGGGCACGACCGCCCGCTACGCGCTGTCCCCCGACGATCACTCCGGCATGCGCGAGAACCCCGTCGTCGTCGCCCGCTTCGAGGGCGACCGCGTGAAGGTCATCCACCGTCCATGAGGTCCCCGATGCCCCAGACCCCGACCGCCCCCGCCGCGGCGGCGCCAGCCGACGGGCACGCCCCGACGACGGCGCCGCTGCGCGCGGAGGGCCTCTCCGTCTCGTACGGCCGCAACCTCGCGCTGCAGCCGATCGACCTGACCGTCCCCGAGGCCGGGCTCGTGCTCGTCCTCGGGCCGAACGGCGCGGGGAAGACCACCCTCATGCGCGCCCTCGCCGGCGCCGTGACCGCCGACCGTGGCCGCGTGCTCGTGGACGAGCGCGACGTCACCGACCGGCCGGCGTTCCGGCGCGTCGGCGACGGCATCTCGTTGGTCCCGGAGGGCCGCGGCGTGCTGCCCGGCATCAGCGTGCGCGACAACCTCGAGCTCGGCTGGCGGGCCGCCCCGTCCGCCCGCCGGCGGCCGCACGCCGAGGAGATCGGCCGCGTCATGGAGCTCTTCCCGATCCTCCGCGAGCGGCTCGACCAGGACTGCTCCAGCCTCTCCGGCGGCGAGATGCAGCTGCTCGCGATCGGCCGCGCGCTGCTCTCCCGCCCGCGCGTCCTGCTGCTCGACGAGCCGTCGCTCGGCCTCGCGCCGCGCGCGACGGCCCGGGTCTACGCCGCGCTCGGCGAGCTCGTCGAGGGCGGCCTGTCGGTGCTGCTCGTCGAGCAGAAGGCCGTGCCGCTGCGGCGGCCGCCCGAGCGCACCCTGGTGCTGCAGAACGGCCGCGTCATCGAGGAGCGCGTCGGGGAGCACATCCCGGAGCAGCGCCTCGCCGAGCTCTACCTGGGGGAGGTGGCCTGAGATGGTCCTGCTGCGCACCCACGCGGAGGCCGCCGTCCTCCTCGTCATCGCGTTCCTCGTCGCGGTCGTCGTGCCGCTGTCGGGCGCCGACTACTGGATCTACCTGCTGACGATCGTCGCGCTGTTCGCGATCGCCGTCGTGGGCCTCAACGTCCTCACGGGCTACGCGGGCCAGGTGAGCTTCGCCACGACCGCCTTCATGGCCGTCGGCGGCTACACCGTCGCGCTGACCCAGCGGGACTGGGGCACCGACCCGTGGGTGGCGCTCGTCGTGGCGGTCGGCCTGGGCTCCGCCGCCGCGGTCCTGCTGGGCCTGCCGCTGCTGCGGCTGCGCGGCCACTACCTGGCGATGGCGACGTTCACCCTCGCCCTCGGCGTCTTCTTCCTCGCCGGCGGGGCCACGGGCTTCACGGGCGGCGCGACGGGCGTGCCGGGCGTCGCCCGGCCCCACATCGCCGGGCTGCGCTTCGACGAGCCGCTCGCGTTCTACGCGCTCGCGTGGGTGATCCTCGGGCTCGCCGTCCTCGGGGTCATGGCGTTGGCGCGCTCCCGCACCGGCCGCGCCTGGCGGGCGCTCGCCACCCACGACCGCGTCGCCACGAGCGTCGGCATCCCCGTCACCCGCTACAAGCTCCTCGCGTTCGTGATCGCGTCCGCGCTCGCCTCGCTCTCCGGGGCGCTGTACGTGCAGTTCACGACGTTCGTCAGCCCGGACCTGTACGACAACGCCGCGGTCCTGCAGGTCTTCACGATGCTCTTCGTCGGCGGGCTGGCCGTGTCGTACGGCCCGATCATCGGCGCGGCCGTCGTCATCGTCGTGCCGAACGTCATCGGCGGCCTCGAGTCCTACGAGACGCTCGTCTTCAACGTCGCGCTGCTCGTGATCCTCGTGCTGCGCCCGCAGGGGCTCGTCGGCAAGGCCGACGTCGCCACGAGCGTCCGCGACGTCCTGCCGCGGTGGCTCCGCCGACGCGTGGGGACGGGGGCCGTCGCACCCACCGCGTCCGCCGAGCAGGGGGTCACGCGATGACCGCCCGGGCGCTCACCGTCCGCGGGCTCACCAAGCGCTACGGCGGCGTGACGGCCGTCTCCGAGGCGAGCTTCGACGTGCAGGCCGGCGAGATCCACGGCCTGATCGGCCCCAACGGCGCCGGCAAGTCGACGATGCTCGGGCTGATCTCGGGCTTCGTGCCGGCCGACGAGGGGTCCGTCCGCTACGGCGACGAGGAGCTCGTCGGCACGTCGGCGCTCCGCACGGTGCGCGCCGGCGTGTCGCGCACCTTCCAGGAGGCCACGCCGCTCAAGGGGCTGTCCGTCTTCGACAACGTCCTCGTCGGGCTGCACACCCACGGCCGCACGGGCGTGCTGTCCCAGGTCCTCCGCACGGGGGCGCTCCGGCGCGACGAGCGGCGGCTGGCCGACCGGGCGCTCGCGCTGCTGGAGAAGGTCGGCATCACGGCCGACCCGCGGACGGACGCCGCCGACCTCTCGTTCGGCCAGCTGCGCTTCCTCGAGATCGCCCGCGCGCTGGCCACCGCGCCCTCGCTGCTGCTCCTCGACGAGCCGGCCGCGGGGCTCAACCAGGTCGAGACCGAGCGCCTCGGCGCGCTCATCGGCGAGATCCGCGCCGAGGGCACCGGCGTGCTGCTCATCGACCACGACGTCCCGTTCGTGTTCGGCACCTGCGACCGCATCACCGCGATCGACTTCGGACGGATCATCGCGTCGGGCACCGCCGACGAGATCGAAGCGCACCCCACGGTCCGCGCCGCGTACCTCAGCGTCGAGACGGAGAACTGACATGGGCATCATCATCGCCATCGGCCTGGCCACCGGCTGCGTCTACGCGCTCGTCGCCGTGGGCTACTCGCTGATCTACCGGACCACGGGGATCGTCAACTTCGCCCAGGGCGGCTTCGTGATGGTCGGCGGCATGTCGACCTACTGGCTGCTCGAGCGCGTCGGGCTGCCGTATCCCCTCGCGGTCGTCGGCGGCATGCTCGTCACGGCGCTGGCCGGGTGGATCCTCTGGATCTTCATCGTCCTGCCCCTGTGGCGCCGCCAGGCCGCGTCGTTCGTCGTCATCCTGGCCACGCTGGTCTTCCTGACCGTCATGCAGGAGACGGTCCTGCACACGCTCGGCTCCGACCCGCGCACGCTGCCGGTGTGGACCGGCGGCCTCGACGTCCAGATCGGCGGCGGCCGGATCTCGGGGCAGTACGTCCTGGTCCTCGTCGCCACGCTGCTGCTGCTCGCGGGCCTCGGCGCGTTCCTCCGCTGGACCCCGCTGGGCCGCAGCATGCGCGCCGTGGCGTCGAACCGCGAGACGGCCGAGCTGCTGGGCGTCTCGCCCGAGCGCATCGGCGCGCTGACGATCGTCGTCGCGGCCGCGCTCGGCGGCCTCGGCGGGCTCCTGATCGCGCCGGCGCAGCTCACGGCGTTCGACGCCGGCCTGACCTACGGCATCTACGGGTTCGTCGCCGCGATCGCCGGTGGCTTCGGCAGCCTGCCGGGAGCCCTCGTGGGCGGCCTGCTCGTCGGGCTGCTGCAGGCCCTCACGGCCCGCTACGTGTCGACGACGTTCGAGGCGCCGATCGCCTTCGCGGTGCTCCTGGTGCTGCTCGTCGTCCGCCCGCACGGCCTGTGGGGCAAGCGCTGGGAGCAGGCGGTGGCCTGAGGGGCCGGCCCCGGACTGCCACCCGGGGGGTGATCCGCTCAGCGGAGGCCGTGAGGCCCGCGGACGCCTCAGCTCGGCTCCGTGTGTCGGCGTCGGCGCGCACCCGTCGGACCTCGGATTCGACGGTCGAGGCCTCGTTCCCCGAGGTGGGTGATCCGGTCGCGGATCGACTGAACGGGGGGCGAGATCGGCCATCGCCTCGGACGGGGGTCGCGAGACCGAACGGAACACCGAACAGGTTACGGGCGAAGCATGAATTTGTGACGGTGATCGTACAGATGCGTAGATGCCGTGTGCGCCAGTTTTTCGGCGTACGCTGCGCGCCATGACTTCGTCCCAAGGGCAGCTGTGTGTGTGCAGCAACCCCACCCCGTCCGTGTCCAGATCCCGGCTCGGCCGGACCACTGTCCTGGCGGGTATTGCCGTTGGCCTTGCGCTCACCGGAGCTGGAGCCGCGCAGGCGGCGAGCAATCCGGGAACGGGTGACACGGGGTTCTTCACCTTCCGCCCTTCGTCCGCGACCGGCGGCACCCAAGTCAACGTCGCGTCCGGCAACGGGCTCGTTCGCACCCGCGACCTGGCCGACAGCGACGGGAACTTCCACGTCGTCGTAGACCGGGCCTACAACAGCCTTGCCAGCGAGGCATTCTCGATCCTTGGTCCGCGTTGGGCGTTCGACGTCGGACCTGCGACCAGGCTCGCGGTCCAGGGCAACGGCGATGCGCTCGTGACCGGCCCATCCGGCTACCGGCTGTTGTTCGTCGAGCAGCCCGACGGCTCGCTGAAGGCGCCGGCCGGGTTCGACGGGTCGCTCGTGAAGACGTCTTCGGGCTGGACGCTGTCGCGAACCTCGCTGGGTGACCAGTTCGGGTTCGATGGCTCCGGTCAGCTCTCCTGGACCAAGGACTCGCAGGCCCACGACTTCACCGTCCAAGGCACCAGCGCGGCCGGGCGCGACGTCCTCTCCAGCTACGGCACCAGCTCGGGTCGGCGGGTCAACCTGTCCTACGCCGGTGACAGCCTTGTTCGCGAGATGGATGACCCGTCCGCCGGCCATCACTACTACGGCTACACCAACGGCAAGCTCACCAGCTACCGTAGTCCCTCCGGGGCGGAGACCGCGTACCGCTACGCCAGCAACGGGTTCCTGGACAAAATCACCGAGGCGGGGGGCACGACGGTCGAGCTGGACACGACCGCGGGCGGGAAGGTCAAGTCGATCACGACGACGCTCCCCGGCGCGGTGGGGCAGACGACGCGCTTCGTCTACACCCGTCGGCCGTACAAGACCGACGTCACCGCCCCCGATGGCGTGCGCCGTACCTACGCCTACGACGACGACTACCGAGTCACGCGGCAATACGACCCCGACGTCGAACCGAGCGTCACCGCCGCCGGTGAACTGCGCGATCTTGCCGATGGCTACGTTGGTCCGAACCGGACGTACCCGCTCACGATCTCGGCAAGCGGGCCCGGAGGTTCCGGGCTTCGCCGGCTGGCGGTCGCGCGCGAGAACGGCGCCGACATCGCCGGCCAAGACGTGCCGTGCGTCGCCTCGCCGTTCGACACGGTGTGCCCCACCGAGTACTCCGTGACTCCGAACGCGTCGTTCGCGAGCGTCCCCGAAGGACCTCAGGTGCTTCGCGCATACGCGACGGACGACGAAGATCACCGCGGCGTCGCGGACCCGTGGACGGTCCTGGTAGACCGGACCGCGCCGATGGGGCCTAGTCAGTACGAGATCCGCGACTTCGATCCGAACGACGGAGGCGGCAGCGCGAACATTGCTTGGACACCCGGCAGCGATCCCACACTTCCTGACGGGACCCCGGGGAGTGGAGCGAGCTCCTCGCAGACACGGTTCGGGGTCAACGGCGCCGCCCCAGGTCCCTGGACCGACGGGTCGGCCGATCATCTGACGGTCCACGGGGTGCACCAAGGTGACGTCGTCTCGGTGGAGGCTCGGTCCGTCGACGCCGTGGGCAACGTTTCGCCGGTGACGAGCGCGTCGCTCACTCTGGCGGAAGCGGTAGCCGACGGCGTTCCTGACCGGGGGGACGTCGGCAGCCAGGACGACTCCACCGTCGTGGTCGAGCACGACCGCAGCACCGAAGTGCCTGAGGGGCAGGACCAGGCGGATCTGCCCGACGAACCGGTGACCCTCACCCCGGTGCCCGATTTGAACGCTCGGGCGGGTTCCGTTCGGCGTCGCTGGACCATCGCCACAGCCGGCGGCTGGGTCACAGCCCGTAACGACGTACAGCAGCTGTACATCGGCGCAGGAAAGAACGGTTGGACCTTCGATTCCGTCAAGAGCAGCAAGAGCGCCCCGAGTGATCCGGCCCTTGGCCTCTACGGGTACCTCTACGGCAAGTACAAGTACTGCGCATGGATCAATTCGGAGGCCCTGGGTGATTCGGAGCCCAGCCCGACGGACCATTGCCGGAGCTTCGATCACATCCCGGTCAGGGACTTCGCTGCAATCGTCAATTGCGACCAGTGCAACGGCGGCACCAGCGTCCGGCTCAACCGGGCGGTCAGTGGCTACCGCAACGTTCGTCCTTGGATCCGCGGCCCGAAGGTAGCCTCGAGCGAGGCCGTGACGTACAAGGCGGGCGACCGCGTGAACTGGCGGTACGTCACCCCGGACAACAAGTGGGTGGCAGTCAGCGACCGGAGCATTCCGTCTGCGGCCAACTGGGTGTTCATCGCGCGCGATGCCTTCGGATACGCATCGCAGGGCGCAGATGCGATGTGCAAGAACGGCAGAGGCAGCCGCCGTCCGGCGAAGCGCCACACGAATTGGCCGGCCGTCTGTTCGATTCACTAGTGCTCATGTTCCTGTCGCCTCTCAGCCTGGCCCTGTCGCTCGTCTCGGTACCGGCGATGCACGTCCCGTCTCTCGCGCCGGACGCCGTCGCGGCGCCGGTCGGCCACGTCCGGGCTCCGGCGTCGGGGCCTGGGCGCCTCCTCGCGTACCCGTTGATCTATCGGGGACGACCGAAGGACGGTCGACGCGACCGGTACATCGTCTTCTTCCGCACCAGGGGCCCGTTCGCGGGCAGAGACAGCGTGGGAACGACACACCCGGGCGAGCTCCGCGTGGAGGACGCGTTCGACAACCACGACGGCTTCGGAGGCGCGATCAGCGCCGGGCACCCCCGCGGCAAGTGCTACACGTGGCACCTCGGCACCGACCAGGCGACCCCCGTCCTGGATGCCGCGAAGATCGGGGCCAAGGTCTCATACCGGTTCGCTCTCCGGAAGACCAGGAAGCAGTCCGGGACGGCGACGCTCCGGCTGCGTCCTTCCGCCCAGCGTCTCGAGCGGGATCTGCGGTCGATCGGCTGCTGACTCCTGGCGAAGCCAACGGCCCCCCCTCGTGCTCGACGCCCAGATCGCTCGCGGCACCTGACGCCCGGGGGGCGTCGCGTTGCGTCGTCCTGCGTCCAGCGCCCCCAGCAGGATTCGAACCTGCGCACACGGTTTAGGAAACCGATGCTCTATCCCCTGAGCTATGGGGGCGGGCGCCCGCGGACGGGCGCCACGGATGCTAGAGCGTCCCGGGCCGCTACGCCGCCGCCTCGGCGGGCCGGCTCGCCGCGCGGCGCGGGCGGCCGAGCAGCGTCGGCGCGGCGGCCGCGATCGCCAGGGCGACGATGACGCCGAAGCCCAGGATCGTCACCTTCGTGCTCGTCGCCTGCAGCGCCAGGCCGAGGGCGACGACCGGCACGGACAGGCCGACGTAACCGGCGAGGAACAGGCCCGCGAGCGCCTCGGCGCGCCCCTCGTCGGTGGCGACCGCGACCACGGTGCCGAGCGTGCCCTTGAAGAGGGCGCCGGCGCCCGCGCCCGTCACCACGCCGCCGGCGAGGAAGAGCGCCAGGCTCGGGCTCGGGAGCCAGACGGACAGCACGAGCAGCGTCAGCCCGCCGACGACGAGCGTCATGCCGGCCACGAGCGTGCGGCGCAGCGCCCAGCGCGTCGTCAGCGTCTGCGCGGCGACGCCACCACCGAAGACGAGGAACACGGACAGGCCCGCGAGCACGTGCGAGGTGCGGTGCATCGTGCCGGTGAGGATCGTCCCGGCCAGGCCGGTGAACAGGCCGAGCGCGGCGAACGCCAGCAGCGCGCCGAGGGCGGCGGCGAAGAAGCGCCCGCGGGCTGCGGCCGGCACGGCGACGCGCTGCGGCCGGTACGCCGGCATCGGCACGGGACGCTCGCGCGTCTCGGGGCTGGCGGCGACGGCGACGAACGCGACGACCAGGGCCGCGAGGAAGACGGCGTAGGGCACGACGAGCGGCGCGCCGACCCACTGGGCGAGCATCCCCGAGACGAGCGGGCCGGTGCCGATGCCGCCCAGGTTGGCGGCCGTCGCGACGACCTGCGCGCGGGTCGCGGACGCGTCCGGACGGTGCCGGGCGTGCAGCTCGCCGAGGTACGCCGTGGCCGTCGCGGTGACGGCCCCGACGGCGACGCCGTTCAGCAGCCGCCCGAGCAGCAGCGCCCACAGGTCGGTCGAGAGCAGGAAGACGACCGCGGAGAGGATCGCCGTGGCGAGCGCGGGCAGCAGCACCCGGCGCCGGCCGTGCCAGTCCGAGACGTGCCCGGCGAGGAACAGGCTGCCGACGACCCCGACGGCGTAGAAGGCGTAGACGACGGTCACGGTCAGCGACGAGAACCCGTGCTCGGCGACGTAGATCGGGTAGAGCGGGCTCGGGACGGCCGAGAACGCCATGACGGCGAGGAACGCGAACGCGACGAGCCAGAAGCCGCGGCCGTGGTGGCGGCGCGCGGCGTGGTCGGCGGGCGAGGGCGTCGCGGGGGAGGCGGACGCGGCGGACCAGCGCGGGTCCGGGGCCGGGGCGGTCGTGGCGGGGCGCGACGGGGAAGCGGCGGCGTCGTAGCGGGCGACGGACGCGGGGCGGGAGACGGTGGACATCGGGGCCTTCGGGTGGTGAGACGCGGGGCGTCACCGGGGCCGGTCGCCAGTGGGGCGGCCGACGGTGTGGTGGCCCATCGAGGATGCGCCCCGGATGGATCGCGCGCAACGCACGTTCGTGCTTGCATCGATCGCTCCGTGCGATAGAACGACGGCCATGGAGCTGCGCCAGCTCGAGGTCTTCGTCGCCGTCGCCGAGGAGCGCGGGTTCTCGCGCGCCGCCGACCGGCTGCACGTCGTGCAGTCCGCCGTCTCGGCGACGATCCGCACGCTCGAGCGCGACCTGGGCGTCGCGCTCTTCCGCCGCACGTCTCGCCGGGTCGAGCTGACCGACGCCGGGGCCGAGGTGCTGCCGGCGGCGCGCCGCACGCTCGCCGCGGCGCAGGCGACACGGGACGTCGCGGACCAGGTGCGGGGCGGCCTGCGCGGGACGGTGCGGCTGGGCGTGATGCAGGCGCAGCGCGAGCGCGGGTTCAGCGCCGCCCGGCTGCTCGCGGCGTTCGCGGCCGAGCACCCCGGCGTGCACGTGGTGCCGCGGCAGCGGGCCAGCGCGCTGCAGGCGGCCGACGTGCGCGAGGGCCGCCTGGACCTGGCGATCGTCGCGCTGCCCGACCGCGAGCTGCCGGGCCTGCGGCTGGACGAGCTGGCCCGCGAGGACCTGGTCCTCGCCGTTCCGGGCGGGCACCGGCTGGCGGCCCGCGCGTCCGTCGCGCTCGCGGACCTGGCGGACGAGCCGTTCGTCGACGTGCCCTCGGAGTGGGGCACGCGGATCATCACGGAGCGGGCGTTCGCGGCGACGGGCCTGACGCGCACGGTCGCCTACGAGGTCAACGACACCGGCACCGTCGTCGACTTCGTCCGCCACGGCCTGGCCGTCGCGCTGCTGCCCCCGTCCTTCGGCACGCTCCACGACGTGGTGCTCGTGCCGTTGCGCGGGCGGCCGCCGCAGTTCGTCACCTCGGTCGCGGCGCCGGCGGACGGCCCGGCGACCGCCGCCGCACGGGCGCTGCACGCCACCGCGCTGCGGCTGGCGGCCGCGGGGGCGTGACGGGAGCGGACGGCGGCTCCCGGCGCCGCCGGGTCGTGCCGGCCCGGCCCGTGGGCGGGGGCGGGGGCGGGGAACGCCGGACGTCGGGCCCGGCCCTACTGCGCCGGGCGGTCCGGGTACACGTCGTCGATCGTGGTGAGCGCGACGTAGGGGGCGTCGCACGCCGCCTGGATCCGCTCGGCGCCGCCGGCCAGGCGGTCCAGGACGGAGACGACGCCCACGATCAGGCGGCCCTCGGCCTGCAGCGCCTCGATCGCCTCGACGGTGGAGCCACCGGTCGTGACGACGTCCTCGACGACCAGGCAGCGGTCGTGCTCGTCCAGGATCGGGCCCTCGACGCGGCGGTGCAGGCCGTGGGCCTTCGCCTGCTTGCGGACGAAGAACGCCTTGACGTCGGCGTGGCCGGCGAGGGCGGCGCAGGCGACGGGGTCGGCGCCCATCGTCATGCCGCCCACGGCGGTGGCGGCGAAGTGGCGGGTCTGCTCCGCCAGCAGCTCGCCGAGCGCCAGGAACCCGCTGGGGCGCAGGATCGCTCGCTTGGCGTCGACGTAGTACGACGCGGTGCGGCCGCTCGTCAGGGTCACCTCGCCGATGACGAGGGCGTGCTCGCGCAGCGCGGCGACGAGGCGGTCCTTGGGGGCTCCGTGCGGGTTCATGCGGCAGCGATCCTACGCTGCGCCCCGCCGGCGCACCGGGCGAGGGGTCACGGAACAGGCCGGGGCCGGGGAGCGGCCGGATCGGGACGTGGCCGGACGCGGGCTGCGCGGGACGGAGCGGAACGAGGGCGGGACGAGGCGGGGCCGGACGAGGCGGGGCCGGACGAGGCGGGGCCGGACGAGGGCCGGGTCGGGAGCACGGCGGCCGGCGGGCCGAGCGAAGGAGGGGCCGGCCGGAGTCGAGGCGGGAACCCCACCAAGGTGGTGCGCGGCACGCTGGCGAGGCGGAAAGAGGCGGACATGTCGACCGAACCCGCCTCACCCGCGGAATCCGCCTCACCCGCGGAATCCGCCTCACCCGCGGAATCCGCCTCACCCGCGGAATCCGCCTCACCCGCGGAATCCGCCTCACCCCGCGCGCGCCGCCGAGTTCCGCGTGGCTCCGCAGGCCGATATGCCCGGATGTAATAGCCGATCACATCCACGCATACCGGCCTGGGAGGGACCCCGTACCTCCGGGAGCCCGGGTCCGTGTGAGGGACGCGCCGCGCCCTCCCGCACCGACCCACACCGTCCCGCACCGCCCCGCGCCACACCGTCCCGCGGCCTCCCGCACCGCCCCACACCGTCCCGCGCCACACCGGCTGCGCCCGCCGCGCGCCCGGCACCCCGGCAGCGCCCCGGCCGTCCCGCGCCCGGGCCGCCGCTCCCTAGTACGAGTCGACGCGCATCCCCATCGTCATCCAGGCGAAGATCGACGCCGCGTCGGCCATCGGCACGCGGAAGCAGCCGTGGCTGGCGTTGTAGGTGGGGACGGACGGGTAGCCGTGCACCGCGTAGCCGCGGATGAAGTACGACGACTTGTACATGCCCTTGGCGTTCGTGCCCGGGTCCTTCATGTACACGCGGAACGAGCCGCGGATCGTCGGGGTGGCCGGCGCGCCCGACGAGGTGGGGTAGATCCGCACGGCCTTGCCGCCGTCGATCAGCGCCAGGACCTGGTGCGCGATGTCGCCCTCGACGTGCCGGCCGTGCGACGGGAAGCGCACCCGGAACGTGCCCTTGCCGGCCCGCAGGGCGGCGAACACCGAGCGGTCGGCCTGCATCGTCCGGGCCATGCCCGTCACCTTGCGGAAGGCCAGCACGGCGCGCTGCGTCCGCGCGTCGTACAGGCCCTTCTGACCGATGACGTAGCCCTTGGCGGCGAGCATCTGCTGCAGCATCCGCACGGCGGGCCCGCGCGCCCCGGCGGCGACGGACGGGGTGAGCTGGCGGACGTAGCGGACGTGCGCCGCCTTCGCCTCGACCGCGCCGTGGCCGATGACCGTGGCGCGCACGCCGACGCGGTCGGCCGACCGCGCCCCGGCGGGCACCTCGAGTCGCGCGACGCCCTTCTTCCCGTCCTTCGACGCCGCGAACGCGACCTTGCGGACGATCCGCCGGCCGCGGTCGGGCGTGAAGCTGATCTTCGCCTTCGCGCCGTCGACGAAGCGGTCCATGACCACGAGTGCGCGCCACTCGTCGCCCTTGAGCACCTGGCCGCCGCGGGCCTTCTCCGTGGTGATCGCGATCGACGCCCGCACGGGGGCGGGGGCGGGGGCGGCCGCCGGCGCCGGGGCGGGGGCGGGGGCGGGGGCCGGCGTCGCGGCGTGCGCAAACGTCGGCACGGCGAGGGCGACGACCGGCGCGACCGCCAGGGCGAATGATCGACGAGACGCGCGTGACGGCATCGGCGCACGATAGCCCCCGCGCAGGCGGACCGGCAGGGGGTGGCGCGTCGCCCATCCGCCGACCGGGGGTGCGCCCCGTCGTCGGCGCCGCCGGACGGACGTCCGGGGCGCCGCCGCAAGGCCCTGCGGCGCGCGCGGCTGCGGCGCGCGGCTGCGAGCCGGCGCTCCCCGGCCCCCGGCGGTGGGCCGCCGGTCAGCCGGCGGCCGCGGCCTCGCGCCGCCGCGGCGCGGGCAGGCGGGCGTCGAGCGCACGCACGGCCAGGGCGATCAGGGTCAGGATCGCCACCGCGCAGACCCACAGCAGCACGCCTTCGCCGACGCTCCAGTCCAGCGCCGTCGCGATCGCCACGGTGTTGTTCGTGGCGTGCAGCAGGATCGGCGCGTAGAGCGACCCCGTCCACTGGTACAGCAGGCAGAGGACGGCGCCGAAGAGCGCCAGGATCGGCAGGAAGATCGCCTGCGACCCGCCGGCGTGGAGGGCGCCGAAGAGCGCGCCGTCGACCAGCGCCGCCACGCCGATCGCCACGCCCGCCGGAGCGATCCGGCGCAGGCCGTCGCGCAGCCCGGGGTAGACGACGCCGCGCAGCAGGAACTCCTCGCCGATCGGCGCGAGCACCGTCACGCAGAAGGCGATCACGATGCCGGCGGCCGCGGAGTCCTTCGCGCCCAGCTTCTCCGGCAGGTCGTCCTGCTGGTCGCCGACGCCGATCAGCTGCGCCAGGCCGCCCGACAGCAGGACGTACGCCAGGTACGCGACGACGAGGCCGGCGACGATGCGCCACGGGTGCCGGGGCAGCCGCAGGCCGAAGTCGCCGCGGCGCAGGCCCTTGCCGGCGGCGAGCACGACGACGAGGAGCGGCACGCCGACGAAGACGGCGTTCTGGAGGACCGACGAGACGACGTTGCCGACGATCTCGCGGGTCGTCGTGTCGTCGCCGATCACCAGGCCGGGGATCGCGACGAAGATCGTCATCCCGAGCGTGGCGACGAGGGCCAGCAGCGAGACGCCGGCGCCCCAGCGCACGCGGTCGTCCGGCGCGGGAGGGGAGGGCGCCGTCGTCGACGAGGGGGCGGTCACCCGGACGAGGATAGGCGTCCGCCGTGCCGACGCGCGCGCTCGGACGGCGGGCCGGGGGACGCGCGGACGGCCGCCGCCCGCCCGGGCCGCGCCACCGGAGCGGCCCTACGCCACGAAGGTCCAGCGGGCGGTGAGCGCCGAGAACAGCACGAGCAGGCCCAGGCCCGCCGCGCCCAGGACCACCCGGCGCAGACGCTGGTGCCGCCCGTGCGTCAGCCACCAGCCCGCCCACATCGCCAGCGGGAAGAGGACGCCGAGGAAGCGGGGCAGCGACATGAGCGGCTCGCCGCCGCCGACGGCCGGGGCGCTGAGCGGCATGAGCAGCGCGGCGCCGCAGTACGCCGCGTACGCGGGCGGCAGCCGCCGCGCGGTGCCGACGAGCGCCACCAGGCCGACGACGAGGAACACGAGCAGGAGCGGGTTCATCCACTCCAGGCCGGCGCTCGTCAGCCCGCTCGAGAACAGCGCCGACAGGCCGTCCCCCGCCGCCTCGATCGCGCGCAGGACGGCCGAGATCGGGCCGACGTTCTCGCGGCCCCACTCCTGCTGCTGGTCGAGCGAGACGGTGAACGGGTGGCCGGCGATCCACAGGCCGACGAAGAAGACGAGCGTCCCGGCCGGCACGGCCGCCGCGGCGGCGAGGGCGCCCCACGGCGGACGCACCGGCGGCGCGGCCTCGCGGGGGTCGCTGCGCCGCCGGGCCTGCAGGTCGTCCCGGTGCTGCTGCCACGCCATCACGAGGATCGGCACGAGCAGCACCACGCCGGCGCTGCGGGTCAGGGCCGCGAGCGCACCGAGCGTCGCGGCGAGCGGCCACCGCCGGCCGCGGGCGGCGTACAGGCAGCCGGCGGAGAGCAGCAGGAAGAGCCCCTCGGAGTACAGCGCCGTCAGCCACAGGGACCCCGGGAAGGCGAGCAGCGCCCACACGGCCATCCCGGCCGAGCGGCGCCCCAGCTCGAGGTCGGTCAGGCGGTGGACCACCATGGCGCCCGCGTACGCGCACGCGAGCGAGAGCAGCAGCCCCGCCACCATCGGCGAGCGCACGAGGAACCCGCCGACGTTGACCAGCACGGGGTACAGCGGGAAGAAGGCGGTGCGCGGCGCGTACGAGGTCGGGTACCCGACGCCCGCGATGTCGAGGAACCAGACCGCGTCCCACCGGATGTACGGCGCGAACAGGTCCTGGAACGCGCCGCCGAGCTTCGTGGTCAGCCCGGCCGGGTCGTAGACGTCCTGGACCGGCTTCACGCCCCACGCCTGGACCGCGACGATCCCGGCCACGAAGGTCAGCAGGCGGGTGACCAGGAACGCGGGCAGGACCGCCCGGGCGGTGGCGCGCCACGACAGGGACGCGGGGCGGTCCCCGGGCTCGGGCTCGGCGTCCGGCACCGCCAGGACGGCGGGCCAGTCGAGCTGGGAGTCGCGCCCCATCCCCGTGCATGGTGGCGGACCGGGACGTCCCGCGCGCTGCAGTCCCGGATGCAACCGGCAGGGGCGGGGGCGTCGGGGCAGTACCCTGGACCGGTCCTATGTCCTACGCAGCGCGCAGACGCCGACAGCGGCGCACGAAGGGTGGCGTCGGTCGCGTCCTCCTGGTCTTCCTCGCCCTGATCGTCGTGGCCGCCGGCGGCGCCGCCGCCGCGGGCGCCGGCTGGGTCATGAGCGTCGCCGACGGCGCCAACCTCGACGACCTCGACCAGGTCGATCCGGGGACGACGTCCGTCGTCTACGCCGCCGACGGCACCCGCCTGGGCTTCCTCCGCGGCTCCACGCTGCGCGAGGTGATCGCGACGAAGGCGATGTCGCCGCTGGTCCGCGAGGCCACGGTGGCCGTCGAGGACCGTCGCTTCTACCAGCACAAGGGCGTCGACGTGGAGGGCGTGTTCCGCGCCGCCACGCGCAACATCACGAGCGGCGGCAACGTCGAGGGCGCGTCGACGCTCGAGATGCAGCTCATCCGCAACCTGTGGACGCAGGACACGTCGGGCAGCATCGAGCGCAAGATCCGCGAGGCGAAGCTGGCCCAGCAGCTCGAGGACATGCACCCGGGCCGCAAGGGCAAGGAGTGGGTGCTGACGAAGTACCTCAACTCCGTCCCGTACGGCAACGCGAAGAACGGCCTGGAGATCAAGGGCGTCGAGGCCGCGTCGCGCATCTACTTCGAGAAGCCGGCATCCAAGCTGACGCTGGCTCAGGCGGCGATGATCGCGGGCCTGCCGCAGGCCCCGTCGCAGTACAACCCGTACCTGCACCCGACGTCGACCCTCAAGCGCCGCAACGAGGTCATCGACCGCATGGCCGACCAGGGCATGGTCACGCAGCGGTCCGCTGCGCGGGCGAAGGCGTCCGGCCTGGGCGTCAAGGACGGCCGCTACTACGTCTCCGGCCGCGAGCAGGCGTTCGTCGACTACGTCCGCACCGAGCTCGTCAAGCGCTACGGCCGCAAGGTCGTCAACGAGGGCGGGCTGAAGGTCTACACGACGATCGACCTGAAGAAGCAGCAGCAGGCGCGCGCGTCGCTGGCGAAGAACGTCACGCCCCTCGGCGGCCCCTCCGGCGCCGTCGTCTCGCTCGAGCCGGACACGGGCGACATCGAGACGATGGCGACGACCGCCCAGTACGGGCAGAACAAGTACAACCTGATCACCCAGGGCGAGCGCCAGCCCGGATCGACGTTCAAGATCATGGTGCTCATGGCCGCCCTGCGGGAGGGCATCGACCCGGACAAGACGACGTACGTGTCGCGCTCGGGCGAGACCCTCCTGACGTCGGCCGAGACCGGCGGCGAGCCCTGGGCCCCGAAGACGTACGGCGGCGACAGCGGCGGCTCGATGACGATCCGCAAGGCGACGCTCAAGTCGGACAACTCCGTCTACGCGAAGCTCGGCCTGGACGTCGGCCCCGAGAACGTCGTCAAGGCCGCGAAGGACATGGGCGTCACCTCGCCGCTCAAGCCGTACCCGTCCATCTCGCTCGGCTCGCAGACCGTCACGCCGCTCGAGATGGCGCGCGCCTACGCGACGATCGCCAACGGCGGCAAGAAGATCGTCCCCCGCGCGATCACGAAGGTCGTCTTCCCCGACGGCAAGGTCGAGCGCCCGCAGCGGGTCCGCGCCAAGCGCACCTTCGAGCCGGGCGTCGCCAGCGAGGCCACGTCGATCATGGCCGACAACGTCAAGGGCGGCACGGGCACGAAGGCGCAGCTGCCCGACTGCCCGGCCGCGGGCAAGACCGGCACGACCGACAAGGAGGTCGACGCCTGGTTCAACGGGTTCACCCGCGGGATGGTCACGACCGTGTGGGTCGGCCACGCGACCGGCAACGTCTCCATGCCGGGCATGCAGGGCGGCGGCGTGCCGGCGCAGACCTGGCACGACTACATGGCGGTCGCCAAGGGCGGATCGTGCGGGCCGTTCCGCACCGCGCCCTTCAGCGGCACCGCCGGCCACGGCAAGTGGGCCCGCGGCGGCTCGTCCGACAAGGACGCGGCGTCCACCGCGGACGACGACTCGACCGGCAGCACCGAGGGCGGGTCGACGGCCGCGGGCGACGACGCCGCCGCCGGCACCCGGGCCAGCGACGACGACGGGTCGCAGGATCCGTACCCCGCCGACAGCTACGAGTCGGCGCCGCAGGACCCGCCGAACTGACCCCGACCGCCCCGGATCGCCCGTCGCGACGGGCGATCCGTGCGCGGGCGCACGCCCTCCGTACGGCGCCGACTGGTACCGTAGGTGGGATGGCGAAAGAGGATAAGGTCGAGTTCGAGGGCGAGGTCGTGGAGGCCCTGCCCAACGCCATGTTCAAGGTGCAGCTCGACAACGGGCACGAGGTGCTCGGGCACGTCGCCGGCAAGATGCGCCGCTTCCGCATCCGCATCCTTCCGGGCGACCGGGTGCGCGTCGAGGTCTCCCCGTACGACCTGAGCCGCGCCCGCATCGTCTACCGCCACCGGTAGCCGCCCCGCGCGCCCGGCGCCCCCGCACGTGGGCGAGCGCGCGCTCATCCGGTCGTTCACGGCGGGCCTGCGGCCCCGGGACGACCGCCTCCTCCTCGGTCCCGGCGACGACGCCGCCCTCGTGCGGCCCGCCGGCGCCGTCGCCGTGACGAGCACCGACACCACGGTGCTCGGCGTCCACCTGCCCGCCGACGACCCCCGCGTGACGCCGGCCGTCGTCGGCCACCGCGCCCTGGCGACCGCCGTGTCCGACCTGGCGGCGATGGGCGTGCCCGGCGGCGAGGCGTACGTGGCGCTCACCGTGCCCCCGTCGTGGGGCGACGACGACGTCCTCGCGGCCGTGGCGGCGATGGAGGAGCTGGCCGCCCGCAGCGGCACGACGATCGCCGGCGGCGACGTGACCGCGGGCGACGCCCTCGTCGTCACCGTGACGGTCGTCGGCTGGGCGGCCGACGAGCACGCCGTGCTGCGCCGCGACGCCGCGCGGCCCGGCGACCTGGTCGGGGTGACCGGGGCGCTCGGCGGCAGCACCGCCGGCCTGGCGCTGCTCACGACCCACCCGGACGTGGCGCTGCCCGCGGCCGAGCGCGAGGCGCTCGTGCGGCGCTACCTGCGCCCCGAGGCGCGCCTGGACGCCGGCGTGGCGCTGCGGCGCGCCGGGGTGCGGACCGGCATCGACCTGTCCGACGGCGTCGCGACGGACGCCGGCCACGTCGGCCGGCGCTCCGGCGTGGTCGTCGAGGTCGACGTGGCCCGCCTGCCGCGGCAGGCGGGCGTCGACGCGGTCGCCGCCGCGCAGGGCCGCGACCCCGCCGAGCTCGCTGCCGCGGGCGGCGAGGACTTCGAGCTGCTCGTGACCGCCCCGGCCGCCCTCGCGGCGGGCCTGGACGGCGTGACGTGGGTCGGCGCCGTGCGGTCGCCGGCGCCGGGCGAGGAGCCCGGCGTGCGCCTGCACCGCGCGGGCGCCCCGGTGGCCTGGGCCGGCTTCGAGCACCGCGCCGGCTGACCCCTCCGCGCCGCCCCCCGGTCATCCCAGCGCGCGGCCGGTCCCGCGCGCGCGGGCCCGGCGCCGCGGATCGCCCGTCGGCGCGGGCTAGCCCTCGGGCCGCGGCCGGAGCGCCCGGCCGCCGGGGGGATCGCGGCGCACGGGCTCGGTCCAGCCGCCGTCGGCGTCCCAGGTGCCGTCGCCCCAGTCGTCGGCGTCCCACGCGTCCTCGGGACCTTCGTCCGCGGGCGGCGCGTCGTCGGCCACGGCGGCCTCGTCGGGCGCCGGCGGGGCGGGCTCGGGCGCGGGCGCGCGCCGCAGGCGGCGGCGCGGCGGGCGCGGTCGTCCGCGCCGCAGCGGGGGCACGAGGGTCATCGCGGTCGCCGCCCCCGCGCCGATGACCAGGCTGATCAGGAGCATCCCGAGCGGCGAGATGTGGCCGCCCGCGACGAGCAGCAGCGCCCACCACGGGGCCTGCACGAGCGGCACGTCCAGGTCCGCCACGACGGTCAGCGCGGCGGCCACCGGCAGCAGGGCGCCGAGCGCCGCGATCGCGACCCGCTGCGGCCGCTCCAGCCCCGGGAGCGGGGCGATCGCCGCCGGCCAGGCCACGAGCGCCGGCGTCAGCAGCACCGCGGTGACGGGGTTGCGGACGAGCGCGGCGACGAAGGCGATCAGCACCACGAGGAAGACGCCGAACGCCACGGACGTGCGCGTCGGCCGGTGCCGGCCGGTCGCCTCGCGGGTCAGGAAGGGGCGGGCGACGGCGATCGTCCCGACGACGAGCAGGACGAGCGCGACGACGGCCACCCACGCGCCGGTGCCGGGCCGCAGCGCCGGCCCGCCGAACGGCGCGGGCGTCGCCGGGTCGACGAGCCCGACGCGTCCCAGGCCGATCGCCACGAGCCCCGCGATCAGCGGCCCGGCCGCGCACCCGAGCGTCCACGCCAGCCCGGCCAGGACCGTCAGGGCGTCCCGCGCGACGGCGAGGGCCAGCACGAGCGCGCCGGCCAGCAGCGGCAGCAGGAGCGCGACGAGCAGGACGCGCACGGCCCACGACGGCAGCTCCTGGCCGGCCACGACGAGTCCCGTCTGCGGCGGGCCGACGCGGGCCAGGCTGCCGTCGACGGCGAGCACGCTGCGCAGCGCGCTGCGGCCGAACGCCTCGAACCGGCGCGCGTCGAGCGGCGCCCCGGCGGGCGGGGGCAGCGCCGTCCCCGTCGTCAGCAGGACGGCCGGGATCCCCGCCTGGTTCAGCTCCGCCTGCTCGCCGACGGACGCCGGCAGGCCGCGGCGGGCCAGCTGCTTCCACAGCCCGTCCGAGGTCGCCGGGCGCAGCCCCTCGGCCCGCAGCGCCTCCTCCACGGTCCGCCCCAGGCGGACCGGCGCGCCGGCGGGGCCGTTCGACCATCCCAGGACGCGCGCGGGCCGTCCGCCGTCGCCCGACAGGTCGCCCAGCACGATCGCGGCCGCCACGGGCTCGCTCGTCTCGCGCGCCAGGCGCGTGGCCCCGGCCAGCCCGCCGCCCGAGCCGCCGGTCGTCGACACGAAGCGGATCGTGTGCCGGAAGCGGCCCTGGCCCGCGGCGCGCGCGACCGCCAGCAGCCCCGCCGTGCCCGTCATCTCGGCGCGGGCGCCGCGGCCCAGGGCGTCGCGGTGGGCGACCACGAGGATCTCGGGCCCCGGCTGGCCGGGCAGCGTGGCGGAGACGTTCTCCAGCGTCCGGGCGCCGTCCGGCGTGTCGGCCTGGAAGCGGTCGACGGTGACCGTGGCGGTCGGCACCGCGCGCCGCAGCTCGTCGCGCACCCGGCGCGCCAGGGCGGCGTCGCCCGGCGAGCCCGCGCGGCGGTCGGGGTAGGCGTCGGCGAGGGTCCCCGTCAGGCGCACGCCGGCCGCGCCGTCGAAGACGTCGGCGGGGAGGGTCGCCTTCAGCGGGCCCGGCAGCCGCGCGAGCGAGAACGCCGCGATGAGCACCGCCAGCAGCAGCGCGCCGATGCCGACTCTCGTGGCCAAGGACCGCCAGCGTATCGGCGGACTAGGCTGTGGACGTCGTCCGTCCCGGCCCGGCGCCGCGAGGGACGCCCACGCCGCCATGCCCGCACCCGCCCGCATCCTGGTCGTCGACGACGAGGAGTCCATCCGGACGCTCCTCGCCTTCCCCCTGCGCCGCGACGGCCACGAGGTCGTCACGGTCGAGGACGGGACGCAGGCGCTCGACCAGTTCGAGCGCGTCCGTCCCGACCTCGTCCTGCTCGACGTGATGCTGCCGGGCGCCGACGGCTTCGAGATCTGCCGCCAGATCCGGACGCGCTCGACCGTCCCGATCATCATGCTCTCGGCGCGCGGCGAGGAGGGCGACCGGGTGACCGGGCTCGAGGCCGGCGCGGACGACTACGTCACGAAGCCGTTCTCCGTCCGCGAGCTGCGCAGCCGGGTGCGGGCCGCCCTGCGGCGCGCCGCGATGCCCGCCGCGACGACCGGCGAGACGCCGTCGATCGCGGTCGGCGACCTGGTCATCGACCCGGACCGCCGCCGCGTGACGGTGCGCGGCGAGGAGGTGGAGCTGACGCACCTGGAGTTCGAGCTCCTCGCCACGCTCGCCTACGCCCCGGGGCGCGTCTTCACCCGCGACATGCTCCTGGAGCGCGCCTGGGGCGGCTCCGCGTACCGCGAGCGGCGCACCGTCGACGTCCACGTGCTGCACCTGCGCGAGAAGATCGAGCAGAACCCGAAGCAGCCGGAGTACATCGTCACGGTGCGCGGCCTCGGGTACCGCTTCCGCGACGCGGACGACTGAGCCGTGCGCCGGTCGCTGCGCCGCCGGCTCGTCGTCGCGTTCGTGGCCGTGACGCTCGTCGCGGTCGTGGCGATCGCGCTCGAGGTGGTCCCGACGCTCGAGTCCTCGCTGTCGCAGTCCCGGCTGCGGGCGCTCGCCGACGACACCCGGGTGACGCTGGACGGCGCCGAGACGGGCACGCCGGCCCGCGAGCGGCGGCTCGTCGAGCGGCTGGCCGTGCGCACCGGCGGCGAGGTCGTCGTCCTGGAGCGCGACGGACGCGGGATGGCGGTGCGCCGGCGGGCGTCGCCGCGCGACGCCGCGACGACCCCCGCGCTGCTGCGCCTGGCCGCGCGGGCGGGCGCCGAGGACGCGACGGTCCGCGACGTCGACGGGGGCGACGACCTCGTCGCCCGGGTGGCGACGCCCGTGCCGCCGGTGGTCCGCGGCGGACGCCCCGGGGTCCTGGTCGTCACGGAGGGCCTGGACGACGTGCGCGCGACGGTGACGCTCGTGCGGCGGCGGGTGCTCCTGGGCGGCCTGCTCGGCCTGGCGGTCGCGCTCGTCACGGGCGCGGCCTACGCGTACGGCCTGTCGACGCGGCTGCGGCGGCTCGAGCAGGGCTCGCGCGCCGTGGCCGCCGGGCGCTTCACGACGCGCTTCCCGGTCGGGGCCCAGGACGAGCTGGGGTCGCTCGCGCGGTCGCTCGACACGATGCAGCGCCAGCTCGCCGAGCTCGACGACGGCCGCAAGCGGTTCATCGCGACGGCGTCGCACGAGCTGCGGACCCCGCTGCAGTCGCTCTCGGGCTTCGTCGAGCTGCTGCGCGACGAGGACCTGACCGAGGACGAGCGGCGCGACTTCCTGGACCGCCTGGCGGACCAGGTGCAGCGCCTGACCCGCCTGTCCTTCGACCTGCTGGACCTCTCCCGGCTGGAGAGCGGCGGCCTGGACCTGCGGCCGGAGGACACCGACCTGCACGACCTGGCCGAGCGCGTGGCCGGCGAGTTCGCGCCCGTCGTCGAGCGCCAGGGCCGGTCGCTGCGGGTCCGGCTGGTCGGCCCGCGGGTGATGCAGCGGATCGATCCCGACCGCGTCGAGCAGGTCGTGCGGATCCTCGTCGACAACGCGCTCAAGCACTCTGGCCCGCGGGCCGCCGTCGAGCTGCGGGTCGAGCGCGCGAACGGCGGCGGCCGGATCGCCGTGCACGACGAAGGGCCGGGCATCCCGCCCGAGCGGCTGGCGCAGGTCTTCGCGCCGTTCCACGGCACCGGCGACGGCTCCGGCGCGGGCCTGGGCCTGGCGATCGCCCGCGAGCTGGCGCACCGGATGCGCGGCGAGCTGCGGGTGCAGAGCGGCTCCGACGGGACGACGTTCACCCTCGAGCTGCCGCGCTGATCGCGGCGCGGGGCGGGCGTCGCCGCGGCGTGCGCCCGTGCACACGATGGTGACGGGCCCGCGACGCCCGGGCGGTACGCTCGTGCCGATGTCGGAATCGCGCCAGCAGCAGCCGCTCGTCCTCGTCTCGAACCGCGGCCCGGTGACGTTCGACACGGACGGCTCGATCCAGCGCGGCACCGGCGGCCTGGTGACCGCCCTCTCGGGCCTGGCGACGTACCGCGAGGTCACCTGGGTGGCCAACGCGATGGGCCGCGGCGACGCCGAGCAGGCGCGCAAGCACGACGGCAAGGCGTTCCGCGTGCAGTCGCCCGTCGGCGGCGACTACGACGTGCGCCTGGTGGTGAGCGACGAGGAGGCCTACGAGTCCTTCTACTCGATCATCTCGAACCCGATGCTGTGGTTCATCCAGCACAACCTGTGGGACCTGTCGAACGCGCCGGACATCCGCCGGCACGAGGTCGACGCGTACGAGTACGGCTACAAGCTCGTCAACGAGGACCTGGCCCGCGCGGTCGTCGAGGAGATCGACGGGGTCGACGAGCCCGTCGTGATGATCCACGACTACCACCTGTACCTGCTGCCGCAGATGATCCGCGAGCGGCGCCCGGACGTCTTCCTGCACCACTTCGTCCACATCCCGTGGTCGCAGTCCGACGCCTGGCGGGTGCTGCCGTCGAAGATGCGCGAGGAGATCTACCGCGGCATCCTCGCCAACGACATCATCGGCTTCCACACGCGGTCCTACCGGCGCAACTTCCTGCAGTGCTGCGAGGACCTGCTGGGCCTCGAGGTGGACCACGCCCAGGGCGTCGTCCGGATCGACGACCGCGAGGTGTGGGTGCGCGCGTACCCGCTGCCGATCGACGCGGCGTCCACGCGCACCGTCTCGCGCCGCGTGCGCGTGCGGCAGTTCGAGGACGAGCTGCTGCGCCGTCGCCGCGACTTCATGATCCTGCGCGTCGACCGCGCCGACCTGTCGAAGAACGTGCTGCGCGGGTTCTCGGCGTTCGACCTGTTCCTCGAGCAGCACCCCGAGTTCAGCGAGCGCGTGACCTTCGTCGCGCAGCTCATGCCGTCCCGCACGGACGTGCCGGAGTACCGGGAGTACCTCGAGCGCATCGAGGCGCTCGTCGCGGTCGTCAACCACCGCCACGGCACGCCGGACTGGATGCCGATCCAGCTCAAGCTGCGCGACGACCTGGAGGAGGCGATGGCCTCCTACCGCCACTACGACGCCCACATCGTCAACGCGATGTTCGACGGCATGAACCTGGTGGCGAAGGAGGGGCCGATCGTCAACGAGCGCAACGGCGTGTCGATCCTCTCCGAGAACACGGGCGCCCACGAGGAGCTCGGCGAGTTCGCCCTGACGGTCAACCCGTTCGACGTGCAGGAGCTGGCGGACATGATCCACCGGGCGCTGACGATGTCGAACGAGGAGCGCCGCCGCCGCGCGGACGGCCTGCGCGAGATCGTCCTGGCCCGCAACCCCGGCGACTGGATCGACGACCAGCTGGCCGACATCCGCCGCAAGGCGTCGGGCGCGGCCGCGCACGACGACTGAGGACGCCCCGGCGTCGGCCGGCGGGCCGACGTGCGCGCTGCGGCGTGAGGCCCCCGACTCCGGCGCCCGGCCGGAGTCCGCCGCGGCGGCGTCACAGGCCGAACTCCGCCTCGGCGCTGCCGCCGGGCGCGGGACGGGGCGGCGCCGCGGGGGCCGGCGCGGGGGCCGGGGCGGGCGGCGTCGCGGGGACCGGGGGCGGCGCGGGCGGCCGGTCCGCGGGGGCCGCGGGCCGGGCCGCGGCCGCGCCGCCACCCGCACCCGCCCGGCGGCGCGCGGCCCGGGGCCGGCGCCCGCCGGCCACGCGCCGGGCGCGGGCGGCGGCCCGCCGGGCGCGGGCCCGTCGGCGCTGGCGCGCTGCCGCGCGGGCCGCGGCGCGCTGACGGCGCTCCGCGGCGGCCGCGGACGGGGCCGCGTCGGCGCCGTCGCGCGAGGGCGGCGACGACCCGTCGCGCCGCTGCTCCGCGCCCGGGCGGTCCTCGGCGGCCGTCGCCTCGGCGGGGCCGACGTCGGCTGCGCCGGCCGCCGCGTCCTGCGGCACGCCCGCGTCCCCGGCGTCCCCGGACCAGGTGCGGTCCTCCTTCGGGGCCGGCGCGTCCACCCCGACCGGCGCCGCGCGGCCGTCGGGCACCGCGGGCGCGCCGCCGCCCAGCCGCGGCCCGGCCGCGACGAGGAGGACGGCCACCAGCACGGCGGCGATCGTGGCGACGTTGCCCCACCGGACGCGGCGGAGCAGGGACGGGGACGGGGGCGCATCGGACATCGTGCCGGGGAGACCTGTGGCATCCTCGGGTCTCGCCCCCGCGGATCCCGCGCGTGCGCCGTCCCGCCCGGCGGGCCCCGCGCGACTCCGGGCCCGGCGCTTTGCTAGTGTCGACCGTCGCTTCAACGCGAACTCTTCTTATGGCCGCTCCCGCTCCCTCTTACGACCTCGTCCTCCTCCTCCACGCGTCCGCCGAGGAGGAGACCCGGCAGAAGCTCTCCTCCGACGTGGAGAAGCTGATCCAGGACCAGGGCACCCTCTCCGAGGGCCGCGAGTGGGGCGTCCGCCAGCTCGCCTACCCCATCGCCGACGAGGCGACGGCCGAGTACCGCGTGTTCCGCTTCCAGGGCCCCGCCGCCCTGCTGAACGAGCTCGACCGCCAGCTCAAGATCAGCGACACGGTCCTGCGCCACCGCATCATCAAGCTCGAGCGCAACCCGGTCGACCTGCCCGACCTGCGCGAGATCGACGCGGAGGCCGCCGCGGCCGCTGCCGCCGACGCGAGCTAGTCGCCGCACCGCCTTCCCGCCGGCCCCGCGCCGGCGACCCGAGCGCCGCCCCACGGGCGGCGCTTCGTCGTTCCGGGCCCGCCGTGCACGTCGTCGTGCACGCCGCCGGTGGGCCTGGGATGCTCCCTGACCTGAGCACCCGTGCCGTCGCGTGCCGCAAGGCCGGCGGACGTGTGCCGAACCCGCGCGCCGCGGGCCCGGCCCCGCCGCGGCCGCTACGTTCGCCCGACGCAACCCCGAGAAAGAGGACCCCATGCCGATCAACCGCGTCACGATCGTCGGGAACCTGACCCGCGACCCCGAGCTGCGAGGCCTGCCCTCGGGCGGGTCCGTCTGCAGCCTCCGCGTGGCCGTCAACGAGCGCCGCAAGGACCAGTCCGGCCAGTGGTCGGACGTGCCGAACTTCTTCAACGTCACGATCTTCGGCAACTCCGCCGACAACGCGGCGAAGTTCCTCACGAAGGGCCGCCAGGTCGCCGTGGACGGTCGCCTCCGCTGGCGCGAGTACCAGGACAAGGACGGCAACCGCCGCGAGGCGATCGAGATCGTCGCGCAGGAGGTCCAGTTCATCGGCGGCCGCGAGGGCGGCGGCGGTGGCGGTCAGGGCGGCGGCGGCTGGGGCGGCGGCCAGCAGGGCGGCGGCGACGACTGGGGCGGCGGTGGCGGCGGCCAGGGCGGCGGCGGCTTCAACGGCCCCGGAACGTCGTACCCGGTGGACCAGGGCGACTTCGGCGGCCCGCCCGCCGGCGGCGGCGGCGGGGGCCAGCAGGGCGGCGGCTGGAGCGGCGGCGGTGGCGGCGGCGGCCAGCAGGGCGGCGGCGGCTGGGGCGGCGGTGGCGGCCAGCAGGGCGGCGGCAACGCGCCGGCGCCCGCCCCGGCCGACGACGACATCCCGTTCTAGGCCGCGAGCGCGGCCCGCGGCCCGATCCGGTCGCGGAGCCGGGCCGCGCCGAGGCCCGCGGACCTGCGACAATCTCCCGTCCTGCTGAGGGGCGCGGCGCCGTGCCGCGCCCGGCACGACAGAAGCGACTCTGACCGTATGCCTGAGGCAATTCTTCTCCAGGACGTTCCGCAGCTCGGCTCCAAGGGAGCCGTCGTGGAGGTCTCCAAGGGGTACCTGCGCAACTACCTGCTGCCGCGCAAGCTGGCGGCCCCGGCCACGAAGGCCCTGCTCGAGGACGCCCAGCGCGTCGCCGCCGCGCACTCGCGCCAGCGTGCCGAGGCCATCGCGCAGGCGCGCGAGCAGGCCGACGCCCTGACGAACACCGTCCTGACGATCGCCCACCAGACGGGTGAGGACGGCCGGCTGTTCGGCTCGGTCACCAACCAGGACATCGCCGAGGCGATCCAGGAGGCCCGCGGCATCGAGGTCGACCGCCGCAACGTGCGCCTGGCCGACCCGATCCGCGCGACGGGCACCTACGTCGTCGACGTCGAGCTCGCCGAGGGCGTCATCGCCAACGTCAAGACCATGGTGGTCGCCGAGCGCTAGCGCGCTCCGCGCCGGCCGAGGCCGGCGTCCCCGCAGCACCCGCGACGGCGCCGGCACCCCCGGCGCCGTCGCCGTCTCCGGACGGGTCTCCGATCCGTCCACCTTCTTCCCGCTACCTGCGCCCGAGCCCCTCGGGCTTCCGGCCGACCGCTGGTAGCGTCGATCGTCGGTCCGCACCCATGGCATCCGAGCACGACATCCCGCCCTACGACGACGGCGCGTCCTTCGACGCCGGCCACCACGACGACTACGTCCCGATCGACGACTACGACGGGGGGGACGGCGGCATCGGCCCCGCGCACGTGCCGCCGCACGACCTGCACGCCGAGCAGGCGGTGCTCGGCGCGATGATGCTCTCCGACCAGGCGCGCTACGGCCTGACCGTCGAGGACGGCCTGAAGGCCGAGGACTTCTACGCCCCGCAGCACCAGGCGATCTTCGAGGCGATCCGGCGGCTGTACGCCGAGAACCACCCGGTCGACTCGATCACCGTCGTCGAGCAGCTGCGGCGCACCGGCACCCTGGACCAGGCCGGCGGCCGCGAGGCGGTCTGGCAGCTGACCGCGGCGGTCACCGAGGTCGCCGCCCTGCCCCGCCACGCGCAGATCGTGCAGGGGCTGGGCAAGATGCGCCGGCTGCTCGCCGCCACGTACGAGATCCAGGGCGCCGTCCTCAAGGGCGAGGACGACCCCGACCTGATCGTCGAGCAGGCGCAGGGCCTGGTCTTCGACGTCTCCGAGGACGAGGACAACAAGGGGCTGCGCACCGTCGCGTCGTTCATCGACGACGAGGTCAAGCGCCTCGAGGAGCTCGAGAAGGACGGCCGCGACATCACCGGCCTGGAGACGGGCTTCCGCGACCTGGACAAGGAGACCGCCGGTCTGCAGCCGGGCGCGATGATCGTCCTGGCCGCCCGTCCCGCGATGGGCAAGTCCGCGTTCGTCACCAACCTGGCCGAGAACGTGGCCCTGCAGAACAAGGGCGCCGTCGCCCTGTTCTCGCTCGAGATGCCCGAGCGCGAGCTGCTGCAGCGCGTCCTCGCGTCCCAGGCCGCGATCAAGGGCGACGACGTCCGCAAGGGCCGCATCGGCGACCGCTGGCCCGACGTCCTCGAGGTCGCCGACCGCCTGGCGCAGGCGCCGCTCTACATCGACGACTCGTCCGACATCGGGATCATGGAGATCCGCGCGAAGGCCCGGCGGCTGCACGCCAGCCACCCGCACGGCGTCTCGCTCGTGATCGTCGACTACCTGCAGCTCATGCGCGCGGACGGCCGCGCCGAGAACCGCGTGCAGCAGATCGGCGAGATGTCGCGAGGGCTGAAGATCCTGGCGCAGGAGCTGTCCTGCCCGGTCATCGCGCTGTCGCAGCTCTCCCGCGCGGTCGACTCGCGCCCGGACAAGCGGCCGCTGCTGTCCGACCTGCGCGAGTCGGGGAACATCGAGCAGGACGCCGACCTCGTGATGTTCCTGTACCGCGACGACTACTACAACAAGGAGACCGCGGAGCCCGGCGTCGCCGAGCTGATCATCGCGAAGAACCGCTCGGGCCGGACGGACACGATCCGCCTGCTGTTCCAGGGCGAGTACCCGCGCTTCCTGACCATGGCCCAGCCGTCGCAGGGGATGGGCGGCCCGCCCGCGACCTTCTCCGGCCCCGGCGCGCCCGCGCCGGGCGGCCCGCCCGCGCCGTCCGGCCCGCCCGTCGGGGTGGGCGGGCCGCCCCTGCCGGGCGGCGGTCCGCCGCTGCCGAGGACGTAGCCGATGCGCTGCGCCTACGGCCTCTGCGACGGCTCCGGCTGGACCGTCGACGAACGCACGCGGACGGCGACGCCGTGCCGCTGCCTGCCCGAGCAGCGGGCCGCGCGCACGGCGCGCTCGCTGCGCGCCCGCATCCCGCGGGAGTACCAGGACGCGTCGTTCGACCACACGAACATCAACGGGCTGCCGCGCGCGGCGGTCCGCCAGGTGCGTCGCTACGTCGAGACCCTCGACGAGCGCCTGGGCGCCGGCGACGGCCTGTGGATCTCGGGCTCCATCGGCACGGGCAAGACGTGGCTGGCGATGCTCGTCGCCCGCTACGCGATCGAGCGCGGCCAGGCCGTCGCGGTCTACTCCGTCCCGCGCCTGCTCTCCGAGATCCGGCGCACCTACGACGGCGAGGGCCGGACGACGCTCGAGCTGCTCGACCAGCTGACGAGCGTCACCCTGCTCGTCCTCGACGACGTCGGCACCGAGCGCACCAACCCGTGGGTGCTCGAGCAGCTGTACTCGATCATCAACGAGCGCTGGCAGGAGCGCCGCGCGATCGTCCTGACGACGAACCTGGACCCCGAGCAGATGCGCGAGCAGCTCGGCGAGCGCGCCGTCTCGCGCCTGGTCGGGATGTGCGAGACCGTGCTCGTGGAGGGCGTCGACCACCGCACCGGGCGGCACTACCTGGACCCGGGGCCCACGCAGTTCGACGACCCGCCGGACGGCCCGCGGCCCGGCGCGACCGGTCACGCCGGTCTCGGCCCCACGCACCCGTCGCACGGCGGCGACGGCCCGTCGCCTGCGCGGCGCGGCGACGGCCAGGGCTACGGCGACGCCTGGGACGCCGCGGCCGGCCGATCGGCGCCGCAGGGCGACCCCTACGACGCGCCGCGGCCCGGCGGATCGCCCCTGGGCCCGCCCCCGCCGTTCGATCCGCGCGACGCCGAGGCCGCCGCCGCGTGGGACCGGGGCGCCGACGGCCACGCCGCCGCGCGCCCGGCGCCGCCCACCTGGGGCGTCGACCCGGACGCCGCCCGCCCGCCGGTGCGCCACGTGCACCGCGAGGACGACCACCGCCGGCGCCGCTGAGCCGGCCGTCGGGCGCGGCCGGGGCCGCCCGTCCGCCCCGCCGGCCGGCCGGTCCGTGCGGCCCCGCCGGGCGGGGCCGCGGTCCCGGCCGGTACCCTTCCCCCGGTCATGCCAGGCATCGTGATCGTGGGCGCCCAGTGGGGAGACGAGGGGAAGGGCAAGCTCGTCGACCTGCTGGCGGAGCGCTCCGACGTCGTCGTCCGCTTCCAGGGCGGCAACAACGCCGGCCACACGATCGTGCACGGCGACGTCAAGTACGCCTTCCACCTCGTGCCGTCCGGGATCCTCTACCCGGGCACGACGTGCGTGATCGGCAACGGCGTGGTCGTCGACCCCGAGGTCCTCCTCGGCGAGCTCGCGCAACTCGGGACGCAGGGCGTGGACTCGTCCGGGCTGCGCATCAGCCCGAACGCGCACGTGATCATGCCGTACCACAAGTTCCTGGACGTGGCGGGCGAGACGCGCCTGGGCAAGAACCAGATCGGCACGACGAAGCGCGGCATCGGGCCCTGCTACGCGGACAAGGCGCTGCGCCTGGGCATCCGCATCCAGGACCTGCTCGACGAGGCGATCCTGAAGAAGAAGATCGTCGCCGCGATGGAGCCGAAGGCCCGCTCGCTGCGCCCCTGGGAGCGCGACCCCGAGCTGGACCTGCAGGCGATGACCGAGAAGTACCTCGCCTTCGGCCACAAGCTCGAGCGCCACGTCGCCGACACCGCCGCCCTCGTGTGGGACGCGCTCGACGGCGGGGGCAACGTGCTCTTCGAGGGCGCCCAGGCCGCGCTGCTGGACATCGACCACGGGACGTACCCCTTCGTCACGTCGTCCAACCCGGTCGCGGGCGCCGCGGCCGTGGGGTCGGGCGCCGGCCCGAAGGACCTGGACGAGATCTGGGGCGTCGTGAAGGCGTACTGCACCCGCGTCGGCGCCGGCCCGTTTCCGACGGAGCTCGACGGACAGCTCGCCGCCGACCTGCGCGAGAAGGGCGGCGAGCGCGGCACGACGACCGGCCGCGACCGCCGCATCGGCTGGCTCGACCTCGTCGCGCTGAAGTACGCCGCGCGCCTCTGCACGCTCGACCAGATCTGCATCACCAAGCTCGACGTCCTCTCGGGCCAGGAGACCATCAAGGTCGCCACCCAGTACCGCTCGCAGGACGACGCGGTCCTCGAGCGCTACCCGTACCACCAGACGGTGCTGCACCACGCGACGCCCGTCTACGACGAGCTTCCCGGCTGGGAGGAGGACATCTCCTCCGCCCGCACCCTCGCCGACCTGCCGCAGGCCGCGCGCGACTACCTCGACTACATCGAGGAGGCCGTCGGCGTGCCGATCGGCATGATCGGCGTGGGCCCCGGCAACGACGAGATCATCTGGACCGAGAAGGGCCGTGCGTCGGCCGCCGGCCGCGCCGCCGGCGTCTGACCCGCGGCGGGCCGGGGCCGCCGCGGGCGCCGGCGCGCCCGGCTCGCGGCGCCGGCCGCGCCGTCGGGCAGACTGACCCCGTGGCCGCGGCCCTCACCCTCCTGCACGGCGTCCGCCGGGACGGCGTCGCCGTCCCCGGCGCCCGCTCGCACGCGCTGCTCGCCGCGCTCGCGCTCGCGGAGGGCCGCGCCGTCCGCGCCGACCGCCTCGTCGCGTCGATCTGGGGCGACGAGCCGCCGGCGAACGCCGCGAAGGCGCTGCAGGTCGTCGTCTCGCGCACCCGCGCGGCGTGCGGCGCCGACGCGGTGGCGTCCGCCGACGGCGGCTACCGCCTGGGCCTGGACCCGGACGCCGTCGACGCGCTGCGCCTGCGCCGCCGGACCGACCGCGCCGCCCGCGCGCTCGACGACGACCCGGCGGCCGCGGCGGCCGCCGCCCGCGAGGCCGTCGCGCTCGGCGCCGGGGTGGCCGCGCCGGCGGCGGACGAGGACGGGCCGCTCGCGGCGCTCCTGCGGGACGCGGTCGCCGACGCCGCGCGCGCCCGCGCGCTGCTGGCCCGCGCCTGCTCGCGTACGGGCGACCACGTCGAGGCGCTCCCGGCGCTCGAGGCGGCCCACGGCGCCGACCCCGACGACGAGGCGCTTCTGGCCGACCTGCTGCGCAGCGAGGCCGCCGTCCGCGGCCCGGGCGCCGCGCTCGAGCGCTACGAGCAGCACCGGCAGGCGCTGCGCGACCGCCTGGGGGCCAGCCCCGGCGAGCCGCTGCGGCGGGTCCACCGCGAGCTGCTCGCCCTCGACCGGCCGGTGCGCGCCGGGGTGCGCCACGACGCCACGACGCTGCTCGGCCGCGACGCGGACGTCCGGCGGCTGAAGACGCTGCTCGCCGGCTCGCGGGTGGTCTCGATCGTCGGGCCCGGCGGGCTCGGCAAGACGCGGCTCGCGCACCTGCTGGCGCGCGAGGCCGAGCAGCCCGTCGTCCACGTCGTCGAGCTCGTCGGCGTCACGGCGCCCGACGACGTCGTCGGCGAGCTCGGGTCGGTGCTCGGGGTGCGCGACTCCGTCGCCGGCCGCCGTGCCCTGACGCCCGAGCAGCGCGCCGACGTCCGCTCGCGCGTGGCGCAGGCGCTCGGCCGGGCGCCGACGCTGCTCGTGCTGGACAACTGCGAGCACGTCGTCGACGCCGTCGCCGGGCTCGTCGCGTTCCTCGTCTCGCAGACCGCCGACCTGCGGGTGCTGACCACGAGCCGCGCCCCGCTCGCGATCGCCGCCGAGCGGGTGCACCTGCTCGGCGCGCTCGGCGACGACGACGCGCGGCGGCTGTTCCGCGAACGCGCCGTCGCGGCGCGGCCCGGCGTGCGGCTGGACGACGCCGCCGTCGCCGCGGTCGTCGACCGGCTCGACGGCCTGCCGCTGGCGATCGAGCTGGCCGCGGCCCGCGTCCGCGCGATGGCGGTCGAGGACGTCGCCCGCCGGCTCGCCGACCGGTTCGCGCTGCTGCGGGGCGGCGACCGCGCCGCGCCCGACCGCCACCGCACGCTCGAGGCGGTGATCGGCTGGTCGTGGGACCTGCTCGACGACCCCGGCCGACGGGCGCTGCGGAGGCTGGCGGTCTTCCACGACGGCTTCACGCTCGACGCCGCCGACGCCGTGCTCGGCGGCGACGCGCTGCCGGCGGTGCAGGACCTCGTCGCGCAGTCGCTGCTGACGGTGGAGGAGTCCGCGACCGGGATCCGCCACCGGATGCTGGAGACCGTCCGCGAGTTCGGCCTGCTGCGGCTGCGCGAGGAGGGCGAGGAGCCGGACGCGCGCGCGGCGCACCGCGCCTGGGCGGTCGGCGTGGCCACGGCGCACGGCTGCCGGCTGTACGGCCCCGAGCAGTTCGCCGCGATCGACGCGCTGGCGGCGGAGGACGCGAACCTGGCGGACGCGCTGCGGGCGGCGTTCGCCGACGGCGACGTCGACGCCGCGGTCGCCCTGGTCGCCGCGCTCGCGGGGATGTGGTCGATCCGCGGGGAGCACGTGCGGGTGATGCCGCTGGCGGTCCCCCTGAGCGAGGCGATCGCCGACTGGCGTCCGCCGCCCGCGCTGCGCGACGCGGCGCGCGCGGCCGCGTCCGTCACGCTGACGAACACCATGATCGGGCGGGACGAGGCCACGCCCGGGCTGCGCGCGCTGCTGGTCCGCCTGGCCGACGAGCCGCCCGGGCATCCGCAGCTCGCGGCGTCCTCGCGCGTCGCGCTGCGGTTCGACCCGGAGGTGCCGCGCGCGCTCCCCGCGGGCCTCGAGCCGCTCTGCGACGACCCGGACCCGCAGGTGGCCCGGATCGCGCTGCAGTGGATGGCCCACACCCGCGAGAACGCCGGCGACCTGGAGGGCGCCGTGGCGACCGCCCGCCGCGCGCTGGACCTGGTGAGCGCCGACGACGGGCCGTGGGCGGCGGCGATCCTGCGCACCCAGCTCGCCGAGCTGTCCGCGGCGCTCGGCGACCACGCCGCCGCGGGCCGCCACGCCCGGGCGGCGCTCCCCGTCCTGGCCCGGCTGGGCGCACGGGACGACGAGGTGCACATGCACGGGCTGGTGGCCCTGGAGGCGATCGCCGACGGGCGGCTCCGCGACGCGCAGGCCACGATGGAGACGATCGAGGCCACGGCGCCGGCCGAGGCCGTCTTCGGGGGCCGGGCCGCGCGGGCCGTCAGCCGGGCTGAGCTGCGCCTGGCGCGCGGCCTGCGCGCCGAGGGCCTGGCGGCCTACCGGGAGGCGACGGAGACCGTCGACGCGCTCACCTTCCCCGGCGTCACCCCGACGGGCCTGGAGCCCTGGGTGATCTTCGTCGAGAGCGCCGCCGTCGCCGGGTTCGCGCACCACGCGGGGCCGGAGGAGGAGGCGGAGGGCCGCGCGCGGGCGCGCACCGGCGCCGACCGCGTCGCCCGGCTGCTGCGGCGGGACGACCCGTACACGGATCATCCCGTCGTCGGCGCGGGGCTCTTCGCGGCCGGCACGTGGTGGACGCTGCGCGAGGACGGGCCCGTCGAGGGCGCCCTGCGGCTGCTGGTGCTGGCGGAGCGCTTCTCCTACAACCGCACCGTCCCGTCGATGGCCTGGGCGCCGGTGGCCGCGCGGGCCGAGGAGCGCGCGCCGGGCCGCCTGGCCGCGCTCCGCGACGAGACGGCCGGCCTGGAGGACGCGGCGCTGCGGCGCGCCGCGCTGCGGGCGGTCGAGGCGCTGCTCGCCGCCGCGGATCAGACCCGCTTGGCGTAGCTGCGGACCGCCAGCGGCGCGAAGACCGCCACCACGACGGCGGCCGCCAGCAGCGTCCAGCCGACGTCGGCGCTGACCGTCCCCGCGTTGGCCAGGTCGCGCGTGGCGGAGACCAGGTGCGAGACGGGGTTGAGCTCGACGAACGTGCGGAGCCCGCGCGGCAACGTGTCCACGGGGACGAACGCGTTGGACAGGAACGTCAGCGGGAACAGGATCATCATCGACATCCCCTGCACCGCCTGCGCGCTGCGGGCGATCGTGCCGATCCAGGTGAAGATCCACGCGAGCGACCAGCCCGTGACGATCGCGAGCAGGATCGCGCCGAGCACGCCGAGGGCGCCGCCGTCGGGCCGGTAGCCGATGATCAGGCCCATCACGAGGGTCAGCACGGACGCGGTGGTGAAGCGCACCAGGTCCGCCACCATCGGGCCGGCGAGCGGGGCGATGCGGGCGATCGGCAGGGAGCGGAAGCGGTCGAAGACGCCCTTCTCCATGTCCTCGCGCAGCTGCACGCCGGCGGCCATGCAGGTCGTCAGCACCGTCTGGGCGAGGATGCCCGGGACCATGAGCGGCAGGTAGCTCTTCACGTCCCCCGAGATCGCGCCGCCGAAGACGTAGGCGAACATCACCGTGAAGATGATCGGCTGGAAGACGACGTCGAAGAACTGCTCGGGGTTCCGGCGCATCTTCAGCAGCGCTCGCCACGCGAGGGCGAGCGTCTGCGTCGCGGCCTCGCGCAGCGTCGTGCGCGGGCGCGTCCGGGCGACGGCCTCCGCGGGGTCGACGGAGATCCCCCGGGCGCCGAGCTGACTGAGGGTCGGGGCGCCCGCGGCGGCGGGCGGGGCGGTCGTGGTGCTCATGCGGCCACCTCCGTGGCGTCGTGGGCGTCGGGGGTCGGGCCGGTCGTGTCGTGACCGGTGAGCGCGAGGAAGACCTCGTCGAGGGTGGGCTTGGCGACGCTCACCGCGTCGACCGCGACGCCGGCCTGGCGCAGCCCGATGAGGACGTCGGCGGCGCGGTCGGCCGCCGGCAGCGGGACGTTCAGGCGCGCGGACTCCGGGGTGCGCACCGGCTCCTCGCCGAGCTCGCGGCGGACGACGTCGGCCGCGAGGGTGGCGTCGGCGTCGGGCCCCAGGGTCAGCTGCAGCGTGGACGCGCCGACGGAGGACTTCAGCTCGTCCGGCGTGCCCTGCGCGACCTTCCGGCCGCGGTCGATGACCGCGATGCGGTCCGCGAGCTGGTCGGCCTCGTCCAGGTACTGCGTCGTCAGCAGCACGCTGCAGCCGCCCGCGACGAGCGCGCGGATCGTGTCCCACATCTGCCCGCGGGTGCGCGGATCCAGGCCGGTCGTCGGCTCGTCGAGGAAGATCAGCGGCGGCCGGGTGATCAGGCTGGCGGCCAGGTCCAGCCGCCGGCGCATGCCGCCGGAGAACGCCGAGATGGGGCGGTCGGCGGCCTCCTCCAGCCCGAAGGCCGCGAGCAGCTCGGCGGCCGTCCTGCGGGCGTCGGGGCGCGGCAGCCCCTGCAGCCGGCCGAACAGCCGCAGGTTCTCGGTGGCGGTGAGGTTCTCGTCGACGGAGGCGTACTGGCCGGTGACGCCGACGAGCTGGCGGACGCGGTGCGGCTCGCGCGCCACGTCGACGCCGAAGACCTCGGCGCGGCCGCCGTCGACCGGCAGCAGCGTGGCGAGCATCTGCAGCATCGTCGTCTTGCCGGCGCCGTTCGGGCCGAGCACGCCGAAGATCTCGCCCGGCCGGACGGTCAGGTCCACGCCGTCGACGGCGCGCAGGTCGCCGAAGACCTTGACGAGGCCCTCGGCGTGGACGGCGGGGGTGGATGTGGACATCGCGGCTCCTGGCCGGCCGGGGACGGAAGGGTCCGGCCGTGGGAGCCACGATGGGGGACGGCGGTTTCACGGCGGCGTCGCCGCGGTTTCGCGCGGCGGCGGGCCGGTGTCGGCGTCGGCGACGGCGCCCGGCGCGCGCTGGGCGCCGTCGCCGACGCGCGGGGGCGGCGAGGCGGCCGTCGGCGACGCGGTCCGTCCGCCGCCGCGGGGCGGCGGGCCCGGGCGCCGGACGTCAGCGCAGGCGGTCGGCGTCGGGCACCGCGCCCGCGTCGCGGGCGGGCACGCCCATGACGCGGCGCCCCTCGCCGACGTCCTTCGTCACGACCGCGCCGGCGGCGACGAAGGCGTCGGGACCGACCGTGACACCGGGCACGAGCACCGCCCGGCCGCCGACGCGCGAGCCGCGCAGGATCGTCGCGCCGGCCAGCGCGAGCGGCTGCGGCACGCCGTCCTCGGTCTGCTCGACGCGGCCCATCCGGTCGTCGTTCGTCGTCGTCACGCCCGGGCCGAGGAAGACGTCGTCCTCGACGACGCTGCGCGCGGTGACATAGACGTCCGTCTGGATGCTGACCCGCGCGCCGACCGCGACGTCGCAGTCCACGGTGCTGCCGCGCCCGACCACGGTGTCCTCGCCGATCGTCGCGCGCTCGCGCACGAACGCCTGGTCGCCGACGATCGTGCGCGCGCCGACGACGGCGCCGGCGTTGAGCACGGCGTGCGCGCCGATCGTCACGTCGTCGCCCAGCCGCAGCGGCGCCGGCGGCTCGGCGCTCGCCGCGGCCGAGCCGACGCGCAGCCGCGACGGCTTGCCGAGGACCGCGTGGTCGCCGACGACCGCGCCGGCGCCGACGTGCGTGCCGGGGTGGACGACGACGTGCGAGCCGATCTGGGCGCCGGCGCCGACGACGACGTCGTGGTGCAGGACGGCGTGCGGCCCGACGACGACGCGCTCGCCGAGCACGCAGCGGGCGTCGATCACCGCGTACGGCGCCACGCGGACGCCGGCCTCGAGCCGCGCCTCGGCGCCGATCATCGCCCCCGAGCCCGCGGTGGCGAGCGGATCCGCGACCGCCGACGGGTGCATCGTGGGGCGGGGCGCGCGGCGGGCCATCGCCGCAGGGTACCCCGGGCCGGACGAGGACTAGGCTCTGGAGCGTGAGCCCCGCCGACGACCCCGCCGCCCCGCCCGTCCGCCCGCTGCGCGGCGCCGTCGTGGGCCTGGGGATGATGGGCCGCCACCACGCGCGCCTGCTGCAGACGGCGGGCGTGACGACCTTCGCCGGCGCCGTCGACCCCGAGGGCGACCGCCACGGCGCCGTCGGCGACCCGGCGCTCGTCTTCCCCACCGTGCACCGGCTGCTCGACCGGCCGGCGGACGAGCGGCCCGAGATCGCGATCGTCGCCGTCCCGACCGAGGAGCACCTTCCGGCGGTGCTCGACCTCGTCGCCGGCGGCGTGCACGTCCTCGTCGAGAAGCCGCTCGCCGAGAGCCCCGCGGTCGCCCGCGAGCTGATCGCCGCCGTCCGCGCCGCCGGCGTCCACGGCGCCGTCGGCCACGTCGAGCGCTGCAACCCCGCGCTGCGCGAGCTGCGTCGGCGCGTGCTCGGCGGCCAGCTGGGGCAGGTCTTCCACGTCGCGACGGAGCGCCTGGGGCCGTTCCCCGCGCGGATCCGCGACGTCGGCGTGGTGAAGGACCTGGCCACCCACGACCTCGACCTGGTCGGCTGGCTCGGCGGCTCGGGCGTCACGACCCTCGCCGCGCAGACGCAGCACCGGATGGGCCGCCCGCACGAGGACCTGGTCAACGTCGTCGGCCGCCTCGAGGACGGGACGACGTTCACGACGATGGTCGACTGGCTGTCGCCGACGAAGGTCCGCCAGACCCGCGTGCTCGGCGAGCGGGGGATGCTCGTCGCCGACACCCTCACCGCCGACCTGACGTTCTACGCCAACGGCGAGGTCACGAGCGAGTGGGACGCCGCGCGCACGCTGCGCGGCGTCAGCGAGGGCGACGTCACCCGCTACGCGCTGTCGCGCCGCGAGCCGCTGCTCGTCGAGCTGGAGGCGTTCTGCGCGCTCGTGCGCGGGGACGAGGACCCCGGCGCGGTCACCCTGGACGAGGGGCTCGCGGCGGTCGACCTGGCGGACGCCGTGCTGCGCGCCGCCGCGTCGCAGGAGACGGTGCGCGTGCTGCCGGTGCGCGCCACGGACACGGAGGAGATCCGATGAAGGTCGTCGTCGTCGCGCTGGGCAAGATCGGCCTGCCGCTGGCCGCGTTCGCCGCGGTCCGCGGCCACGAGGTGGTCGGGGCCGACATCGACCCGCGCGTGGTCGAGCAGGTGAACGCCGGCGAGGAGCCGTTCCCGGGCGAGGGCGGCCTGGCCGACGCGCTGCGCGAGACCGTGCCCGGCCACCTGACCGCGACCACCGACACCGCCGCCGCGGTGGCCGCCGGGGCGGACCTGGTCCTCGTGGTGCCGCCGCTCCTGGTCGACGCGCACGCCCACCCCCAGTGGGACGCGATCGACGGCGCGCTGCGCGCCGTCGGCGAGGGGCTGCGGCGTCGGCACGCCGCCACGGGCTCCGCCGTCGGCCCCGACGGGACCCCGCCGAGCGTCGTGGTCGAGACCACCCTGCCCGTCGGCTCCACCCGGGGCCGGGTCGCGCCGCTGCTCGAGCAGGCCAGCGGGCTGCGCGAGGGCGTCGACTTCCACGCCGCGCACAGCCCCGAGCGCGTCTACAGCGGCCGGATCTTCCGTGACCTGGAGACGTACCCGAAGATCGTCGGCGGCCTGGACCGCACCGGCGAGGCGCGCACCGCCGAGCGCTACCGCCGCCTGCTGCACGGCGACGAGGCGACCGCGGCCGGCGAGGCCGGCGCGTTCCCGCCGCGGCCGGCGGGCGACGCGATCGAGGTGCGCGAGCTGGCGGGCGCCGAGGCGGCCGAGCTGACGAAGCTGGCCGAGACGACGTACCGCGACCTGAACATCGCGTTCGCGAACGAGCTCGCCCGCCACGCCGACGTCATCGGCGTGGACGTCGACGCGGTCATCGACGCGGCCAACAGCCAGCCGTTCAGCCACATCCACCGCCCGGGCGTCGCCGTCGGCGGCCACTGCATCCCGGTCTACCCGCGCTTCTACCTGGAGGGCGACCCCGACGCGACGCTGCCCCGCGCCGCGCGGGCGGTCAACGAGGCGATGCCGGCCTACGCGGTCGAGCTGCTCTCCGGCCTGCTCGGAGACCTGGACGGCCGGCGCGTGCTCGTGCTCGGCGCCGCGTACCGCGGCGGCGTGAAGGAGACCGCGTTCTCGGGCGTCTTCGCCCTGCGCGACGCGCTCGCCGCCGCCGGCGCGGTCCCGGTCGTCGCCGATCCGCTCTACGCCGACGACGAGCTGCGGGCGCACGGCCTGGAGCCGTGGGACGGCGGGCCCGTCGACGGCGCCGTCGTCCAGGCGGACCACGCGCCGTACCGCGCGCTGCGCCCCGAGGACCTGCCGGGCGTGCGCGGGGTGGTCGACGGACGCGGCGTGCTCGACGTGGAGGCGTGGCGGGCGGCGGGCGTGCCCGTGCGCCGCATCGGCCGCGACGCCCGCCGGCCGGACTGATCCGCGGCCGGGCGCGCGGCCCCGGGCCGGCGGGCCGCCCGCCGCGCCCGGGCCGCCGGACGTCCGGAGCGCCCTCGTCCCCGGCACGGGCGCGCGACGAGCCGTCAGGATGGAGCGGCGCCCGTGCTGGGTACAGGGACGCCGCACGCGGCCCGGGGCGGGTGTCCGCGCGCGCCGGCCACGCCGCCCGCGAGGCCGTCGATCTCTACCGTGCGTGGACCCGCGTGAGCCGCATCACCATCCTCATCCTCTCCGTCAACGAGGCGCCGCTCCTGCGGTGGTCGCTCCCCGCCGCGTGCGCGCAGGGCGCCGACGAGGTCGTGGTCATCGACGACGCGTGCACGGACGCGACGCCGGAGCTGTGCGAGCAGTTCGGCGCGCGCCGACTACGGCTGACCCGCCGGCGCGGCTACGCCGCCGCGATGAACGCCGGCCTGGCCGCCTGCGGCGGGGACTGGATCCTGTGGTGCAACGCCGACTGCGTCCTGGCGGAGGGGTTCCTCGACGCGCTGCGCCCGCACCTGGACAGCCCGACGCTGGGCTCCGTCGTCCCGCGGCTGCTGCGCGCGACGGGGATGGCGCCCGAGCACCGCACGCACGAGATCGACGCCGCCGGCCTGACGATCGACCACCGCCGTCGCTCGACGCTCGTCGGCCACGGCGAGCCGCTGGAGCGCTACGCCCGCACCGGCCCCGCGTTCGGCGGCGACGGCGCCTGCGTCCTGTACCGCCGCGCGTGCCTGGACGAGTGCGCGATGGGCCTGGAGGTGCTGGACGAGGACATGGGCCTGTGGGCGACCGACGCCGACCTGGCGTGGCGGGCGCAGCTGCTGGGCTGGGACGCCCGCTACGAGCCGCGCGCCGTCGCCTGGCACCGCCGCTTCGACCACTCCGGCGACTCCCGCGCCGACCGCGCGCACCGGCGGCTGCAGTTCCGCAACCGCCTGCTGATGGTGGTGAAGAACGAGACGCCGGCGGGGCTGGCCCGGTCCCTCGGCTGGGCGCTCGCGCACGAGGCGGGGGCGCTCGCGCGGGCCCTGACGGTCGAGCCGTTCCTGCTGCGCGGGTACCTGGACGTGCTCGGCGAGCTGCCCGCGGCCCGCCGCCGGCGGCGCTGGGTGCAGGCCCGTCGCCGCGCCGCGCGCCGCGACCGCTCGTCCGGCCGCCGGCCGCGTCCGCCGCGTCCGCCGTTCGGCCTGCGTCCGCCCGCGGCCGAGCCGACGATCGGCGCCGCCGCCGAGGGCGCCGCGGGCGGGCAGCCCCAGCCGACCGCCTAGCCGCGGTCGACGGTCCGCACCGACGGGCCGAAGCGGATCGCCATGTCGCGCAGCACGGCGCTGCCGAGCTGCCGAGCGCCGCGCAGGTACGCGAGCGGCCCCACCGCGGGGAACTCCCAGCGCGTGCGGGCGGGGTGCATCCGCGCGAGCGCCTGCACCTCGGCGAACGTCGTCGCCCCGTCCAGGTGCTGCGCCGTCGGCATCGGCACGCGCCGCCACCCCGGCAGCCGGGGGCCCTGGCGGGCCGTCGCGTTCGCCAGCGGGACGCCGTCCGCGGCGGCGCGCGCGGTGATCGGCCCCGACCACGTCTGGGCGAACGTCGCCAGGCCCTTCGGGATCCCCCACAGCGCGCGGCCCCCCGCGACCGAGGCCGGGCTGTCGACCCAGATCTGCGGGATCGACGCGACGGGCACCAGCCCACGGCGCCCCGCGACCGCGACCAGCAGCTCGTCGTACGTCAGCACGCTGCCCGCCTCGTAGCGCACGAACGCCGTGAAGACGAGGGCGTCGCCGCCGACCCGCAGCGGCCGCACGTCCGCCGGCACGACGTCGCCCGTCACCGCCGCGACGGCACCGGCGTCGACCCGCCACAGCGTCGCCAGCATGCTGCCGCCGAGGTGCCACGGCTCCGGCGGGTACTCGGCGGTGACCGGCAGCGTCATGGCGCGATCCTACGGGCGGCACGGCGTGCCGGGAAGGGCTACGCGAGCTCGCGGTACACGGCCCACGTCGCCCGGCCGACGTCCTGCCAGCTCCACGACGGCGGGGGCGGCGCCGGGCGACGCAGGCCCTCGGCGGTGCGGACCAGGGCGGCGACGTCGTCGCGGGGGACGAACGCCGCACGCACGCCCAGCACCTCGCGCAGGGCCGGCTGGTCGGCGCAGGCGACGGGGCAGCCGCACGCCAGCGCCTCGACCGCCGGCAGGCCGAAGCCCTCGTCCTGCGACGGCAGCACGAGCGCGTGCGCGGCGCTGTAGAGCGTCGCCAGGTCGTCGTCGGAGACCTCGCCGGTCACGTGCACGCCGGGCCGCGCGCGCAGCTCGTCCGTCCAGGCGCCCGCGGGGCCGACGAGCACGAGCGGCAGCGTCCGGGGCGCCGCGGCCAGCTCGCGCACCCGCTTGCGGGGGTCCGGGCGCCGCATCCCGCCGACCCACAGCAGGAAGTCGCCGGGCAGCCGCAGCCGCTGGCGCAGCGCCACGACGGCCTCGTCCGGGGCGGGCCCGAAGACGGGGTCGGGGGCCTCGTGGATGGTCCGCAGGCGCTCCTCGCGCACGCCCAGGTGCTCCACGACGTCGCGGGCCACCGCGGCCGTCGGCACGATCACGCGATCGACGTGCGGGATGGCGAGGTAGCGCAGGCGGAAGCGGACGCCGGTGCGCAGGTAGTCCTGGCGGCGCTTGAGGGGGACGACGTCGTGGAGCGTGACGACGCGGTGGCGGCCGGCGCGCAGCAGCGCCCCCTCCAGCCACGGGCTGTGGAAGACGTCGGCGTCGCCGCGCCGGGTCGCGCCGCGCACCTCGACGATCTCGTCGTCCGGATCCGCGGTCGTGCGCAGCGCGTCGACGAGGCACCGGACGTACCGCGCGACCCCGCGGACGTCGGCGGCGCCCCGCGTGTCGACGGCCACCCTCACCGGGGCTCGTCTCGCCCCGGGTGGGCGGCGGCGGGCGCGTCGGCGGCGGCCCCGGCGGGCGCGCTGTCGCGGCCCGACGCCGGGTCCAGGACGACGTGGAGGCGGTCCGCCACCGCGTCCACCGCGAACCGGCGGCCGGACCGACGGCACGCGTCGACGAGGAACGGGCCGTTCCGCAGCGCCCACACGATGCCGTGCGCGAGCGAGTCGGGATCGGCGGGCGGCACGAGCCGGCCCGTCGTGCCGTCGTCGACGACGTCGAGGTGGCCGCCCACCGCGGTCGCCACGACCGGCACGCCGAGCGCCTGCGCCTGCGCGGCGCGGGTCGGGAACGCCTCGGCCCGCGCCGGGCAGACGAGGACGTCCAGGTGCCGCAGCAGCCCGGGCGCGTCGGCGGGCCCGGCCCAGCGGTCCAGCCCTGCGGCGGTCGCGCGGCGGGCCAGCAGCCGCGCCTGGCGCGGCGTGGCGCTGCCGCCGTGCTCGCCGACGAACACGATCCGGGCGCGCGGCACCTGGTCGCGGACGCGATCGGCGGCGGCGACCAGGTCGAGCGGCGCGGTGCGCGGCTCGAGCGGGCCGACGAAGCCCACCACGGGGCGCTCGTCCGCGGCCCACGGCGCGACGACGGGCGGCGGCTCGAGCAGCACCGGCCGGCCGACGGCCCGGACGTCGCGGCCGACCGCCCGGCCGACCGCGGTCGCGGTCGCGGCGCTGTCGGCGACGAGCGCGTCGGCGGCGGCCCAGCCCCGCGGGGCGCGCGCCGGCGTCTCGGCGATCCGCAGGACGGTGCGCGGCGGGCGACCGGGGGCGGGGCGGCGGCGCAGGCGGTCGCCCACCAGCGCGGACGCGGCGGCCAGCCCGGCGCCGCGCAGAGCGGGCAGCAGGCGGGCGGCGACGGGGCCGTCGAGGAGCACGACGTCGTGCTCGGCGGCCAGCGCCCGCGCCTCGGCGAAGGCCAGCGGCGCCGACGCGGCCCCGCGCACGCCGGGCGGGCCGCCGACGCCCAACCGGCGCCAGGCGACGCCGTCGGGCGCCTCGGGCGGGCGCCGGCCCGACGGCCCGGTCATGGTGATCCGCCAGCCGCGGTCGACGAGCGCCGGCGCGGCGCGCAGCAGCGCGCGCTCGGCGTCGCCGGGCCGGTCGACCGCGTGCACCACCAGGAGGGAGGGCATCGACCCGAAGGCTAGTGCCCCGGGGCGCCCCGGTGGGCAGGCTGGTCGCGGGGCGCTACGGGGCGGCGGGCGCGGTCGTCGTGCTCGCGGCCCCGGCGGCGCCCGGGGCGGTGCCGCCCGCGGCCGCGGCGGCCTGCTCGCCGCCGGCCTTCTTGGCCTGCTCGAGCTGTAGGCGGCGGGTGGCGGTGATGGCGATCAGGTTGGCGTCGCGGCTGGTCGGCGCCATCTTGAGCGCCACGCCGACGGCCTGCAGCGCGGCGAGCGGCCGCTCGGCGGTGTCGAGCTCGAACTCGGCCAGCCGCTGCCAGGTCGTGGGGACGGCGGGCTCCAGGTCGATGGCCTCGCGGTACAGCCGGCGGGCGCCGTCGACGTCGCCGCGGCGCACGCGGACGCTCGCCTGGACGTACCGCGCGTCCGTCGACAGGGGGTCCAGGTCGCGGGCGTCCTGCGCGTGGCGCTCCGCCGCCGCGACGTCGTTCGCCCCGAGCGCCTCGAAGGCGGCGTCCTGCGCGCGCTCCGAGCGCCACGGCAGCGTGATCGACACGCAGGCGGCGACGGTGACCGCGGCCGCCAGGACGGCCACGGCCGTGCGCGGCGAGGCCAGGCGCAGCGGCGGGCGCTCGCCCAGGCCGCCGCCCGCGAACGCCGCCTCGGCGCCGCGGCCGACGACCCACCCGGCCAGCAGCATCACCGGGACGGTCACGCCGGGCAGGAACCACGTCCAGTCCGCGAACGAGGAGACCGCGAACGCGGCGACGACGCCGACGGCCGCGGCGACGCCGTCGCGCTCGGCCGTCCGGGAGCCGCCGCGCAGCGGCCCCCACAGCCCGAGCGCACGGCTGGCGGCCGCGACGAACGCGAGCGCCAGCGCCAGCTGCACCGCCATGCCGATCCAGCCCAGGTCGGCGAGCGTCTGCGGGATCCAGCCGTGGGCGTGCTTGGCCACCTGGCCGTTCGTCGCGCCGCGGATGCGCGACTGCACGGCCCCGAAGCCGCCGGCGCCGACGCCGTGGGTGGGCTGCAGCTCGAACAGGTCGATGCCCTGCCGCCAGTACGTCGACCGGGCGGAGCTGGCCTCGGTCAGGCGGGACGGGTCGCCCGACGGGAGCGCGACCGTCGGGTCGGTCAGCTGCTTGTACGCGTTGGTGATCGAGCCCGTCAGGCCGCGCTCGCTCGTGGCCAGGACGCCGACGCCGGCGAGCGGGACGAGCGCGACGGCCACCGCCACCACGACGCCCAGGCGCCGGCGCTCCTCCGTGCGGAAGCCGGCGAAGACGGTCGCGAACTCGACGACGAGCCCGATGACGAGCAGGAAGACGAGCGCCGAGAGCAGCAGCACGCCGAACTCGGCGCCCGCGGTCTCGCGCGCGGCGAAGACGACGCGGTCGGTCGACAGGTCGGCCTTCGCGAACGCCCAGATGCCGACGAAGCCGCCGCCGAGCACGCCGACGACGAGGATGAGGAGGCTGTGCAGGCGCCGCGGGGCCAGCACGATCCAGACGAGGGACCCGACGGCGGCGGCCAGCAGCGCGCCGCGCGAGTACGTCTGGAGGAGCGTGATCACCGCGAGCGCGGCGATCGGGTACGCCGTCGCGTTGAGCGGCCGGTAGCCCTCGCGGCGCGTGCCGAGCCACAGCGCGAGGACCAGGCAGAAGGTCGCGATCGCCCCGACGCCGTTCCAGTAGCCGATCGGGGCCTGCAGGCGCGCGAAGACCTGCTCGAGCGGCACGTCGGTCGGGAAGACCTTCGACCCCAGACCGACGGCGCAGATCACCGTCGTGCCGAGCAGCACGCCGCCGAGCGGCGCCTGCCAGCGGCCCGGCGCCAGGCGGGCGGCCGCCGCGCCGCCGGCCATCACGGCCACGTACGCGAGCGTGCGATTGGTCTCGAACCACGAGCCGTCGGGAGCGACGGACCAGCCGATCGACAGCCCGGTCACGAGCACGAGCGCGGCCGCGCCGAGCAGCGTCCCGGCGCCCCAGGGCCGCGAGGTGCGGCGCGCCAGGAGCGCGGTGACGACGCACAGCAGACCGGAGAGGACGGTCAGGGCCAGCAGCGGCGGCGTGGTGGCGGAGACGTTGCTGCCGGTCTTCGCCTCGGTCACCGTCCACAGCAGCAGCGCGGCGACGAGCAGCACCCACGGGGCGTCGCCGGTCAGCACGCCGGGCACGCGGCGGCGGCGCGCGGCCGGACCGTCCGCGGGGACGGTCCGGGGGAAGCTGGGGGAGGGCGGAGCCGCGGGGGCGGCGGGCTCAGCGGCCACGGCGTCGGCGCAGCGCCTGGAATCCGGTGGCGCCCCCGGCGATGCACGCGGCCGCCACGCAGGCGATCAGCGTGACCAGGAGCGGGACGGGCAGCGTGGTGCGGCCCGACCCCAGGTCGTACGCGGCCGCGGGCACCTGCGCGTCGCGCAGCGCCTCCTTCGAGCTCGCGGCGGCGTCGGCCGCGGCGCGCGCGGCGACGCGCTCGGCGTCCGTCGCCTGGCCGGCCGTGCTCAGCGTCGGCTCGGGCGCCGTCTCCGTCGTCGTGCCCGCGGCGGAGGACCCGCCGCCGGAGCCGGTCGTCGTGTCGCCGCCGCCGGTGGTGGCGGACCCGCCGCCCGAGGACCCGCCGGCGCCGCCGCCGGTGCCCCCGCCGCCCGTGCCGCCCGTCGTGCCGCCGCCGTCCTTCGTGCCGCCCTTCGCCAGAGCGTTCTGCGCCCGGATGATCGTGTCGGCGCAGTCGGAGTAGTCCGCGTCGTTGCCCTCGAGGTTCTGCAGCGCCTGCTGCAGCTCCTTCGCCGTGAACTTCGTCGTCAGGGTGCCGGACCCGCACTCCTTGTAGACGCCCCGGTAGTCGGCCGAGGCCGCGGCGGGCACGACGGCGGGCGCCAGGGCGGCGGCGACGAGGAACGGGATGAGGCTGAGGCGGTTGCGCACGTGGTCTCCCCTTCGTGGGTGCGAGGTGGCGGAGGCGGGCAGCGCGCCGCGGTCGACGGCCCCGCGGTCAGCCCGATCAACCTAGCAACCCCCGCGCGGGGCGATCGATGCGGTGTCTACGCGGGCGACTCGGCGTCCCGCACCGCGGCGAGCATCCCCGCGGCCCAGGCGGCGAAGGTGAACGCCCGCACGTCGCGCCGGCCGTTCTCGCCCAGCGTCCGCGCCTCGTGGGGGGCGACCGCCAGGCGCGTGAGCGCCCGGGCCAGGTCGAGCGGGTGCGACGCCGGGACGACCAGGCCGTTGCGCTCGTGCCGCACCAGGCCGCCCGCCGCGGCGCCGACCGCGTCCGTCGCGACGACCGGCACGCCACGGTGCAGCGCCTCGTTGCAGACCAGGCCCCACGGCTCGACGAACGACGGCGTCCGCTCGGACGGCACGCAGAGCACGTCGGAGCGGTCGAGCCAGTGCCGGACGTCCTCCGGGGGCACGGGGCCGAGCGCGCGGGCGCCCGGCAGGCCGGCGTCCGACGCCGGCTCGGGGCCCAGCAGCGTCAGCTGCGCGCCGACGGCCTCGTACAGGTTCGTCTGCCGCCAGGCGACGAGCAGGATCTCCAGGCCCTTGCCCGGGGCGTCGCGGCCGACGAACGTGATCCGGAACGGCGCGTCGGGATCCCGCGGCGGCGCGGGCGGGTCGACCCACACGGCGGGGTCGACGGCCTGCGGGGCGTCGTGGACGCGGCGGGCGCCGAGCGCGCGGACGTGCGCCGACACGTGCGGGCCGTACGTGACGACGGCGTCCGCGTCGCGCACGATGCGCCGCAGCAGCGGGCGGGCGGCGACGAAGGCGGGCGTGCGCGGCTCGTGCCACAGCGCGCTCCACAGCACGAACGGGGTGCCGCCCATCCGGGCGCCGCGCCACGCGGACGGCAGCGCGATGCGGCCGGCGGTGCCGGCCACGACGGCGCGCCAGCGGTCCCGCTGGGCGGCCAGGCGCAGGATCTGCCGCTGCTCGACGCGGTGGACGGGCACACCCGGGTCGTCGACGGACCGGGTGAAGTGGTGGTCGCGGCCCTCGAAGACCGCCACCTCGACCGGCGCGATCTCGGCGAGCGCGCGCAGCGCGCCCACGCGCTCGGGCGGGACGCGCGAGGTGACGAGCAGGATCGGCCGGGTGCGGGACGGCACGGGCGACATCATCGCGGCTCCGGGGCGGCGGCCCCTGCCGGAGGCGGCGCGGCGCCCCCGGCGGACGGCCCCGCCGGGAGGGCCGCGCGGTACGCGCGGACGGTCTGGCGGCCGCAGCGGGACCACGTGAAGGCGTCCTCCACGGTGCGGCGGGCGGCGCGGCCCAGCGTCCGCCGGTGGCCGGGATCGCGCAGGAGGCGGTCCAGCGCGTCGGCGAGCGCGCCGACGTCGCCCGGCGGCACCAGCACGATGCCCTCGCCGGCGTCGGCGATCTCGTGCGGGCCCGGCTCGCCGAGCGCCGCCACGACGGGCATCGCGGCCGCCATCGCCTCGACGTACGCCACGCCGAACGCCTCGTCGACGGACGGCATGACGAAGACGTCGGCTTCGCGCGCGGCCTCGAGCGCCTGCGCGTGGGGCAGCTGGCCGCGCCACTCCACGCGATCGGTCAGGCCCAGCTCGTTCGCCAGCCGCTCGAGCGCCGGCCGCTCCGGGCCGTCGCCGATGATCCGGTACCTGGCGCAGGGGTGCCGGTCGCGGAGCAGCCACAGGGCGCGCAGGACGTCGGCGTGGCGCTTGCGCGGCACGACGTGCGCGACGGTGACGAGCGTCGGCGCGGGCTCCGTCGCCGGCGGCGCGCTCAGCAGCTGCCCCGACCCCCAGCGGCCCCGTGCGCGCCGGCGCACCGGCGCGTCCTCGTCCGTCGGCGCCCGCCACACGCGCTCCTCGTGCCAGCGCAGCAGGTCGTCGGCGGGCGGCAGGTCGGTGCCCAGGCGCACCACCCGCACGCGCGTGGCCCCGAGCGCCGCGCAGCGGTCGGCCGTGCCGGAGCTGTTGGCGAGCACGCCCGTCGCGGCGGCGAAGGTCGCCCGCACCGCGGCCTCGCCCTGCCGGGACCGCGGCGCGGTGTAGTACACGTCGCCGCCGTGGACGGAGACGAGCAGCGGCGCGCCGCCCGTCGCGCGGCGGCCGGCGCGCCGCACCGCGTCGCCCGCCGGCACGGCGTTGTGCGCGTGGACGACGTCGTAGGGGAAGGTCCGGCGCAGCCGGCGCAGCGCGCGGGCCAGCGGCCGCGCGGCCCACCGGCCCCAGGACCCGTACGTCCGCCCGCGACCGGGGCTGTGGAAGCGCACGTACGTGACCGGGATGCCGTCGAGGACGGCGTGGCGCGGCTGCGCGCGCATCCGCCGCAGCGTGGCGAGCACGTCGCGCGGGCGCGTGGCGCGCGGCGGCACGGGCCGGTGCAGCACGAGCACGTGCACCTCGGCGCCGGCGTCGCGGGCCGCCAGCGCCTGCTGGTGCGCCCACACGCCCAGGACGGGGTCGTCCGCGCGCGGGTAGAACTCGGCGACGACGCAGACGCGCAGCGGACGGTCGGGCACGGCGGGCGGCGCGGGCGGGGCGGCCGTGGCGGGGGTCGAGGACACGTCCCCGCAGCCTATGCCACGCCCGCCGTCGGTTCCCCGGACGGGGCCGGGGACGGGGCGCCGCCGCCCGCGCTCAGCGCGGGGGTGCGGGCACGTCGTCGTGGCGCGCGACGGTGCGGATCTCCCAGCGCGGCAGGTACGGGCGCTCCGCGAGCAGCGCCCGGGCGGCGGCGACGGCGTCCCCGCGGTCGTAGGCGGTGCCGGCGGGCGCGTCCAGGTGCGCGACGGGCAGGGCGTCGACGATCCCCAGCCGCCAGCCGCGCTCGGCGGCCACGGCGGCCCAGTGGGCGTCCAGGCCCCACCCCATCCCGGCGTCGGCGGGGAACGGCAGCAGCACGTCGGCGGCACGGCGCGAGAGCAACGTGACCGGGCCGATCTCGACGAACGTCGTCTGCCGCCACGCGCTGCCGGGATCGCGCCGCGTGACGGGCCACGCCGCGTGCCCGTGGCGGCGGTGCGCCGGCTGCGCCAGGTCCAGCTCGGCCGCCACGGCGAGCGCCAGGAAGCGGTCGAGGAAGCCGTCGTCGAGCGCCACGTCGTCGTCGACGACGAGCAGCCAGTCGGCGTCCAGTCGGCCGTCGGCGTCGAGGGCGGCGTCCTCGATCACGGCGAACCGCGGGCGCCCGGCGGGGTCCTCGGCGCGCAGGTCGACGGCGTGGCGGAGGGACGAGAGCGGGCCGCGCAGCGCGTCGACCGTGGCCGCGTGCTGCGGCCGGGCGGCGATCACCACGCGCACGTGCTGGCGCGGCGTGGCGGCGGCGAGCGCGTCCAGGCGCTCCAGGACGCCGGACCGGCGGACGCGCGCGTCGAGCAGGGCGTCGTGGGCCCGCAGCACGTGGGCGCGGCGGCCGGCGACGTGGCCGCTCGTGCCGGCGAGGAAGTCGTCCTGCCCCGGCGTCGCGGGGCCGGCCGGCGCGTAGCCGGTCAGCGCCTCGTGCAGCCGGCCGGCGGCGTGGGCGGTCGTCCAGCGGTGCGCCGGGTCGCGGTGGCGCAGCAGCCCCGCGACGTTGCGGGCGACCGCCACGGCCTCGCGCGCCGCGCCCGGCGCCCGGCCCGCGCGCAGGTCGGCCTGCCGTGCGGCGTGGCCGCGGTGCCACTGCGCCCGCGACAGCGCGCGCGTGGTCGCGTCGCGGCCGGCGCGGCGGTGCCAGACGCCCGCGGCGGCGACGTACCGCACGTGGCCGCCGCCCGCGAGCACGGCGCGCAGCCACTCCTCCTCGTCGCCGCTCGGCATCGTGTGGGAGGGGTCGAAGGGGCCGAAGCGCGCGACCGCGCTGCGCCGCACCGCCAGGTTGGCGCCCCACAGCCGGTCGATGGGGCCGTCCTCGTCGGGCTCGCGGACGAGCGCGCTGATCGGCGGCAGCCGCGCGTCGCCCGGCGCGGGCGGCCGGCCCTCCAGGCGCACCCGCACGGGCCCGCCGAGCGCGTCCGCGTCGGGGTGCGCGGCCGCCGCCGCCTGCAGCGCGTGCAGCCAGCCCGGGACGACCTCGACGTCGTCGTCGAGGAAGCAGACCAGGTCGGCGTCCGTCGCGGCGATCGCGGCGTTGCGCGACGCGTTCAGGCCGCGGCGCCGCGGGTGGGTGACGCAGCGCGCGCCGTGGCGGGCCGCGACCGCGCGCGTCCCGGCCGACGGGCCGTCGTCGACGACGAGCACCTCGGCGCCCAGCTCGCGGGCCTGCGGCATCACGGACGCGAGCGCGTGGTCGAGGTACGCGGGCCGTCCCGTGGTCGGGATGGCGACGGCGACGCTCGGGCTCGGCACGGCGCGGAGGCTAGAGGACGCCGCGGACCGGGCCGCCCGCCGCGACGGGCGAACGGGCGCCGCGCCGTACCCTTCCGGCATGCCCGCGCCGTCCCTCGTCCCGGTCCGCGACCCGCGCGCGTTCCTCGCCGGGACGTGGGCGATCGACCGCGACATCCACGACCACCGGTCCGGGCAGGACGGCACGCTCGAGGGCGTCGCCACGCTCACGCCCGACGGCGACGGCGGCCTGGTCTGGGCCGAGCGCGGCACGATGCGCCTGGGCGGCTTCGTCGGCGCCGGCACCCGCACGACGCTCGTGCGGCCCGAGGCCGACGGCTGGGTCGTGCGCTTCGACGACGGCCGGTACTTCCACCCGCTCGACCTGGCCACGGGCGCCTGCCGGGTCGACCACCCGTGCGGCGAGGACCACTACGCCGGCGAGATCCGGGCCGAGGGCGAGGGCCGCCTCGTCGTCGCCTGGCGCGTCGTCGGGCCGGCGAAGGACCACACGATCGTCAGCCGGTACACGCGGTGATCCTGCACCTGCACCACCGCTACCGGACCGTCGGCGGGGAGGAGCGCGCCGTCGCGGCCCTGCGCGCGCTGACGGAGGAGCGGCTGGGCGAGCCGACGGCGCTCCTCGAGCGCGACTCCGCGGGCGTGGGGGCGGCGCGCGCGGCGGCGGGGCTGCTGCGCGGCGGCCTGGACCCGGACGAGGTCGGCCGGGCCGTCCGGTCGCACGGGGCCCGGATCGTCCACGCGCACAACCTGCACCCCACCCTGGGCGTGCGCGCGCTGCGGGCGGCGCGCGCCGCCGGGGCGCGGGTCGTCCTGCAGCTGCACAACTACCGCCTGGTCTGCTCCGTCGCCACGTGCGTGCGCGACGGGCACGACTGCACGCTGTGCCACGGGCGGGACACCCGGCCGGGCGTGCGGCACCGCTGCCGCGGCAGCGTGCCCGAGGCGCTGGCGTACGCCGGCGGGATCAGCCTGCAGCAGCGAGCGCTGATCGCCGCGTGCGACGTCGTCGTGGTGCCGAGCGCCGCGGCGCTGGAGCGGCTCCGCGCGCTCGGCGCCCCGCTGCCGGACGGCCGCGTCCACGTCGTGCCGCACCCCGTCGCGGCCGGCACGCCGATCGTCCCCGATCCCGCGGGTCCGGCGGTCGTGGCGGGTCGGCTGGCGGCGGAGAAGGGCGCGGACGTGGCGATCGACGCGGCCCGGCGCACGGGCCGGCCGCTCGTCGTCGCGAACACCGGACCGCTCGAGGACGCGCTGCGGGCCGCGGCCGCCGACCTGCCGCACGTCTCCTTCGCCGGCCGCCTCGATCCCGCGGGCCTCGACGCGCTGCGGGCCCGCGCGGCGGTCGAGCTCGTGCCGTCGCTGGCGCACGAGACCTTCGGCCTGGCCGCCGCCGAGTCCCTGCTGCGCGGCCTGCCGGTGGTGGCGAGCGACGTGGGCGCCCTCCGCGAGCTGGTGCCGGACGAGGCGCGGGTGCCGCCCGGCGACGCCGACGCGCTCGCCGACGCGTGGACCCGCCTGGCGGGCGACGCCGCCGCCGGCGCCCGCGGCCGCGAGCGCGCGGCGCGGCTGACCGACCCGGCGACCGTCGCGGAGCGGCTGGCCGCCGCGTACGCCCGCGCGACGGACGGCGGCGCTCAGTCCGCCTCCAGGGTCGCCGCCTAGACTCCCGGGCATGGCGTGGCTCCTCACCGGCGGTGCCGGGTACATCGGCTCCCACATCGTCGAGGCGTTCCGCGGCGCCGGCCGCGAGGTCGTCGTGCTGGACGACCTCTCGTCCGGCTTCGCGGAGTTCGTCCCGGACGGCGTCGTCGTGCACGAGGGCCGGGTGGAGGACCCCGCCGCCGTGGCCGCGGCGCTCGACGCCCAGCCCGTCGACGGCGTGGTCCACCTGGCCGGCCTGAAGTACGCGGGCGAGTCCGTCCACGTGCCGCTCGACTTCTACCGCGCGAACGTCGAGGGCACGCGGGTGCTGCTCGAGGCGATGGCGGCGCGCGAGATCGACCGGCTCGTCTTCTCCTCGAGCTCGGCCACCTACGGGACGATGGAGGGCGAGGTCGTGACCGAGGACGCCCCGCAGCGCCCCGAGAGCCCGTACGGCGAGTCCAAGCTCGTCGGGGAGTGGCTCATCCGCGACCAGGCGCGCGCCCGCCCGGCGCTGCGCCACACCTCGCTGCGCTACTTCAACGTCGTCGGGTCGGGCTCCGAGCACCTCGTCGACCACAGCCCGTACAACCTCTTCCCCCTCGTCTTCCGCGCCCTGGCCCGCGGCGAGCGCCCCAAGGTCTTCGGCGACGACTACCCCACGCCGGACGGCACCTGCATCCGGGACTACGTGCACGTCAGCGACCTGGCGGAGGCGCACCTGCGCGCCGCCGTGCTGCTGGAGGAGGGGCGCGAGCTGGCGCCGGCGTACAACGTCGGCCGCGGCGAGGGCGTCTCGGTGCGGCAGATCGTCGAGACCATCCTGCGGGCCGTCGGCGAGGAGGCGCTCGGCTACGACGTCGTGCCGCGGCGCGGCGGCGACCCGGCGCGCATCGTCGGCTCGGCGCGGCTGATCGAACGCGACTTCGGCTGGAAGCCCGACCTGGACCTGGACGCGATGGTCGACGGCGCGTGGGCGGCGTGGAACGCGCCGGGCACCGCCGAGCGCGAGGCCCGGCAGGACGCCGCGCGGGCCGCCCGGGCCTGAGCCGTGGGCGCCGCCGCGTGGCGCCGCGTCGCGCTGGCGGCGGCGTGCCTGGCGCTCGCCGGCTGCGGCGGCGGGGAGCAGGCGCCGGCGGGCGGCGAGTACGCCGACGCCGTGCCGGCGGCCCCCTGCGTGCCCAGCCAGCTCGACGACCCGGCGTACGCGGCGCCGCCCGGCGCGTCGACGACCGCGCTGGGGCCGACCGCCGCGCCCTACGAGCTGCAGGCGCCGGCGGGCCGGCCGCGCGGCGTGGCGCTCGTGATCCACGGCGGCGGCTGGGTGGGCGTCGGCACGAAGCAGCTGGCCGCGATGCGGCCCGACGCGGCGCGCTGGCTGGCCCGGGGCTGGGCGACGGCGAACGTCGACTACCGGCCGTGCGGGCAGAGCCTGGACGACGTCCTCGCGCTGCACGACCTGATCCGCGCGCGCATCGGGCCGGACGCGCCGATCGTCGCCGTGGGGGCGTCCGCGGGCGCCCACCTGGCGCTGATGCTGGCGGTGCTGCGCCCCGACTCCGTGCGCGGCGTCGTCGCGATGGCGCCGCCGACGGACCCGGTGTCACTGGGGCGCGAGACCGTGCGCGATCCCGCCACGGGGGCGCAGACGGCGCAGCCGCCGCGCGACCTGGCGGCGGTCTGGCGCGGCGCGTTCGGCGACCGCTGGCTGGCGGTGTCGCCGGTGCGCCGGGCGGCCGAGATCCGGGCGCGGGTGCTGCTGGCCCGCGCGACGACGGACCCGCTCATCCCGGCCGCGCAGCTCGACGAGCAGCGGGACGCGATCCGGGACGCGCACGGCTCGGCGTGGGTGCGCCACCTCGAGCTGGCCCCGGGACCGGTCGACTTCCCGCACGCGACGGTCGCGCCGGCCGAGCACGACCGCTTCGTCCGCGCCGAGGACGCCCTGGCGCGGCCGTGGCAGGACGAGCCGCCCGCCGCCCCGGAGGCGTTCCCCGGCTGGTGGGGCGCCCCGACGGGCTGACCCCGCACGCGGCGACGCCCGCGCCGGGGGCGGCGCGGGCGTCGGGACGGAGCGGCGGGGCGGGCTCAGCCGAGCCAGGGGAACCGCTGCACGAGCGCCGTGCCGCGCCAGCGGTCGCCCAGGCCCAGGGTGCGGTCGGCGCCGATGGCGACGAGCACGAGGAGGGTGCCGGCGTAGATCAGGTGCTCGTCCATGAAGGGGTTCGTCTCGGGCCACAGGTGCGAGCTCCACATGAGCAGGACCATGAGCACGCCGCCGATCGTGGCCAGGCGGCTGGCGATGCCGAGCATCAGGCCGGTGCCGACGGCGAGCAGGCCGAACATGAAGAGCACGGTGACGATCGTGCTGCCCGCGAGGGAGTGGTACAGGCCGGCGAACGGCCCGGTGGCGCTCGCCAGGTAGCCCTGCGTCGGGTTGCCGCCGTCGATCCAGCCCTGACCGGACGGGGTGGCGGCGCCGAGGCCGAAGAGCTTGTCGACGAAGGCCCACAGGAAGAGGAAGCCCAGGCCGATGCGGGTCCCGCCGGCGGCGTAGCGGGCGATCCGCGGGGTGGCGGGCGCGACCGGCGCGGGGGCGGTGGCGCGGGGCTCCGCGGGCGGGGCCGGCGGGGTGCGGTCGACGGTGCCGGTGGGGCGGTCGGCGACGAGGTTGGTGGTGGTGATGCTCATGGTGGTTGCGACCTTCCGGAGTGGGGATCCGGTTGCATCCACAACGGTACGGTCGGGGGCGACCCGCGCCATCGGGGGCCCTCCGCGCGCCCGGGAGGGAACCCCGCCGGGTCGGGACCGGGGTTCGCGGCAGCGCGGCGCGGAGAACCACGGAGCCGCGTGCGGGGCCCGCGTCAGCCGGCGAGGGCCCGCAGCGCGTCGTCGGCGCGGTCGCGCGGGACGAAGAGGTGGTCGTGGAAGTAGCCCGCCACGACGTTGCACGAGATGCCCGCCGCGGTCAGGCGCCGCGCGACCTCGGCGGTCAGGCCGACGGCGTCGAGCGCCGAGTGGACCGACAGGGTGATCCACGTGGCGGCGAAGTCGGCCGGCAGGCCCGCGGCCCGCGCGGCGTCGAGCGGCACGACGAGCGTGGTGCCCTCCGCCTCGGCGACCGTCACGACGGGGTCCAGGCCGGCGGGCACGGGCGCCCCGGGCGGCAGCGTGGTGAACGTCCAGACGCCGGGCCGCGCCACCGGCTCCATCGTCGTCAGCAGCCGGTCCAGGTCGCGCTCGCCCGTCATGGGCGCCACCGTAGCGGGCCGGTCAGCGCGCGACGCGGGCGCGGCCGTCGAGGAGCAGCTCCTCGGGCCGCCCGACGACGGTGCCGGCGGGGCCGGTCAGGCGGACGACCAGGTCGGAGGCCCGGCGGCCCGCGGGGACCGGCAGGTACAGGAAGCCGCCCTCGACGGTCTGCGCCGGGGTGCCGCACGGCGACGCCGGGCCCGCCTGCGGCTCCTGCGCCATGCCGACCACCGACGGCGGCGCGCCCGCCGGGGCGGCCGGGAGCGTTCGCAGCGGGATGCGCAGCAGGCGCGGGACGGCCCGCACGTCCGGACCGGCCGTCCGCACGCGCGCGAGCGCCTGGCCGTCGGCGCCGAGGGTCACGGCCCGCCGGTCCTGCGGGGCGCCGTCGGTGCGCTCCCACGCCGCCGCGCGCCCCCCGCGCAGCTCGCCACCCACCAGCGAGACGGGCCGCCAGCACACGTGCACGAAGTCGCGGACGTTGCGGCCGACGATCTCGGTGACGATCGTGCGGGCGCGCTGCATCTTCGTGTCGCAGGTGCCGGTGTCGACCTGCGGCCAGGTGCAGTCCGGCTGGCCGGGCAGCACGCGGTCGCGGATGCTGGCGGTGCCGACCTGGGTGAGCATCGACCGGTCCAGCTGGGAGTCGCCGACGAGCAGCACGTCGCCGGCCGGGAACGGGCGGGACGGCGTGCGCAGCGTGCGGACGGTGGCGTCGCGGTCCGTGCGCTCCAGGCCCAGGAAGGGTCCCAGGTCGCCGGGCCGGTCGATCTGCGGGCCGCGGCCCAGGCCCACCTCGCGCGCCAGGCCGGGCCGGATGCGGTCCAGGACCGCGCGGACGAACGTCTCGCGGCCGGCGGCGTTCCAGTGCGTGTCGCTGCGCAGGAACGTCGGCTCGCCGCGCCGCTCGAGCGTCTCCAGGGGGGCCTGGACGTCCAGGCCCCCGGGCGTGCGACGCAGTCGGTCGTGGATCCGGGCCTCGAGGCGCTGCACGCAGCGCACGGCCTCGTCGTCGAGCCCGCGCAGGTCCTGCGGGTGGGTCGAGATCTTCGACCCGGCGACGAGGACGCCGGCGCGGCGGCCGGACGCCACGAGCGTCCGGGCGACGATCTCGGCCGCGTCCGCCGGGTCGGCCGCGGGGCGGAAGTCGGGCGTGCAGGCCTGCAGCTCGGGCCGGTAGTACAGCCACCCGTCGCGGCCGATGACGACGTCCTGGTTGGGGCTGTCGTGGAACAGGTCGACCGCCAGCCGTCCGCGCGCCTCGATGGCGTGCTGGCGCAGCGGCAGCCGGTCGACGAGCGCCTTGTCGAGCTGCGCGAACGTCTCCTCGCGCTGCAGCGTGCCGCGGTTGAGGTCGGGCAGCGGGGTCGGCGGTCGGTTCTCCAGGTTCGACTGGCGGGCGCCCAGCGCCCAGCCCGCGACGGGCAGCAGGAGCAGCAGCACGAGCCAAGCGGCGGGGAGCAGGCGGAGCGCGCGGCGCATCAGAACTGGAAGTACAGGAAGGGGGAGTAGTCGCTCGAGAACGCCATGGCGAGCGCGATCGGCAGGACGGCGGCCAGCAGGGCCACGCGGGCGACGAGGACGCGGCGCCCGGTGCCCTCGACGAGCGTCCGCCCGCCCGAGCGGTGGCCCGGGAGCAGCACGATGCAGGCGCCGACGAGCAGCGCGGCGAGCGTCTGGTGCCCGAGCGCGACGTCGACGGTGGCGGTGGTCCCGCCGGTGGGCACGAGCATCACCCGGTAGTAGTGGGCGGCCAGGTGGAGCGACTCGGCGCGGAACAACACCCAGCCGATCAGCACGATCAGCAGCACCGAGGCGCGCCGCAGCCACGGCAGGCGGACGGCGTCGCCCACGCCGTGCCGCCAGCCCATGCGCCGCTCGATCATCAGCCAGGCGCCGTGGTACAGGCCCCACAGCAGGAACGCCCACCCGGCGCCGTGCCAGATGCCGGTCAGGACGAAGACGATCAGCAGGTTGCGCTGCGTGGCCGCCGGTCCGCCGCGGCTGCCGCCGAGCGGGATGTACACGTAGTCGCGGAACCAGCGCGACAGCGTGATGTGCCAGCGGCGCCAGAAGTCGGTGATCGACAGCGACGAGTACGGGCGGTTGAAGTTCTCGGGCAGGCGGAAGCCGAGCATCATGCCGATGCCGATCGCCATGTCGCTGTAGGCGGAGAAGTCGAAGTACAGCTGCAGCGAGTAGGCGACGGCGCCGAGCCACGCGGACGACGTCGTCAGCGTGCCGTCGGCCGCGGCGGCGAACGCGGCGTCGGCGACGGGCGAGATCTGGTCGGCGATCAGCACCTTCTTCGCCAGGCCGTGGGCGAAGCGGATCGCGCCGCCCTGGACCATGTCGATCCGCGGCCGCGGCTCGCGCAGGTCGTGCTGGATCTCGCGCAGGCGGACGATCGGCCCGGCGATCGAGCGCGGGAAGAGCGACACGAACAGCAGCAGGTCGATCGGGTCGCGGCGCGCCTCCACGTCGCCGCGCCACACGTCGACGAGGTAGCTGACCTTCTCGAACGTGAAGAACGAGATGCCGATCGGCAGCAGGATCTGCAGCGTCCCGGGGCTGCCCAGGCCGAGCACGTCGACCAGGCGCGCGACCTGCTCGGACAGGAACCCGGCGTACTTGAACCACGCCAGCAGGCCCAGGTTTTGCGCCAGGCCGAGCAGCAGCAGCCCGCGCGCCGCCCGGGTCCGGCCCCGCGCCCGCAGGACGGCCATCCCGCGCGCCAGCGCCCAGTCCACGAGCGTCGACGCCAGGATGACGAGGACGAACTCCTGGACGCCCCAGGCGTAGAACAGCACGCTGGCCGCCAGCAGGACGAACCGTCGCAGCCGCACGGGGGCGGCCCACGTCGCCAGCAGGACCGCCGGCAGGAAGAGGAAGAGGAACGTCGGTGAGCTGAAGACCACGGGGCGGACCGTCGCCGCGAGGGGGCCGGGCGGAACGGTCGCGGCGCGGTGCGCCGACGAGCGACCCTAGCGGCCGAGAGCCGACCAGCGCGCCACCGCGGCGCGGAGCGGGCCTCGACCGGGACGCCGGCGGCGACCCCGACGCGCTGCGCGGACGCTCAACGGACGCGGAACCGCGCCACGCGGGTGGACATCGCCCGTGCGCCGTTGGCGACGGCGGCACGGACCACGTAGGCGCCGGGGCGCAGCCCCGTCAGCGGCACGCGGATCGTCGCCCGGGCGCGGCCGCGGACCGTCCGGGAGCGGTCGATCGTCCGGGGGTGGCCGCCCCGCCAGCGGCGACCGTCGAACGTCTCCGTCCGGGCACGGCCCCGGACGCGCACCGTCCGGCGCACGTCCACGGCCGCCAGCCACAGCCGCGTCTCCGGGTCGGCCATCCGGACCGTGATGCTGCGCGGCGGCGCGGACGACGACCGGCGCCCGAGCACGATCGACGCGGTCGGCGCGGTCGCGTCGACCGTCGGCGGCGCGGGAGCGGCGTCGGGCGGATCGCCGAGGTCGGGCAGGCCGTCGCCAGCACGGTCGCCGGGAACCGCCGGGCCGGAAGTCGCCGGGACCGGCGACACGGGCGCGGGTCCGGCGGCCCCGGCGGTCGCGGGCACGGTCACGAGGAGCGCCGTGGCGGCGAGGAGCCCGGCGAGACCGGGCGCGAGGGTCGGGGCGCGCATGGCCGTCAGGGTAGGGCCCGGACGGCAGGCCCCGCCGGCTCAGCGCAGGCGGAAGCGCGCCGTCTTGGTGGTGTCGCGTCCGGTGCGGTTGCTGACGGAGACCGTCAGCCGGTAGCTGCCCGGCTTCAGCTGCTTGAGCGGCACCTTCACCGCGACCGCGGCCCGGTCGCGCACCTTGAGCGGCACCGCCAGGGCGGTCCGGTCCCAGCGGCGGCCGTTCCAGGTCTCGGAGCGGGTGCGCGTCCCCGAGCGCACGTCGCGGGTCAGGACGTACCGGCCCGTCCGCAGCTTCGACTCGGGGTCCGACGCCCGGACCGTGACGGACTTGGCGGCCGTGACCGTGCGACGGCGCGGCAGCTCGATCCGCACGACGGCCGGCGTGTCGTCCGCGATCGGCGCCTCGTCCGTCCAACGCAGGGGGTCGTTGGGGTACCGGTCGATGGCGTCGGGGAAGCCGTCGCAGTCGGCGTCGGACGGGCAGCCCGTCGCGCCGGGGATCGGCACGGTGAACCGCGGGGCCGCGGGCGTCGCCGCCCCGGCGGGCGCCGCGGCGCCGAACGCCGCCGCGACGACGGCGGGAGCGATCACGAGCGAGGCGCGGCGGGCAGGACGCATGGCCCCAGGGTAGCTCCGCCGGCCGCCGCGCACGCCCGCTCCGGTCACACGGTGGTGCGCAGCCAGGCGACCGTGTCGGCGATGCCCTTGTCGAGCGGGATGCGCGCCTCCCAGTCCAGCAGGCGCTTCGCCTTCGAGACGTCGGGCCAGCGGCGCCGCACGTCGACGTCGAACGTCGGCAGGTGCTCGAAGCGCAGCTCGTCCGTCCGTCCACACTGCTCCCAGATGACGGCGCAGACGTCGGCGACGGTGCGCTCGTCGCCGGCCGAGATGTTGAAGTCCTCGTTCAGGCCCGCCGCGTGGCCCGTCGCCGTGACGATGCCGTCGGCGATGTCCTGCACGTGGGTCAGGGTGCGGGTCTGGTCGCCCTGGCCGAAGATCGGCAGCGGCGCGCCTTGGGGCAGCGCCAGCACCTTCTTGATGACGTCGGGGACCATGTGCGCGATGCCCGGCTCGTCCTCGGGCACCTCGCCCGGGCCGTAGGCGTTGAACGGGCGCACGATCGTGTAGGGCAGGCCGTGCTCCGCGTGTGCGGCCTTGACCTGGATCTCGCCGGTGAGCTTGGAGAAGCCGTAGGCCGACGTGGGGGCGGGGACCCGCTCGACGTGCTCCTCCTTCGTGGGGAACTCCGTCGTGTTCTCGAACACCATCGAGCTCGAGACGTACGTGAAGCGCTCGACGCCCGTGGCGATCGCCGCGCCCATGACGCTGTTGTAGAGCGACGAGTTCACGTCGGTCAGCGTGTACGGCAGCTTGTGGAAGTTGCCGATCCCGCCGACGATCGCGGCCAGGTGGATGACGTGCGAGCAGCCCTCCATCGCGCGCTTCGCCTCGTCGCGGTCGCGCAGGTCGCCGCGGTGGATCTCGCAGCCCTCGCGCATCCAGTCGGGCGCGTCGCGCTGGTCCGACACGCGGACCTCGAAGCGGGGATCGCCGAGGAGCCGGCGGACGACCGCGGTGCCGATCGTGCCGGCACCGCCCGTGACGAGAACGCGAGACATTGGCCGGAGGGTATCGGCCGTCGCGGGGCCTTCGCGGCGCGTGCCGGACGTCAGCCGCTGCGGCCCGGACGGCGGGGCGCGAGCAGCGCGATCGCGTACAGGACGGCCGCGGTGGTCTCGCCCAGGACGGCGGCGCCGGCCGCGCCGCGCGGGCCCCACAGCGACGAGAAGACGGCCGTGGCGGCCAGGCTGAGGACGAGCACGCCGATGGCGATGGCGATGGCCGGGCGGGCGCGGTGGGCGGCCAGCAGCAGCATCGCGCCGGCCATCGCGCAGAAGGCGCCGGGCAGCGCGAACGCGTGCAGGCGCAGGACGTGGGCGGCGCCGGGGAAGTCCGGACCGAGGACGTCGACGATCAGCCCGGCGGCGGCCAGGCACGTGACGGCGCCCGCGAGGCCCAGGCCGGCGGCGAACGCCAGCGTGTTGCGGGCCGTCCGGCGGAACGTCGCGGCGTCCTCGCGGGCGTCGCGGGTCATCATGGCGAAGGCCCCGCTGATCGCCGTCTGCGCGACGCCGAGCGCGGTGGTGATGACGCGGAACGAGAGCGCGAACTCGGCCGAGCCGGTCTGGTCCAGGATCGCGTCGCTGACGACCTGCCCCAGGTACGCGTACATCTGCGCGGCGGTGGTGGCGACGGCGAACACGCTCGCGGTGCGCAGCAGCGAGCGCATGACGCGGCGGTCGAAGAGCGGCGCGATCGGCACGGTGCCGCGGACGGCCCGCGCGCTGACCCAGGCCATCGTGATCGCGAGCGGCAGGTAGACGGCGACGAGCACGGCCGCGGACGCGCCGGCCAGCGCCAGCCCGATCGTCAGCACGCCCAGCAGCACCTGCCGAGCCCCCTCGATCAGCGCCAGCCGGTGCAGCTGCAGCTCGGCCTGCAGGACGGCGTTCCACGAGTAGTGCAGCGAGTAGACGACCAGGCCCACGGCGGCGACCGCCGTGCCGGCCAGCAGCGAGGCGGAGAAGCCGGCCAGAGCGCCGTAGACCACCATGCCGACGGCGGCCGGCACGACGAGGACCGCCCGCAGCGCGACGAGGGCTCGGTAGCGGGGGACATGGTCGCCGCCGCGGTCGTCCGCCAGCTCGCGGACGGCCAGGTTGGCGAGCCCCAGGTCGGAGACGATGCCGACGATCGTGATCAGCGAGAGGACGGCGGTGTAGCGGCCGTACTCGTCGCCGAGGGTCCGCGTCAGCACGCCGACCGCGGCGACGTTCAGCAGGTTGCCGACGACGAACGCGGCGGCCCGCGAGCCGCCGCCGCCGACGACCGCGCGGATGGCCCGCCGGCGCTCCGCCCGCTGTGCGTCCTCGGCCGTCGTCATGGGTCAGGCGGCGAGCAGGGCGGTCGCCATGCGCTCCGCGACGCCGTCCCAGCGGGCCCAGGCGCCGTGGCGCTCGGCCTTCGCGGCCAGGGCCGCGTGCGTCGCCGGCTGCGCGAGCGCCGCCATCGCCTCGCGGATCGCGCGGCCGTCGTGCGGGTCGACGAGCAGGCCGCCGTCGCCGATCGCGTCGGCCGCGCCGCCGACCGTCGTGCCCAGGCTGGGCACGCCCGCCGTCGCGGCCTCGGCGTACGCGATGCCGAACGGCTCGGTGGTCGACGGCATGACGAACGCGGTGGCGCCCTCGAACAGCGCCCGCAGCCGCTCGCGGTCGCGCACGCGCCCGTGACCGATCACCCCGGGCACGTCGACCGCGGGGTGCTCGCCGACCAGGTGCAGCTCGGCGCCAGGGATCGCGAGCTCGCGGAACGCCTCGACGACGCGGCGGCCGTTCTTGCGCTCCCACTCCAGGCCGACCCACAGGTAGCGCGGGGGCGCGGGCGGCAGGCGGCGCGGGGTGCAGACGATGTTGGCGCCCATCCCCACGACGACGACCTTCTCGGCGGGCACGCCGAAGTCGCGGACGACGGAGTCCGCCGCCCAGCGGCTGGCGGTGAAGCAGACGCGCGCTCGGCGGTAGGTCTCGGCGTGCCGCCGCGCCCACCCGGCGCGCAGCCGCGGCCGCAGGCTCAGCTGGGCGATGGTCATGTCCTCGTACGTCGCGTCCACGCGCGGCAGCCGGTACGTCGCACCCAGCTGCAGGACGACGTCGTCGTCGAGCGGCAGGCCGCGCAGCGCGCGGCTGCGCAGGGCGACGACGGGCGCGGGCCAGTTGAGCGCGCCCTCCGTCTGCCGCAGCGCCCGGACGCCGAGCGCCAGGGCTCGCGTGAGCGCCGGGGAGCCGTCGGCGGACGCCCGCCGCGGCCGCCAGCCGAGCGTCTCGAAGCCGCGGCGCAGCGAGTCGGGGGTGCCGGACCACGCCCACGGATCGGTGGGCTCGCCGTGCGAGACGATCGCGATCGAGGCGCCCTGCACCTCAGGCGGCTCCGGCTCCCGCCGGCGCGTGCGCCCCGCGCCGAGCCAGCTCGGCCGCGACGCCGAAGACGGTCTCCTGCCCGAAGCAGTTCCACGGGTCCGCCAGGACGGCGTTCGGCGCGGCCAGCTCGGCGATCCGCTCGAGCACCGCGTGGTCCTGCCACGCGGAGTGGTTCGTCGCCAGCACCACGGCCTCGGCGCCCGCGACGGCCTCGTCCAGGGTCAGCGTCGAGGACGGGCTGAGCGGGTCGTGGCTGGCGACCAGGCCCAGCTCGCGCTCGAGCAGGCGGATGAGCTTGAACGACAGCGAGTCGCGCTCGTCGTCCGTGTCGCCCTTGAACGCCAGGCCCAGGACGGCGATCTTCCGCCCGCGCAGCGTCTCGCCGGCCAGGCGGCGCTTCAGCCCGTCGACGAGGAACAGCGGGACGGACTCGTTGACGCGCGAGACGGCGAGCAGCATGCCCGGCGCGGGGGAGCGCTCCTCCGAGAACGTGAAGTCCTTGCGCAGGCAGGTGCCGGCGGTCATGCCGGGCAGCTTCATCCCGCCGCGCGGGTAGTCCCGGTTGATCAGGTCGATGACCTCGAAGACGTTCGCGCCGTACTGCTCGCACTCCATCATCAGGCGGTTCGGCAGCGCGAACATCGTGTACCGCAGGATGTTCGTCCAGATCTTCGCCAGCTCGGCCTCGATGGGCGTCGTCTGGACGACGGGCGCGCCGAGCGCCCGGAACGGCTCCGCCGCGACCTCGCCGGAGCGTTCGCCGACGCCGCCGACGATGCACGGCAGCGTGCCGATCTCGGAGAAGAACTTCGCCGACGCGATGCGCTCGGGGACGTGGGCGACGAAGATGTCGTGGCCCACCTGGAAGCCGCGCTGCATCTCCAGGTAGCCCGCGACGAACTCCGTCGTGCCCGGCGCGATGGTCGAGCGCAGGACGACGCAGTGTCCCTCGCGCAGGTGCGGCAGCAGGTCGTCCAGCACGCTGCGGATCTGACTGACGTCGATCTCGATGTGGCTGAACGACGGGGTGCCCAGGGTCAGGACGATGTGGCGGGCGCTCGCGGCCCGGGCCACGTCCGAGGTGACCTCGAACCGGTCGGTGCCGTGCACGCGGGCGAGGACGTCCTCGGCCCCCGGCTCCTCGAACGGCATGCGGCCGTCCTGGACGGCCTGGACGATCTCTGGCTTCGCGTCGACCCCGATCGTGCGCAGGCCGCTGTCCGCGAAGGCGAGCGCCAGCGGAAGCCCCACACGACCGATGCCGACGACGGCGACGTCGTGATCCACAGGGAGAGGCTAGCGCCCGGCGGGAGTGGCCCGGCGCGGCCGGCGGGCCCGGCGGGCCGGCGGCGGCCCGGGCAGCAGCACCGGCGCGACGCGCTGGCCGCGCAGGCGCTGGCGCAGCAGCTGGGTGCCGAAGCGCGCGACGAAGAGCGGGTTGTAGCGCGCGTAGCGCTTCCACAGCCGGCCGGGCTCCTGCAGCAGGCGGAAGAGCCACTCCAGGCCCATCGGCTGCATCCAGGCGGGCGCCTGCGGCACCAGGCCGGCGTGGAAGTCGAACGCCGCGCCGACGCCGACGAGCACCGGGGCCTCGAGGCGCGGGCGCATGCGCGCCATCCACTTCTCCTGCTTCGGCACGCCGATGCCGACCCACACGACGTCCGCGCCGGACGCGTTGATCCGGGCGACGACGTCCTCCTCCTCGTCCGCGCTGAGCGGGCGGAAGGGCGGCGACCAGCCGCCGACGATCTGCAGGCCGGGGAAGCGGCGCTCCAGGTTGGCGCGCAGCGTGTCGAGGGCGCGCTCGTCGCGGCCGCCGTAGAGGTAGATCCGCGTGCCGTTCTCGGCCGCCCGGGCGCAGTGGCGCTCCATGAGCGTGGGGCCGTAGACGCGGTTGGGCAGCGCGTGGCCGAGCAGGTTCATCGCCCACACGAGCGGCTGGCCGTCGGGGACGGTCAGCGAGCTGCCGAGGACCGCGGCGCGCAGCTCGGGGTCCTCCTGGCAGGCCATGACGGTGTGGGTGGCGGCGACGCAGACGTAGCCCTGGCGGCGCGTCTGGACCATCGCGTCCATCCACTCGAGCGCGCGCTCGTACGTGGTCAGCGCCATCGGCACGCCGGTCACCTCGACCTGCGGCGGCGGCGTGACGAGCGTCAGGAGGGCGTCCGCTTCGGGAGGGCTGGGGGCGGTGACGGGCATGGTGAGAGGAGGCCGCGCGACGGCTGGGACGACCGGTTCCCGCGGCTCATGGGAGGGAAACCCGCCGGAGCCGCAGAAGTTGCGCGGTCCAGGAACGATACCGGCGATGCCGTCGACCTCGTGTGCTGCAGGTCCCCCTGCAGGCGCGCCCGCGCGCGGAGCCGGGCCGGCGGCGGCGCCCCCGTCGCCCGGATACCCTGCGCCGGGATGCCGCGCGAGGACGAGGACCACGCATGAGCCGCCGCGTGCTCATCACGGGCGTGACGGGACAGGACGGCGGCTACCTGGCCGAGCGGCTGCTCGCCGGCGGCGACGAGGTCGTCGGGACGGTCCGGCGCCCCGACGGCGCGCTCGCGGCGGCCGGCCTAGGGCACCTGGAGGGCCGCGTGACGCTCCTGCCGGCCGACCTGCTCGACGCCGCCAGCGTGCGGCGCGCGATCGCCGAGGCCCAGCCGGACGAGATCTACCACCTGGCCGCGCCGACGTTCGTCCCGCACTCGTGGGAGGACCCGACCGAGGTGACGCAGGCCATCGTCACGGGCACCGCCGCGGTGCTGGCCGAGGCCGGGGCCCGCGACGGCGTGCGGGTGCTCGTCGCGACGTCGAGCGAGATCTTCGGCGACGCCGGCGTCTCGCCGCAGGACGAGGACGCGCCGAAGCGGCCGCGCAGCCCGTACGGCGTGGCGAAGCTCGCCGCCCACGGCCTCGTCGGCACGCTGCGCAGCCGCGGCGACCGCTTCCTCGTCTCGGCGATCACCTTCAACCACGAGTCCCCCCGCCGGCCCGAGCGCTTCCTGCCGCGGAAGGTCACGGCCGGCGTGGCCGCGATCGCCGCCGGGCGCGCCGACGAGCTGACGCTGGGCGACCAGCGGGCGGTCCGCGACTGGTCGCACGCGAAGGACGTCGTCGCCGGCATGGTGCTGGCGCTGCGCCACGACGAGCCGGGCGACTACGTCCTGGCGTCGGGCGTGCCGCACACCGTCGGCGACCTGGTCGACGCGGCGTTCCGTGCCGCGGGCGTCGAGCGGCACGTCACCGGTCCGGACGGGCAGCCGCGCGACCGGGTGCTGGTGGACCCGCGCTTCGTCCGGCCGCCCGAGGAGTGGCCGCCGGTCGGCGATCCCGCCCGCGCGCGCCGCGTGCTCGGCTGGCGCCCGGAGCACGACTTCGAGGCGCTCGTCGCCGAGATGGTGCGCGCCGACCTGGAGCGCCTGGGCGGCGCGCCCGGCGCCTGACGGCGGCTCAGTCCCGCGCGTCGGGCACGGCGGCCGCCGGCCCGGCCGGGGCGTCGCCGGCGCCGGGCTCCGCGTCCCGGGCGCCGCCGGCCGGCGCCGGCGCGTCCCGGCCGGGGACGTCCTCCTCGGCGCGCCGCAGCGCCGTCGCCGCCAGGGCGGCGGCGCCGAGCACCAGGACGAGCAGCACCAGCAGGTACACGGCCGGCGCCAGGCGCGGCGAGCGGAAGAGCGTGGCCCGGTCGAGCACGTCGGGCACCAGCGACAGCAGGGAGCGCGGCTCGCGGCCGAAGCTCAGGGCCAGGTCGACGATCGCGTCGTCCCCGCCGTCCACGCGCAGCTGCGAGGACTCGACCGCAGCCCCGGAGCCGTACAGCGCCAGCGGCACGGTCCCGTCGTTGCGCAGGCAGACGCTCAGGTCGCGCCCGCCGATGCTGCGGCCGGTGTCGACCCGCAGGGTGCTGCCGTCGCGGTACCCGGCCGCGACGCGCCGCCGGACGAGCACGTCGCGCCCGCGGCGGACCGTGACGGTCAGCGCCGGCCCGGGCTTCGTGTAGGTGCCCACGGGCAGGCGGACCTGGTCGAAGTCCGTGCCGTCCGGCACGGCGATGGGCGCCTGGCACGCCTCCTGGCGCGGCTTCAGGTCGACGGCGACGCCGCTCGGCGGGGCGCCCAGGCTGAACGCCTGGTCGTCCCGCTTCACCGCGCCGAGCACGACGAGGAGTAGCACGCCGGCGGCCACCACGGCGGCCAGGACGGTGCCGGCCCTACGCATAGAAGCGCTCCAGCACCATCGCCATGGCGAAGACGTTCAGGACGAGCAGGCCGCCGAGCGCGGCGCCCGCGACGGGGCCCGCGGCGCGGCGCGGCAGCCAGCGCAGCGCGCGGGCCAGCGCCAGGCCGGCGATCGGGGCGAGCGGCAGCAGGTAGCGGCCCTGGATGAAGCCCTTCCCGCCCTTGCCGAACTCGGTCACGTGCAGGCCCGCGAGCAGGCCGACCACGACGAGGACGACGAACGCGACGACCGCGGGATCGAACCGCCGCCGGTCGCGCCACAGGCCGCCGAGCGCCAGGGCGGCGACGGCCAGGCAGAGCAGCAGCAGGACGACGTAGACCCAGCCGGGGAAGTTGACCTCGAGCCAGCCGAACGTCCCCCAGGCCCCCTTGAAGAACACGTCGTAGACGGGCAGCGGCGGGGCGCCCTGCACCGGGTCCATGAACGGCAGCATCGGCAGGTAGAACTGCCACACGTACGAGACGAGCTTCGGGATCGAGATCGGCGTGCCGCCGACCTCGGCCGCCTGCGCCGACGTCGCGGTGCCGGTCAGGCGCGACACGACCACCCACACGCCGAAGGTCACGAGGAGCGCCGCCGCGGCGGTGGCGAGCGCCGGCAGCACCGTCCGGCCCGCCCCGGCCTCGGCCGAGCGTCCGCGCCACGCCCGCCAGGCCGCCACGCCGAGGGCCACGAAGACGGCCGGCACCAGGGCGTAGCTCGTCGCCTTCACGACGAGGGCCAGGCCCAGGGCCAGGAAGAGCGCGCCCGCGCGCCCGGGCGTCAGGCCGCGCCGCAGCAGCCGCACGCCCAGCCACAGGACGAACGCCCACGTGGCGAAGAGCGCCGGGTCCGGGTTGACGGACGCGCTGATGAACTGCGTCATCGGCGCCAGGCCGACGACGCCGGCGACCGTCGTCTGCAGCAGGCGGTCCCGCGTGAGCAGCTCGCCCGCCAGCAGCCAGGCGCCCACGACGGCCCCCAGCAGCCACAGCAGCGACACGAGCCGCACGGCGGTGACCCGGGTGAAGAAGTCCCCGCCGGACGCCGCCAGGTACGCGGGCGTGGCCGTCAGGTAGTAGAGCGGCGGGTTGCTCGACGCTGGATTCGGGCCGCCGCCGTCGGTGCGGGCCGCGTCGCCCGCCCGCTCGTCCGCGGCGCGCCACGCGCCGAAGGCCCGGGCGCTCCAGGTCAGGTCCACCTGCACGATGCCCGGGGCCCGCAGCCCGTTCGAGGCGTCGAGCGCGTCGAGCTCCTCGCTCGAGATCGGCGGGGCCGTGGCGGTCTTTCCCGGCAGCGAGCCGGTCTCCGCGAAGTGCTGGACGTAGCCGATGTGCGCGAACTCGTCCGGCGCCTGGTTGGCGGGGGTGACGAGGATCCAGCCGAGCCCGAGCGCCAGGACGGCGAGCAGGAGCGCGGCGAGGGGCCGCGGCACGGCTGGGCGGCGCCGGGCGGCCTGCGATCGGGGAAGAGCCACGAGCCCGACGACGGTACCAGCGCCTCAGCGGGCGTGAGCCGCGCGCAGCGCCTCGTCGTAGACGTCGAGCACCCCGGCGGCGCACCGCTCCCAGGTGAAGGTGGCGGCCTGCGCCCGGCCCGCGGCGCGCAGCCGGTCGGCCTCGGCGGGGTCGTCCAGCAGCCGCGTCATCGCCGCGGCGATCGACGCCGGGTCGTGCGGGTCGAACAGCAGCGCGGCGTCGCCGGCGACCTCGGGGAGCGACGTCGCGTTCGAGCACGCCAGCGGCACGCCGCGCACCATCGCCTCGAGCACCGGCATCCCGAAGCCCTCGTACAGCGACGGGTACACGCAGACGTCGGCCGCGGCGTACAGGCCCTCCAGGTCCTCGTCCGCGATCCACCCGGTCAGGACGACGCGGCCGGTCAGACCCAGGCGCGCGACCTCGGCGACGAGGGCGTCGTGCTCGCGCCCGTGGTGGCCGGCGACGACGAGCCGCACGTCGTCGTGGCCGGGGTCGAGCCGCGCGAACGCCTCGAGCAGCCGGGGCAGGTTCTTGTGGACGAGCGCGGCGGACACGCAGAGCGCCAGGCGGCCGTCGCCCAGGGCGAGCCGCTCGCGCAGCTCGGCCTCGGGCGTCGCGGCGTCGGCGGGCCGCACGCCGCTCCCCAGCAGCACCGGCCGCACGCGCTCGGCGGGCACGCGCAGCCGCGCGACGACGTCGCGCTTGACGGCCTCCGAGATCGTGATGACCCGCGTCGCCCGCCGCGCCGCGGGGCCGACGAGCGCGCGCAGGCCCATCAGCGCCGCGGGCGGGAAGGTGCCCGGGTACGCCTCGTAGATCAGGTCGAGGATCGTCACGACGCTCGGCCGGCCGACGACCGGCGGCGACGTCGTCCCCAGCGAGTGCAGCAGGTCGACGCCGGCGCGGGCGGCGGCGCCCGGCAGCAGCGTGACCTCGGCCGCCACGCGCGCCGGCTTGTTGCGCGCGGTCACGGGGACCTCGTGGACGCGGACGTTGGCCGGCCAGCCCTGCGCGCGCAGCGACGGCGCCGCCTCGCGGCCGGCGTAGGCGGTGAAGCGCACGTCGGGGCGGGCGCGGCCGAGCGCGTCGACGAGCTCGTGCGCGTAGATCTCGCTGCCGCCGACCTCGCCCGGGACGAGGTACAGCAGGTTCAGGCCGACGTGGCGCAGCTCGGGCACCGGCCGAGGATGCCACGGGCGGCGACGGGCGGGCGCGGCGCCCGGGCCGGACTCCCGCTCAGATCAGCCAGGCGGCGTCGCCCTTGTCGAACGCGTACGTCAGGTCCCGCGGGCGCTCGCCGATCCTCTTCGCCGGGACGCCGCCCACGATCGCGTACGGCTCGACGTCCTTCGTCACGACGGCGCCCGCGGCGACGACGGCGCCCTCGCCGATCGTCACGCCGGGGAGCACGACGGCGCGGAAGCTCAGCCACGCGCGGTCGCCGATCCGCACCGGCGCGCCGACGCCCGCGAAGTCCGGCGAGCGGTGGTCGTGCTGCTGGGTCCAGATCGCGACCTCGCTCGACAGGTTGACGTTGCGGCCGATCTCGATGCCGTAGCGGCCGTCGAGGGTCGCCCACAGCCCGACGATCGAGCCCTCGCCGATCGTCACGTTCTGCCCGGCGCGGATCTCGCGCCAGCGGTAGAGCTGGGCGGACGGGTGCAGCCGCACGCGCAGCGCGGTGCGGGCCAGGCGGTCGCGCAGCCACCGCACCGGCAGCCGGCCGATCCACTCGCCGGCGAGCATCTCCACCCCCTGGATCACGGGCCACAAGCGGGCGCCCAGGCCCCGGTCGCGGGCGGCGGTGACGAGCGCGTCGAGCACGCGGGCGATGCTAGCGACGGGCGTGCCAGCGGTCGCCGCGCCCGCGGCCGCGGCCCCCGCGCCCGGCGGCGCCCCGTGCCACGCCGCTACAGGCGCGGCCAGTCACGCAGCCCGACGGCGTCGAGGGCCCGGCGGGCCACCCGGTAGCCGTGGTGCCGGGCGGCGTGCCCGGGCCGCAGCGTGCGGCGCGGGGCGGCCGGGGCGTCGTCGCGCGCGACGTAGTCGACGAGCGGCTCTGCGACCGCGTCCCAGCGGTAGCGATCGGCCAGGCGGCCGAGCGGCCCGGCGTACGCGTCGCGGCCGGCGTCCAACACGCGCGCGAGGGCCGCGGCGCAGCCGGCCACGTCGCCGGGGGCGAAGACGGCGCCGGCGCCCTGCTCCTCGACGTGCGTCGCCAGGTCGTCCCCGGTCGTGCAGACGACCGGCAGGCGCGACCAGAAGCAGTCGAGCAGCCGCGTGCGGAACGCGAACCGCGTCTCCAGGTGGTCGTGGTGCGCGTAGAGCGCGGCGTCGGCCTGCAGCAGCCAGTCCGCGCGCTCGTCGTACGGCACCCAGCCGTCGTGGAAGACCACGTGGCGGTCCAGGACCTCCAGCTCGGCGGCGGCGCGGCGGGCGAGCTCGGCGGTGCGCTGGGCCGGCACCTGGGTGGCGGCGCCCATGAAGACCAGCCGCACCGTCGGCCGCGTCGTGGCGAGCTCGGCGACGGCGCGGACGGCCGTCACCGGATCGAGCCACGGCCACACGCCGCCGTTCCACAGCACGACCTCGTCGTCGGGGCCGATCCCGGGGAAGACGTCGCGCGGCCCGGCGGCGCCGGTGCGGGCCGCGTCGCCGGCCGGCAGGCCGAAGGGGACGACGTCGATGACCGAGCGCAGCGTCGGGTCGTGCCGGTAGCGGTCCCCGTCGATCAGGCGCTCCGCCAGCAGCATCCCCAGGTACAGGTCGCGCTGGCCCTCCGTGGCGCACAGCAGCAGATCGCCGGTGCGCAGCGCCTCGACGATGCGGTCGGTGGCGAACTCGGTCAGCGCGTGGCCGACGCGCGGGCGCAGGCCCGCGAAGCCGCCGATGATCTCGAGCGGCTGCGGGACGTACAGGTCGAAGACGATCCGCACGCCCGACGCGCGCAGCAGCCGCATGAGCGGCGGCCAGCCGGGCAGCGCGACGGCCACGTCGACGCGCCCGAGCACCGCGCGCAGGCCGTCGGGGTGCTGGGGGTCGTAGCCGACGCAGGGGATGCGGTCGACCTCGTCGGGCGGCGTCCCGACGCCGGCCAGGACGACGTCGGCGGTGCGGGACAGCACGCGCGCCAGCTCGAGCGCCCGGATGCTCGTGCCCGCGACCTGGCCGTCCAGGCGGTCCTGGCTGACGACGAGGACGCGCGGGCGGGCGGCCGGGCTCACGGGCGCTTGCGGCCGGCGACGACGAACTGGCTGGTCAGGAACGGCGCCCACCGCTCGCCCAGGCCCATCGCGATGCGCCGGGCGGTGCCGCTGAACGCGTACAGCCAGGTGACGTCGACGACCTCGGCGCCGGCGCCCTCGACGAGCTGCCGCGCGTCGCGGATGGTGAACCACTGCAGGTGCGTGCGGTCGTACGGGCCGACGTCCTCGCGGGGCCACCAGCCGCGCGCGAGCTCGCGGAAGGTCCGCAGGTACTGCACGTTGGGCAGCGAGACGATCACCGTGCCGCCGGGGCGCAGCCGGGCGGTCGCCGCGTTCAGCACCGACCACGGATCGACCAGGTGCTCCAGGACGTCGGCGGCGATGACGCAGTCGAACTCGCCCAGGTCCGGGGTGGCGAGGCCCTCGGCGGCGTCGGCGCAGACCACGCGGTCGAGCACCTGAGCGGCGTCGCGCGCGTACTCCGGCATCAGCTCGATCCCGACGACCTCGGCCGGCTGGCGGTCCTTCAGCGCCGCGCCGAGCGCCCCCGACGCGCAGCCGATGTCGAGGATCCGCCGGGCGTCCGTGGGCACGTAGCGCTGCACGTCGGGTCGCGGCGTCTCGTACCCCAGGCGGCGCTTCTCGCGCACGGTCTCGGCGGCGGTCATGCGCCCCAGGATCGCACGTCGGCCCGCGCGCCCCGGCGCCGGATCAGGCCGCCGGGGCGCCGCCGGGCAGCGGCACGCCGACCGCGCGGGCCAGCCACAGCAGCGGCCGGGCGGCGACGAGCACGACCAGCGCGGCGCACGCGACGGCGGCCGGCCAGGCGCCGACCACGCCCGCGGCGGCGAGCTCGCCCGCGACCGCCACCAGGGCGACGAGGGCCAGGATGGTCAGCGCCGCCCCGCGCCCCGACGGCGTGCGCAGCAGCGGCAGCAGCGCGCAGGCGATGACGACCAGCTCGGTCCCCCAGGTGATGCGGGCCGCCGGCTCGACGCCCAGGTGCAGCGTCAGCAGGGCGTGGGCCGCCACGTTCACCGCCAGGCCGACGGCGTTGAGCGCGAGGTAGCGGCGGCTGCGGCCGACGGTCACGTAGACGTACGCGAGCACGAACGACGTCAGCAGCAGCGGCGCGATCGGCGCCAGCAGCCGGATGTAGCGCTCGGCGCCGTCGACCACGCCCTGGCCGACGACCGCGGTCAGCAGGCCCGAGAAGGCGATCATCGCGGCGCCCAGCACGGCGCCGACGGCGGCCAGGGCGACGACCGTGCGGTGCGTCAGCGGGTCGCGCAGGAGCGCGGCGTCCTTCGCCCGGTTGGCCAGCAGCGGCAGCGCGGCCCCGGCGACGATCGCGGCGACGACCATGAGCTGGTCGACGAACTGGAACGCGAAGAGGAAGAGCGCGATCGCCGGGTCGTGCGGGTCGGCGGCGTTGATGAAGATGACGTAGGCCCGCATGTAGAGCGCGACCAGCACGAGCGCGCCCGCGAGCGGCGCCACCTCGACGAGGACGCCGCGCACGCGGTCGCGCTGGGGGCCGGGGACGTCGCGCGCCCGGGACGGGGTGATCCGCAGCTCGCGCCGCATCAGCAGCGCCAGGAGCGTCGTGGGGCCGGTGAAGCCGAGGACCGCCAGCACCGGCGCCGACGCGTCGAGGAGGGCGCCGCCGGCCAGCAGGGCCAGGCCGAGCACCGCGGCGAGCGCCTCGAGCGCCGTCTGCCGGTGCAGCCGCTGGTCGACCTGCAGCCAGGGCGTGGCGTTCAGGATCAGCGCCCGCGGCAGGACCTGGCCGCCCAGCAGGACGGCCAGCACCGCCGTGCCGGACCCGCGCAGGCCGACGGTGATCCCGACCACGAGGACCAGCGCGAGGGTGGCGAGGGCCAGCCGCACGGGGACGAGCGCGGCCGGCGACGGCGCCCGCTCGGGCTCCTGGACCAGGCGCCGGACGACGATGGGGGACACCCCGGGGTCGACGGCGAAGGCGAGGAAGCCGACGAGCTGCAGGACGGTGCCCCAGTCGGTGTAGCCGGCCTTGCCGATCGCCCGCAGCACGATCGCGGTGCTCGCCGCGACGGCCAGCACCGACACGATGCGGGCGCCGACCTGGGCGACGACGGTGCGGCGGGCGCCCGCGGCGGTCGGGGCGGGGCCCAGCGGCGCGGGATCGAGGGGGACGTCGGGGACGGAGCTCAACGGGGCGTCCGCGGGGGTCGTCCGCGGCGTGCCCATCGTAGGGACCGCCGGGCGGAGGGGAGCCGCGCGGCCGGGCGGCGGCGCGGCGCCCGGCGCTAGCCTCCGCCCGATGCGGATCACGTGGCTGACGCCCGAGCTGCCCTACTGGCCCGGCGGCAGCGGCGGATCGACCCGCCAGTTCCAGCTCGTGCGCGAGCTGGTGCGGCGCGGCCACGACGTCGACGTCGTGGCGCCCGTGCACCCCGACCAGCGCGAGGGCGCCGGGACGCTGGCGCAGGCGGGGGCCGAGCTCTTCCGCGTCGACCGCCCCGCCTCGCGCGTCGGCGAGGTGCTCGCCGCGGTGCGCACGCGCCCCGCCGTCGCCGTGCGGGCGCTGACGATGCCGGTCGCCGCCTGGCAGGTCGAGGTCTTCTGGACGGCGCTGCGCGCCCAGGCCGAGCGGGCGCTGGCCCGCCGCCCCGACGCCGTGCTCGTCGAGCACGACTGGGCCGCCCGCTGGGCGCGCGACCTGCCGGCGGAGCTGCCGAAGGTCTCCGGGCTGGAGAACCTGTCGTGGGACTACTACGCGCGCCGCGCGGCCGCCGCCGAGGGCCTGCAGCGCGACCTGCTGCGGATCGAGGCGCAGCGCTTCCGCCGCTTCGACGCGCGGACGCTGCGCGCGTTCGACCTGCTGCTGGCGATGTCCGAGCTGGACCGCCACATCCTGGCCCGCGTGTCCGACCGTCCGTCCGCGGTGGTGCCCAACGGCGTCGACACGGGCGCGCTGCGCGCGGCGCCGCTGCCCGGCACGCCGACGGTCCTCTTCACCGGCACGTTCGGCTACGCGCCGAACGCCGAGGCGCTGCGCTGGTTGCTGACCGAGATCTGGCCGCGGATCCGCGCCCGGGTGCCCGCCGCCGAGCTGCTCGTCGTCGGGCGCGGCGTGCCGGACGAGATCGCGGCGCTGGCGGGCGAGGGCGTCACCCTGGCCGGCTTCGTCCCCGAGATGCAGCCGTGGTTCGACCGCGCCCAGGTCGTCCTCGTCCCGATGCGCTCGGGCGGCGGCACGCGGCTGAAGGTGCTCGACGGCCTGGCGAGCGGCCGGCCGCTCGTCTCGACCACGATGGGCGCGATGGGCGTCGACGTGACGGACGGGCAGGACGTGCTGCTGGCCGACGGCGCCGACGCGTTCGCCGACGCGACCGCGCGGGTGCTGGGCGACCCGGCGCTCGCGGCGCGCCTGGGCGCCGCGGGACGCGGTCTGGCGGAGCGGGTCTACGACTGGGGTGCCATCGGCGGGCGGCTGGAGGAGCTGCTGCGGGGGATCGTGGCGCGGCGCCGCTAGAGCGCATCAGCATCCCGCTGCCCGGGGCGGCGCTCCGGACGGCGGGGACGCACGAAGGTCAGAGGCGCGTGACGCGCAGCGTCGTGCGCGCCTTGGCGACGAGGTGGTTGATCTGGCGGACCAGTCGGCTGTTCCGGGCGACGAGGGCGTGAGCCTCGGCGGAGTCGCGATCGCAGCCATGGACGACCGCGAAGGCGCGGATCTGCGCGTACCTGTTGGTCTGCACCCGCACAGGCGCGAAGCCGTACGCGCCCGTCAGGAGCGGCTCGCCTTCGCCGCCCGCGAGCGTCGGGCCGTCCGTGCCCCACGCGCCGTCCCGACGTTCGCCGCGCCCAAACGGTGCGTCACCCACGGCGATGCGCACCTGCTCGGCGATGCTGCGGCCGGTCGCCTTGCCACGGACGCTGACGGTGATCCGGGCGACGCAGCCGTTGCTGCCGGCGACGCGAAACGCGGCGACGGTGTGACGGGCGGCCCGGTTCGTGGCCTGCCAGCCCCGCGGCGTCGTGAAGCTCGCCGTCCCCGCCACCAGCGTCTTGGCGGACAGCGAGCTGCGGACCTTGAAGGTGGTCGTCGCAGGCGCGGCGCGCACCGGCGCGGCCGCGACGGCGGACCCGAGGACGGAGCCCACGAGCAGGAGGACGGGGAACCGGGGAGAGACACGCACGCCGACGGTATACCGCGACGAGCGGCCTCGGGGCGGCATCCGCCAACCCTCAGAGCAGCGCGCGCACCAGGCGCCAGAACAGCGCCTGGGCCGCCTCGGCGCCCGGGATCGCCTTCGCGGCGGCCAGGAAGTCGGAGTCCAGGCTGCTCGTCAGGCCGCGGGCGAAGGTGGCCGCGTCGATGCGCGCCGTCGCCTGGGTGCGGCGGCGGTGGCGCACCATCGCGGGCAGCTCGCGCAGGACGGCCCGCTGTGCGCGCAGCTTCGGCCGGCCCCACCCGGCGCGCCACGCGACGGGCAGCAGCAGCAGCTCGAACAGCAGCAGCGCCGGCAGCAGCGGCAGCAGCAGGCGCGTGGGGTAGGTGCCCAGGATCGTCCACCAGCGGTTGCGCTCCAGGTGGAACCACTTGTAGTCGCCCTTCGTGAAGGCGTAGTCGTGCGTGGCCCGGGCCGCGGGCGCCACGCCGACGCCCCAGCCGGCCAGCCGCAGCCGCAGCGACAGGTCCAGGTCCTCGCCGTACATGAAGTAGTGGCGCTGGAAGCCGCCGGCGGCGTCCCATGCCTCGCGGCGGATGACCATGGCGGCGCCGGACGCGAACCCCACCTCGACCGGCGCGGTGGGCGCCTGGGCGACGGGCTTGCCGTGCCCGCCGGCCCAGCCGAAGCCGAGGTAGTGGACGAGGTTGCCCTGCGTGTTGACGGTCTGGCCGTCGGGCAGCGTGACGAGCGCCTGCCAGGTGCCCCACCCGGGCCGCTCGGCCGCCGTGGCGCGCAGCGCGTCCAGGAAGCCGGGCTGCGGCACGGTGTCGGGGTTGAGGAGCAGCAGCAGCTCGGCCGTGCTGGCGTCGGCGCCGACGTGGCAGCCGGCCGCGAAGCCGCCGTTGACGCCCGTCTCGATCACGGTGGCGCGCGGCAGGGCGCGGCGGGCGGCCGCGGCGCTGTCGTCCGGGGACGCGTTGTCGACCAGCACGACCTCGTCCTGCGGGCCCAGCTGCGGCTCGAGGGCGGCGAGCGTGGCGGGGATCTCGTCGGCGTTGCCGTGCAGCACGACGATCACCGCGATCGCCGGCTCGGCCGCGGACGGCGGGGTGCTCATCGGTCGTCCGCGTCCGCGGCGGACGGCTGGCCGGGGGCGCCGGTCGCGACGGGCGGCGGCGGGAGCGGCGGCGCGTCCTGCGGGTCGCGTCCGGCCTCCAGGTGCTCCAGCCGCCGTTGCAGCAGCCCCACGTGCTGCGCCAGCACCTTGTTCTGCTCCGCCAGGCGCGAGATGACGACCGAGAAGTGCAGCAGCAGCATCGCGATGAAGCCGAGGGCGACGGCGAAGAGCGTCGACGGGCCGTAGCCCACGCCGATCGCGCGCGACACCTGGTCGAGCAGCTGGCTCCAGACGGACAGCCCCAGCAGCACGATGGCGGTGAACAGCCACAGCAGCGCGTAGCGCTCGAGCAGCCGCCGGCGCCGGACCAGCTCGAAGACGAGCAGGAACAGCCCCAGGCTGACCAGGATGGAGACGATCTGCAGCTGGCTGCGCACGGCGACGGGGCTAGATGCCGGGCTCGGCGGTGACGGCGGCGGGGTCGCCGGGCTCGACGACCGGGCGGGCGCGCAGCAGGCCGATCAGGATCGCAAGCAGCACCTTCACCATGTACAGCCCCGAGTGCAGCGGCCGGATCGACGACGCGCCGGTGGTGCGGGCGCGCATCCGCACGGGCACCTCCTGCCGCGAGAGCCGGTGCGCGTGCAGCATCAGCACGGCCTCGACCTCGGGGTAGTCGTGCGGGTAGTCGCGGGCGAACAGCTCGATCGCCTTGCGGTCGCACATGCGGAAGCCCGACGTGGGGTCGGTGACCTTCTGCCGCGTGATGAGCGACAGCAGCAGCGCGAAGAAGCGGATGCCGATGCGGCGCGTCAGCGACGAGCGGAAGCCGTCGCGGTCGGGCGTCAGGAAGCGCGACCCGGTGACCATGTTCAGCCCGGGGGTGGAGCGCAGGTGCTGCAGCAGCGTGTCGATCTCGGCCGCCATGTGCTGCCCGTCGCCGTCCACCTGCACCGCGACGTCGTAGCCGTGGTCCTGCGCGTACAGGTAGCCGGCCTGCACGGCGCCGCCGATGCCCAGGTTGAACGGCAGCTCGACCACCTCGGCGCCGCACTCGCGGGCGCGCTGCGCGGTGGCGTCCGTCGACCCGTCGTCGACCACGACCACGTCGAACGCTGGCGCGTTCTGCTGGATGTCGGCGATCGTGGTGGCGATCGCATCCACCTCGTTGTAGGCGGGGACGATGGCGAGGAGCTTGGACATGCCGAGGGACGGCCGCGGCGACGGGAAGGCGGCCCGCCGGCCCAGCGAGCCGCGCGGCGGCGCGCGCGGACAGAGGCGCAGCGTAGTTCATGCCCGCCGGAGCGTGCGAGGATCCCCCGTCGTGGCCGCCCCGATCACCGTCGCCCTGAACCTGATCTACCTCGTCCCGGGCGAGACCGGCGGCATGGAGGTGTACGCCCGCGAGCTGCTGCCGCGGCTGGCGGCGATCGACGGCATCGAGCCGGTGGCGATCGTCAACGAGGTCGCCGCCGGGGACGCGGACGCCCCGTGGCGCACGGCCATGCGCTCCGTCGTGGCGCCGGTCGACGCCCGCGACCGCAAGCAGTGGGTGTGGGGCGAGCAGCGCCACGTCCCCCGGCTGGCGACGGCGGCGGGCGCCGACCTGATCCACAGCCTGGCGTCGACCGGCCCGGGCCGCCTGGCGGGCGGCCCGCCGAAGGTCACCACGGTGCACGACCTGCACTACGCCGTGGCGCCGGGCGCCCACTTCGGCCTGCGCGGGCTGGGGATGCGGGTGCTGGTACCGGCGGCGGTGAAGGCGTCGGCCCGGATCATCGCCGACTCGCAGGCGACGAAGGACGACGTGGTCCGCCACATCGGCACTCCCGCGGAGCGGATCGACGTCGTCCACCTGGCGACCACGCTGCCGTCCGCCACCGCCACCGCCACCGCCCCCGTCACCCCCGCCGACGAGTTGCGCGTGCGCCTGGGGCTCGGCGACCGGCCGGTGCTGCTGAGCATGGCCGCCAAGCGGCCTCACAAGAACGTGGAGGGGCTGATCGACGCGCTCGCGCGGATCCCGCCCGAGCGCCGTCCGGTGCTTGTCGTCCCGGGCTACGCGACGGAGCACGAGCCCGTCCTGCTGCGCCGGGCGGTGGCCCGCAACGTGGCCCGCGACGTGGTCTTCCCCGGGTGGCTGTCGCGAGCGGACGTGGAGGGCCTGTGGCGCCTGTGCGTGGCGCACGTCTTCCCGTCGTTCTACGAGGGGTTCGGCCTGCCGGTGCTCGAGGCGATGGCGCGGGGCGTGCCGGGGGCGTGCGGCGACCGCGCGTCGATGCCCGAAGTGGCTGGCGGTGCGACGCTGCTGTTCGACCCGGGCGACGTGGAGGCGATCCGCGGCACGATCGAGCGGCTCGTCGGCGACGACGCGCTGCGCGCGGGCCTGCGTCGCCGCGGGCTGGAGCGTGCGGCCGACTTCTCCTGGGAGCGGACCGCGTCGGCGACCGCCGGGGCCTACCGGCGCACCGTGTCCGGGGCGTAGCCGGCCGAGACGACGCGCAGCGACGCGTCGAGCGACAGGCGCTCGGCGTGCTCGGCGCACCAGGCCCGGGTGGACGCCCGTAGGTCCTCGCCGGCCGCGTGGCAGGCCACGATGGCGCCAGCGATCGAGTCCCCGGTCGCCTCGGCGGCGACGTGGCCGTTCACGCCGTCGTCCACCAGCTCGACGGCCGCGTTGTCGGGGCCCTCGACGACGACCGCCGGCACGCCGTGCCCCGACGCCTCCACGACGACCAGGCCGTAGCCCTCGCGGGAGGAGGGCTGCACCACGCACGTCGCGGTGCGCATGGCGTCGTCGATGACCGCGGCGTCGACGAAGCCGGGGACTTCTACGACGTCCTGCAGCCCCAGCTCGGCCACGCGCGCCCGGACGCGGTCCTGCTCGGGCCCGCCCCCGAAGATGCGCCCACGCAGGTCCGGGACCCGCTCGCGTGCGGCGGCGATCGCGTCGACCACCAGCCACGCCCGCTTCTCGGGGATCATGCGGCCCGCGTAGACGACCGTCGGCGGATCCGCCGCGGGGGCCGGGATCGCGGCCTCCAACGTGCCGGCGTGCATCCCGGTCAGGTGGGTGACGCGTCCGCGCAGCCCGAGCCCGCGCAGCCGCTCGGCGTACCGCTCGCTGAAGACGTAGGCCGTCTGCGGCATCCACGCGCAGACGCGCTGCACCGTCCAGCCGATGCGTCCGCCGATGGTGCCCAGGTAGCCGCGCCAGTAGTCGCGGCTCCACACCTCGAACCAGTCGCACGTCACGCCGTAGCGGCCGAGCGGACGGGCGGCCTCGGCGGCCAGCAGCGAGAAGTACGGGAACGACGAGGTATGGACGACGTCGTACTCGCGGCCGTGCCGCAGCAGGTGGCCGAGGACGCCCCAGCCGAAGCGCAGCGGCGGCTGGATGCGCCGCGTGCCGTTCGCGTACAGCTCCATCCGCGGACCGACGGGGATCACGCGCACCCCGGGGATGCGTGGCTCGTCGCCGGGATCCCACTGCGTCAGCGTCAGGTACGTCACCTCGTGCCCGTCGGCGACGAGGCGCTCGGCGAGCCCCCGGTACCAGCGCTCGCCACCGCCCACGGTCCACGGGTAGAGGCAGTCGTAGACCAGGCAGATGCGCACGGGCGAGGGTGAACGTCGGGGGCGGTGGGACTCGCCGAGCTGCGGCGCCGGACGAGGGAGCGCCCGGGCCGCGCCGGGCGCCCTGGGGCGCTACTTGGAGAGCAGCTCCAGGTCGGCGCGGGTCATCAGGCGGATGAGCTCCTCGAAGCTGGTCTCGGGGACCCAGCCGAGCTTGTCCTTCGCCTTCGCCGGGTCGCCGATGAGCAGGTCGACCTCGGCCGGGCGCACGAACTGCGGATCGATCTCGACGTACTTGGTGAAGTCGCCCAGCCCGGCCTCGTCGAAGGCGACCTCCACGCACTCCTTGACCGTGTGCGTCTCGCCGGTGGCGATGACGAAGTCCTCGGCGGTGTCCTGCTGCAGCATCAGCCACATCGCCTGCACGTAGTCCTTGGCGTAGCCCCAGTCGCGCTTGGCGTCCAGGTTGCCCAGCGCCAGCTTATCGCGCAGACCGTGCTTGATCGCGGCGGCGTGCCAGGTGATCTTGCGCGTGACGAACTCCAGGCCACGGCGCGGCGACTCGTGGTTGAACAGGATCCCCGACGTGGCGTGGAGGTCGTAGGACTCGCGGTAGTTGACCGTGATGAAGTGGCCGTACACCTTCGCCACCCCGTACGGCGAGCGCGGGTACAGCGGCGTGTCCTCGGTCTGGGGCACCTCGCGCACCTTGCCGAACATCTCCGACGAGGACGCCTGATAGAACCGCGCCTCCGGCGCCGCCTCACGCATCGCCTCCAGAACCCGCGTCACGCCGACCCCGGTGAAGTCGGCCGTCAGCGTCGGCTGCACCCAGGAGAGCCCGACGAAGCTCATCGCGGCCAGGTTGTAGATCTCGTCCGGCGCCGATGCGCGGATCGTGTCCACCAGCGAGCGCTGGTCGAGCAGATCGCCCTGGTGCAGGGTGATCTTGTCGCGCAGGTGCTCGATCCGGTCGAACTTCTCCGTCGACGCCCGGCGCACCATGCCGTGGACCTCGTACCCCTTCTCGAGCAGCAGCTCGGCGAGGTACGAGCCGTCCTGGCCGGTGATCCCGGTGATGAGCGCACGCTTCGGCATGCGCGCAGCCTAGGGGACGAGGACCGCTCGTGTCCCCGTCGACCGGCGGCGGTCCGGTGCGGCATCACGCCTAAGCTCGTGCCATGCACGTCGCGATCGACGCACGAGCGGCCTCCGAGGTTCCCGCTGGACGGGGCCGGTACGTCCGGGAGCTCCTGCGCGCGCTGGCCGCGCGCGACGACGACCACCGCTACGACCTGATTGCCCGGACGCCGTGGGGCGGCAGCCTTGACGAGCGCTTCCGCTGGCGCTGCTTCCCCGGCACCGACCCCTGGTGGCCGCTCGGCGTGGGGCCGCGCCTCGGCCGCGTCGACGTGACGCTCGCGACCAACTCGTACCTGTTCGCCGTCACGGCTCCGCGGCCGACCGTCGCGTTCGTCCACGACATGGTCGTCTTCGACCCCGAGAGCCGGCCGCCCGCCGGTGCGGCTGCGGAGCGCGTGACCCTGCCGCTGGCCGTCAGACGGGCCACGGCCTTCGCGTGCAACTCCGGCGCCACCCGCGACGCCCTCGTCGCGCGATTCCCTGCCGTCGCGGGGCGGACCGTCGTGACGCCGCTGGGTGTGGACCAGACGCTCGCCGCGCAGGCAACGCGCGGGGGCGATGTCGTCGCGCGCCTGCGGCTACCGCAGCGCTATGTGCTCTCGGTCGGGACGCGCGAGCCCCGCAAGAACCTGGTACGCGCGATCGCCGCGTTCGCCGAGCTGCCCGCCGATGTCCGGGCCGAGCGGCGGCTCGTGATCGTCGGGCACCCAGGCTGGGACGACGCGGAGATTGACACCGCGTTGCGCGACGCGGGTGACCTCGTGCACCTGGCCGGATTCGTGGACGACGCCGATCTGCCGGCGGTCTACGCCGCGGCGGACGCATTCGTGTACGTCTCGTTCCACGAGGGATTCGGTCTGCCGGTTCTCGAGGCGATGGCCGTCGGAACGCCGGTCGTCACGTCGAACGTGTCCAGCCTTCCCGAGGTGGCTGGCGACGCGGCGCTCACCGTCGACCCACGGTCGGTGCCGGCGATCCGTGACGCACTGTCCCGTGTCCTGTCTGACGGTGGACTCGCGGCGAGCCTCATCGAACGAGGCACGCGGCGCGCGACGGCCTACTCCTGGGCACGAACCGCTGACACGACCCTCGCGTTGCTCGCCGACGCTCGAAAGGGACGTTGACGTGCGCGTCGCCCTGAATCTTCTTGCGTTCGGGCCGCGAGCGGGCGGTGTCGGCCGGTACGTGCGTGAGTTGGCGCCCGCCATGCTCGCGGCACGCCCCGACCTCGAGCTCCAGCTTCTCGCGCCGCGGGATGCGCCCGACTGGCTCACTGCGCTGGCGGATCATGACCGGGTCGCTATGACGCGACTGCGGACCCTGAGCCATGCGCCGCACATGCTCTACCCGACTCAGCTCGGCGCGATCGGTTTCTTGGCACGCCGAGCAGGGTGTGATCTGGTCCACGGACCCGCGAACTTCGCTCCGCTCGTCGGCATCCCGACGGTCGTGACGGTCCACGACGTGATGTGGGTCGAACACGCCGAGCTGGCAGGGTTCAGCCCGGTTGCCTCCAGGGTGTGGCGCGACTTGACGAGGATGTGCACGACGACCGCGCGGGTCGTCATCGCTGACACGCATGCCACCGCCCGGGACCTCCAGCGACTTCTCAGCGTGCCTGCGCGCAAGATCGATGTCGTGATGCTGGGCGCAGGCATCGATGTGACCGCGACCCCAACGAAGCCCGACGTGCTCCGTGCTCGGTATGGCCTCGACAGAGCCCGTGTCGTGTTGAGCGTGGGACAGAAACGTCCGCACAAGAACGTCGAGACCTTGATCCGCGCTCTGCGTGACCTGCCTGACGACGTCGTCCTGGTGGCGCCCGGCGCCGACCATGGGCATGGTGCCGCCCTCGAACGGCTGGCGGAGGAACTGGGCGTCGCACATCGTGTGCGTCTCCCCAGTTGGGTGAGCGATGAAGACCTCGAGGGCCTCTACGGTCTTGCGACGGCCGACGTACAGGTGTCGCTCATGGAGGGCTTCGGCCTCCCTGCGCTCGAGGCCATGCAGCGCGGCGTGCCCACCGTCGTGTCGACCACTCCTGCTCTGGTCGAGGCAGCCGGCGATGGCGCAGAGGTCGTTGCTCCCTTGGACCATGAGGCTGTGGCCGCAGCCGTGCGGAGGATTCTCGATGACTCGCGATGGTCGGCGGCGTTGGCCGAACGTGGGCACCGCCGGGTCAAGCAGCTCACGTGGGCCCACACCGCACAGAAGACCGTCGCAGCGTACGACCGTGCACTCTCTCCGACGTCACGGGCGGCCGACGGCTAGCACCCGGTCGTACGCGCCGGCCAGGCGCTCGGCGGCGGCCTCGACGGCGTAGAGCCGGACTCGCTCCTGGTCCCGCACGCGGTGTGGCTCCGACGCGCCGCCAGCCAGGACGCCAGCGACCAGTGCCGTGGCGAGCCCCACCCAGTCTCCGGGCGCCACGTACGTCGCGTGCGGTCCCGCGACCTCGGGGATCGCGCCTGAAGTGGTGGTGACGATCGGCAGCCCGGCGGCGTGCGCCTCGGCGAGGACCATGCCGAACTGCTCCTCCCATGACCAGATCGGCATGCTGCCGAGCCACAGCGCCGAGGCCGCCGAGTACACGGCGGGCATCTCGTCGTACGGCACGAACGACCGGAATGTGACGCGGTCCGCGATGCCAAGGTCCCCGGCGTAGCGGCGCAGTCGGTCCTCGTCCGGGCCCGTGCCCACCACGACGACGCGCGGTACCACGGGGGCCCCGCGCCGCAGCAGCAGCGCGACGGCACGGAACAAGTCCTGGTGGCCCTTCTCCCACACCAGGCGGCCGGCGGACAGGATCTCGGGCACGTCGGTGCGCGTCGGCCCGGCGGGCCTGAAGCGGGTGGTGTCGATGCCCGGCGCGCAGATCTCCATGCGGTCGGCGGCGACGCCTTCGACCAGCAGCGCGTCGCGGGCGCGCTCGGTCGCGGGGAGGAACAGGTCGGTGTGCTGCAACACGGCGCGCCGGTAGGGACGCGTGCGCACGTTGCGGTAGGCGTCGGCGAAGGGAAGCGTCTCCCAGACGTTCGTCACCAGGCGGAAGCCCAGACGTTCGCGCAGCCGTGCGGCTTGAGCCGTGTACCAATAGCCGAGCTCCTGGCCGTGCACGATGTCGGCACCGCGCAGCGCGTCCGCCAAGCCCAGGTAGCGGTCGCCCGGCAGCCGGGTCAGTAGGTCGCCAGCCCGGCCCTTCGGCAGCAGGTCGCGGACGGTGCGGACCGGCGTCCGCTCGAGCGGCAGCGCGCTGGCGTCGAAACCGTCGCCCCGCAGCGGTTGGGGCACGACCACGTCGAACCGCTCGCTCAGGAGCGTCCAGGGGCGCAGTTCCCACGGGTTGGCCTGATGCCCGCGAAGGACGACGACTCGGGGTCGGGACACGCGCCGAAGCCTACGGACTCGACCCGCGCGGGCATCGCGCCGGGCGCTCAGCGGATCAGCGTCGCCTCGATGTTCGACGCGGGGAACATCCGCCCCAGCGGCGAACCCTCGTACCACCGCTGGCGGGCCGGCGAGCGGTTCGCCCACGGCTCGATGGCGTAGTTCCAGGGGTAGCCGCGGTAGCGGTGGAACACGAGCTTCGCGGACTCCAGCCGGGCGAACTTGAAGTCGAAGTAGTGCGGCCACTGCGTGAACGGGCTGCTCTCGCAGAAGAAGCCCATGGTCTCGACCGAGAAGCCGGTGACGTGGGTGGGGTCGATCCACAGCGAGGTCGACGAGAAGTGCGGCGAACTCATCCACAGGCGGGCGCCGGGGCGCATCACGCGGTGCAGCTCGCGCATCACCGGGATGAGCTGGACGTGCTCGAGCACGTCCTTGGCGACGACCTCGTCCACCGTGCCGGTGTCGAAGGGCAGCGGCTCGTTCAGGTCGTGCACGACATCGACGCCGTCCAGGCCGACGGAGTCGACGTTCACGTAGCCGGGGCGGATGTCATTGCCGCAGCCGAGGTTCAGGCGCATGGTCACCGATCGTCGTTTCGCGTCGTCGGCGGCTCGCCGCCGCCCGATGGAGAGCAGCGTACGAGGCCCGGCGCCGCGGGGCGTCGCCGATGCCGGGGCGCCCGGCTACCCTCGACGGTCGTGTCCGATGTGAGCCCCGCGCCCGACGCGACGGACGTCCTCGACGGCCCAGAGGCGGGCGGGAAGGTGATTTCCGGTGCCGCGCTGCGCGTAGTGTTCTACGCGTTGGGATCGTTGCTGGCGGTGGGGTCGACCGCCGTCGTCTCCCGTCATCTGGGGATCGCGGGATTTGACGGGTTCGCGACCGTCCTGTCGCTCACTGCCGTCGCGCTCCTCGTGACGGACTTCGGCCTGACGGCGCTCGGCGTCCGGGAGTACGTTGCGCAGACCGGCGAGCAGCGCGCCCACATGATGGCCGTGATGGTGACCCTACGGCTGCTGCTGATGGGACTCGCCACGGTGGGGATGCTCGTCTTCGCCCTCGTTAGCGGGTTCTCGAGCGAGCTGCTCGTCGGCACGGCGCTCGCGGGTGTCGGACTGATCGCCCAGGCCGTGCCGGCGACGTACAGCCTGCCGCTTGCAGCCACGCTGCGTCTCGGGTGGGTCGGGGGGATCGACTTCGTCCGGCAGGCCGTGCAGGCGCTCTGCCTGGTCGTCCTCGCCGCGGTCGGGGCGGGTGTGGCGCCGCTCCTCGGGAGCTTGATCCCCGCCGGGCTGGTGTCGCTCGCGGCGGCCGCAGCAGTCGCCCGGGGCCTCGCGCCATTGTGGCCCCGATGGGACCTTGCCGAGATGCGTCGGCTGCTGCGCATGTCGTTCAGCTACGCCATAGGCACGAGCATCGGTTCGATCTACGCGTATGTCGCACAGATCGTCACCCATCTATCGACGACGGAGCACGAGAGCGGGCTCTTTGCCCTGTCGTTCCGGGTCTTCTCGGTCGTCGTCGCCGTGGCGATCATCGTTGTCGGCAGCGCCTACCCAATTCTGACCCGTGCCGCCGGCAGCGAGGACGGTGAGCGCTTCGAGTACGCCGGCACCCGCCTGGTCGAAGGCGTGGTGCTGATCGGGACGGTGTTCGCGCTCGTCCTGGGCGTCGGCGCCCCGCTGATCGTCGAGGTGCTCGGCGGCCCCCAATACGGCGACGCCGTCGATGTCGCGCGTTTGCACGCGCTGGCACTGCCCGGATCGTTCGCCGTCGCCGCCGGCTCGTTCCTGCTGCTTTCGTTGCGCCGCCACCGCACGCTGCTGCGCATCAACGTGTCGATCCTGGTGGCGAGCATTGCCTTGACCGCGGCCATGGCGTCCGCGTGGGGCGCAACCGGCGCGGCGACTGCGATGGTCATCACCGAATACGCCCTGGCTGGTGCCTTCCTCCTGGCCGTCCGCCAGGCCGGCTCGGACGTGGCGATGGGTCGCCGCGTGCTCTTGTCGCTGCTCGGGGCGGCCGCGCTGGCCGTTGTGATCGGCGCGGGACTGCAGACGCTCATCGACGGTGCCGCCTGGAGCGCCGTTTGTGCCGCGGCGTCCTGTCTGACGTTCCTCGTCGTGACGACGGCGACGGGTGGCGTGCCGGCGGAGATCACCCACGCCGTGCGCGGCCGCCTGCGTCGTCGCGCCTGAGCGGCCGTTCAATCGACCGACCGGCACGCTGAACCCGTGGTACCGCCGAGCGGCGAACGGCTGCGCCAGCGACTACCGTGCCGGCCATGGAGATCCGCGAGACGTCGCTGCCCGACGCCAAGCTCATCGTTCCCCGCGTGTTCCCGGACGAGCGCGGGTTCTTCGCCGAGACGTTCCGCGAGAACGTGCTGGCCGAGGCCGGCATCCACGACACTTGGGTGCAGGACAACCACTCACGGTCCTCGTACGGCGTCGTGCGCGGGCTGCACTTCCAGATCGGCAAGGGCGCCGCAAAGCTCGTCCGCTGCGGCCGCGGCCACATCTGGGACGTCATCGTCGACCTGCGCAAGGGCTCGCCGACGTACGGCAAGTGGCAGGGCTTCGACCTGACCGACGAGAACATGCACGTCCTGTACGTGCCGGTCGGCTTCGCGCACGGCTTCTGCGTCATGAGCGACGTCGCGGACGTGCTCTACAAGCAGACGAACTACTACTCCGGTGAGGTCGAGCGCGGTATCGCGTATAACGACCGCGAGGTTGCGGTCGCTTGGCCGCTAGCGCCTGAGTTGATTCTGGTTTCAGACCGTGATGCCAGCGCCCCGTCTCTTCACGACATTGCGGAGCAACTTGTCTTCAACGAGACATCGGTGAACGGTTGATATCCCCTAGGCGGGAAACTTGACCGAAGTGATGGGCCAGACGGCGCCTCTAGGGCGCCGTCTCAGCTCCGGGGGTTAGTCTGGACCTCGGCGATGCGTCCGAGGCCGAGCAGGATGCTCACAGCGGTCTTGACGTCGCCCTCGTCGACCTGCCAACCAAGATCTCGTGCCAGTGTCGGCACGTCGCTTGTGTCGACCGGAGTGTCGTGCTGCCGCACGATTAGGTCCACTTTGGCGGCTAGAGACAGGGGCTTCTGGCGATAGCCGGGAACCAGTTCGCCGAGGCGTTTGACGGTCTCATCTATCCGATAGGCCGCCCCCGCGTGAGCGGCACGGAGCTCAGTGACGGTTTCCCGTCCCTGGGGCGTTAGCTCGTAGTGATACTGGCGTCCGGGACCCGAGGCGAACGGTGTAACGGTTTCAGTAATGTCGCCGGCGAAGGCAGAGTTACTCACAGCGTCTTCGACCGGACGGCTGTAGGGGCCGTAGTAATGAGCCCGGTGTCCCGAATCCTGCTCGATCACGGCGCTGCCGAAGTAGCAGAGCTTCTGCATCGCCGTCCGCCCGTTCACCGTACCGCCTGCCGCGTCGACGACCAGCAGCACGAGCTCTCGCACCGTCACACTGTCATCAAAATTCGGCACAATAGATCCTTGACTTTATCGTCGGTGGTGGCATCCGTCTTCGCGAGGTAGACCGAGGCGAAGCGCTTGTTGGGTTCTGTCGCATTGCGAAAGATCTCGCTCGTCTCCTCGATCAGGTCGGGTTCCCGATCGTCAAACTTCAGGAGGATGTCCTTCGGGCCGATACCCGCTCCCGGGTTGCGATGAACCGGGTTGCCGGGCTCTTCGATCTTCAAGGCTACGTGGTGCGCCGGACAGTCAAGGTCTGTTGCGATCGCGGCCTCTAGATCGGGGATTTTGCTTGCCATGCGCTCCGGATCGAGCAGCCGGCCCAGTCTCGGCCCACCGAGTGACCCCCGCATGTCCTCGAGCGACACGTGAGCGTAGCGCCGAAAGAGCCGACGAGTCGCGAGCCTTTCGGCCATGTCCCGCGAGTCGGTCGCGTCGTTCTGTGTAAGGAGGTGGCGCATGACGGTGGCGTCGTCGTTCTCGAGGTACCGTTCGAGGAAGGTCGGCGTCGGTGTTGGGCGTCCTTGGTCGACCGGTACGGTGAAAGCGTCTGCGTTTATTGCTCCCTCGTCGATGCCTAGGGCAAGGGCGCGCTGCACCATGATGTCGGTCGCGACTCGTGTCTTGTGACCGTACACCTGGCGGTGCATATGGTGCCGCGCCAGCAAGAGTCCTTCGACGGCCCACACTCCATCTGCTTCGAATCCGAGTTGTGTCTGGGGCCCGTCCTTGATCACCGTTGCGGTGTCGAGTAGGCGGTTCAAGTCGTATTTGCCGTAATTGACCCCTGCAAAATAGGAATCTCGTAGGAGATAGTCGAGTTTGTCGGCGTCACTCGGACCGGAGACAATGTCTCGGGCTACAGTACGGACGCTAAATTCTCCCTTGTGTCCAACTAGATCCGCCGCCCGCTTGCATACGTCCTCCCCAAGGGCGGCGTGAAGGTGTTTATCGCCGTGCATGATGGCTACGGAGATGGCCTCGTGGACGTTGCTGACTCCGGCCCGTATGTCGAGGACCGCTTCCGATACATGTGAGAAGGGTCCGTGGCCGACGTCGTGCAGTAGGGCTGCCGCTCGAACGACGCGCCGTAGGTCCGGATCGAGTTCGAGCTCGTCAGCTAGCTTGCCGGCGATGTGGCAGACACCCAAGGAGTGCTCAAAGCGGGTATGCAGCGCCCCCGGGTAGACAAGGTTCGTCATGGCGAGCTGCTTGATGCCCCGCAGGCGCTGAAATACCGGCGAGTCGATGGCTGCGACTTCCGCGGGTTCGAGTTCGACGAAGTTATGAATCGGATCGCGGACGCGGACGGGACGCACGGTGCTCTCTTAGCAAGCCGTATGCGGTGACGGTCGAATTGTCAGCGCTCGTTCGAGGCCTGGTGGGTACATTGCACGCATGTCCGACCATCGCGCCGTTACTCCAGCCGAGCAGTCTCTCTATGAGGCCGCTCGCAAGGCGCAAGCCCGCGCGTACGTTCCCGCGTCTCGCTTCGCCGTCGGGGCGGCAGTCTCGATGCATGGCGAAGTCGTCACGGGCGCGAACTTCGAGAACGACTCCTATGGCTTGACGATCTGTGCCGAACGCGCCGCGATCGCGGTCGCGGTCGCTCATGGGCTAGTTCGGGCGGCGATCGCCGCCGGGGCGGACGAGCGAGATCCGCGATGTCTGAATGCGATAGCGATCCATGCCGACGCACTGACTGTGTCTCCGTGCGGGGCTTGTCGGCAAGTCATTGGACAGTTCGCAGCGCCGGGCGCCCGTGTCATCTATCCGCGCGATGGGGAACTTACGAGCGTGAGCTTCGGAGACCTGTTGCCCGACAAGTTTCGCCTGCAGTAACGAAGAGCCCGCCGACGACGCATTCCCGGAGACGTGTCGGCAAGGGGCGGTCGAGACTCGTATCCGCCATCCTTACCGGCGATGGCGAACGATCCCGTCCCCGCGAACGACGGACCCCGCCGCCTGCGCGGCCTCCGCCGCCGCTTTCAGAGCCCGCCGCAGCGGATGCTGCTCGCGGCACGCCTGGCGCTGATCGCCAACATCGGGATCATGCTCACCGGCGCGCTCGTGCGCGTGACGGGATCCGGCCTGGGCTGCTCGAACTGGCCGAAGTGCGAGACCGAGGTCGTGCCGACGCAGGCGCACGCGCCGACGTTCATCGAGTTCGGCAACCGCCTGCTGACCTTCGCCGTCAGCGCCACGGCGATCTTCGCCATCTTCTGCGCGCTGACGCTGATCGTCTTCCGCCGCGACCTGCTGCTGCTCTCCCTGTGGCTGCTGGTCGGCATCGCCGCGCAAGCCGTCATCGGCGGCATGAGCGTCCTCTACGACCTGGACTGGATCTGGATCAGCGCCCACTACATGGCGTCGATCATCTTCCTCGTCGTCCCGTCCGCGCTGCTCGTCTGGCGCGCCGGCATCGGCACGAAGGCGCGCCGCGTGCACGAGGCCACCGACCGCCTGACCGGCCGCATGGTCTTCGCCCTCCTGCCCCTGGGCGCCGTCGCGCTGTGGGCCGGCACGCTCTCGACCGCCGCGGGTCCGCACTCCGGCGGGTCGGGCACCGGCGACGTCGTCAAGCGCTTCGACGTGCACGGCACCGGCACCCTGGAGTGGATCGTCCAGCGGCACGGCGCCATCGCCGCCATCTTCGGGCTGTGGATCATCGCCGCGTGGGCCGTGGCGAAGTGGCGCGGCGCAGGCGAGCGGCTGTCCATCGTGCTGACGATCGCCGGGATGCTCGTGGCGGTCCAGGGCATGATCGGCCTGATCCAGTACGGCCTGGAGCTCCCCGCCGGCCTGGTCTGGCTGCACGTGACGCTCGCCACCCTGACGTGGGCCGCCGTCGTCTGGGCCTGGCAGGTCGCGGGGCCCGGACACCGCCGCGGCGAGCCCGCCACGGCCACCGAGCCCATCCTCGCCGTCGAGTAGCGGCGGGCGGCACCCCACGGGCGGGCTACGCTCGGCGCCCGACCCTCAAGCCGTCCCGACGGCGGCCGAGGAGCAAGACGTGCATCCCCCTGCCGACCTGTCCGACGGCCCCGACGCCGTCCCTGCCGACCTCTACCGCCAGCTCGTCGCGCGCACCGACGACGTCGCGCTGGTGCTGCTGGCCCCCGACGGCACCGTGCGTTCGTGGAACGCCGGTGCCGAGCGCCTGCACCGCCGCCCGGCCGCCGAGGTCGTCGGCCGCTCGTTCGCCGACTTCCACGACCCTGACAGCGCGGCCGGCCGCCACCCCGACCTGGTGCTCGAGCAGGCCGAGGCCGCCGGCCGCTACGACGACGCCGGCTGGCGCCTGCGGCCCGACGGCAGCCGCTTCTGGGCGCGCGACGTCATCACCGCCCTGCACGGGGAGCACGGCGCCGTCGTCGGCTACGCGCTCGTCACGACCGACCTGACGGCCGCCAAGGACGCGCAGGACCAGGCCGCCAGCGCCCGCGAGCTGCTGCGCACCACCGCCCGCACCGACGCGGCGACGGGCTTCCTCAACCGCCGCGGCTGGCACGAGGAGCTGGCCCGCGAGGTCGCGCTGGCCGAGCGCCGCGGCACGCCGCTGTGCATCGCCGCGCTCGAGCTGGAGGACGTCAAGCAGATCACGGACGTCGGCGGCCGCGAGGCGCGCGAGACGCTGCTGCGGGGCCTGCGCGGTGCGTGGCGCACGAAGATGCGCGCCACCGACGTGCTGGCCCGCACGGGCGACGACGACTTCGCCGTCGCGCTCGTGGACTGCGACGTCGACACCGCGATGAGCATCGTCGAGCGTCTGCGCGCCGCCACGCCGCACGACGCCGGCTGCACGGCCGTCGTGGCGCTGTGGGACGGCGACGAGAGCGCGGTCGAACTGACCGCCCGCGCCGAGCGGGCGCTGCGGACCGCCCGACGCGCCGGGCGCGGCCGCACCGTGCTCGCGTCCGCGGACGAGGACGTCGAGCGGGCGCTGCGCCCGGACGACGAGGCCTGAGCGCCCGGGCCGGCGGCGGCTCTCGTGCCCCCGCCGGCCGTCGCCGCCTACTCGACGGTGACGCTCTTGGCCAGGTTGCGCGGCTTGTCGATGTCGCGGCCCAGCTCCAGCGCGGCGTGGTAGGCCAGCAGCTGCAGCGGGATGTTGAGCAGGATCGGGTCCAGCTCGGGCTCGGACTTCGGCACCACGATCGTCCGCTCGGCCAGCTCGGTCGGCAGGGCCTCGTGGCCGACGGCCAGGACGGGGCCGCCACGGGCCTTGATCTCGTGCAGCGTCGAACGCTGCTTCTCGCCCAGCTCGTCGCTCGGCACGACCGCGACGACGGGCATCTTCTCCGAGATCAGGGCGAGCGGGCCGTGCTTCAGCTCGGCCGCCTGGTACGCCTCGGCGTGCATGTACGCGACCTCCTTGATCTTCTGGGCCGCCTCGCGCGCGATCGGGTAGCCGCGCACGCGGCCGATGAACATCGCGTTGTCGTACTGCGACAGCCACTTGGCCGCCTCGACGATCTTCTCCTCCTGCTCGAGGATCGCGGCGATCTTCGCCGGCAGCTCGCGCAAGGCGACGATCAGGCGGTCGCCGTCGGCGGGGGACAGGTCGCGGATGCGGCCCAGCGCGACGGCCAGCATCGCGAACGCCACGCACGTCGACGTGAAGCTCTTGCTCGACGCGACCGACACCTCGGGCCCGGCGTGGATGTAGATGCCGCCGTTGTTCGCACGGGCGATCGCCGAGCCCACCTGGTTGATGACCCCCAGCACGCGGGCGCCCTTGCGGGTCAGCTCCTCGACGGCGGCGAGGGTGTCGGCGGTCTCGCCCGACTGGCTGACCGCGATGTACAGGCCGTCCGGGTCGATGACCGGGTTGCGGTAGCGGAACTCGGACGCCGCCTCGGCGCTGGCGGGGATGCGGGCCAGCTCCTCGATGAGCTGCGCGCCGACCTCGCCGGAGTAGTACGCGGATCCGCAGCCCAGGATGTAGACGCGCTTGAACGAGCGCAGCTCGTTGGGCTCCAGGTTCAGGCCGCCCAGCTTGACGGTGGAGAAGCGCTCGTCGATGCGGCCGCTGATGGCGCGCTCGACGGCCTCGGGCTGCTCGCCGATCTCCTTGCGCAGGAAGTGCGCGTGGTCGCCCAGGTCGAAGTCGTCGACGTCGAACTCGACGCGCTCGGAGACCTTCTGCACCGGGCGGTTGTCGAGCGTCGAGGTGGTGAAGCCGTCGCTCTCGAGCAGCGCGATCTCGCCGTCCTCCAGGTGGACGACCTGCTGCGTGTGGCGGACGAGCGCGCCGACGTCGGACGCGACGTACATCTCGTTGTCGCCCAGGCCCACGACGATCGGCGAGCCCATGCGCGCGATGACGATGCGGTCGGGGTGCTTGGCGTCCAAGATCGCCAGGCCGTACGCACCCTCGACGCTGCGCAGCGCCACGCGGACCGCGTCGACCGGATCGTCGTTGTCGGCGGCCGCCTGGCCGATGAGGTGCGCGACGAGCTCGGTGTCGGTCTCGCTCGTGGGCTCGATGCCGTCGGCCTGCAGGCGCGCCTTGATCTGCGGCGCGTTCTCGATGATGCCGTTGTGGACGACCGCGAAGCGGCCGCTGAAGTCCACGTGCGGGTGCGCGTTGGCGTCGGTCGGCGCGCCGTGCGTGGCCCAGCGGGTGTGGCCGATGGTCGGCGTGCCCTTGATCCGCTTGGGCAGCGACTCCTTCAGGTCCGCGATGCGGCCCTTGGCCTTGTGGACCTTCAGCCCCGACCCGTTCGCCACCGCGATGCCCGCGGAGTCGTAGCCGCGGTACTCCAGGCGCTGGAGGCCCTCCAGGACGATGGGCACCCCGTTGCGGGTGCCGACGTATCCAACGATGCCGCACATGGTCGGGTAGTTCCTCCTACGTGTAGACGATCCTGCGCAGCTGCCGGAGCGACAACGCAGGGGGCATGAAGCGCCGAGTACCCAGCTCGGCGGCGATGCGCGCGAACGATTCGTCGTTGCGCACGCCGCGGGCCTGCAGCTCGGCGTGACGCCGCCGCACGAACGTCGGCACGTCCTCGTCGAAGTACGCCAGCACCTCGGCGATGACGCGGTCGGCCTCGGTCGGGCTGAGCGGCGTCGTGCGGGCCAGGTGGGTGCGGAGCTCGTCGAAGACGGGGGCCGGCCGTGCGGCGGTCACGGCGGGGCATGCTGGCGAAGATCGTGGCCATTTGCAAGTTCCTGCCCGTTATCGGGCAAAAATGCCGCGAAATGGACAATTTCGAGTCGTGTCCGTTCCGGATCCGTGTCAGCTCTCCGCGTCGCCCCACGGCCCGCGCGGCGCGGGGGACCCTGCGGCGGTGCGCACCCACGCCCCTCCCTGCCCGCCCGGCTGGCGGCTGCTCGCGGCCCGGTCGCCGCTCGCCCGCGCCCGCGGTCTGATCGGCCGCGCGGGCCTGCCCGGGCAGGTGGGGCTCTGGCTGCCGGTCCGGTCGGTGCACACGGTCGGGATGCGGTTCCCGATCGATCTCGTCTGGCTCTCGGGCGCGGGCGACGTGCTGCGGATCGACGAGGGCATCGGGCGGGGACGGCTGCGGACGTGCCTGCGGGCCGGCGGCGGCGTCGTCGAGCTCGAGGCGGGACGCGGCCGGGCGCTTGCCGGCGCGATCCATCGCACGCCGGGGTCGCCGCCACGCACGACGTAGGGCCCGAGTCGGCCGAGGCGCGGCGCGGCCGCGCCGCGCCGATTCGGGAAACCACTTGCCTTGTGCACGGCTGTGCGGTTGACTCCCGGGCCTCGCGTCGCTGCGTGTGCGTGCGCGTGATGGTTGTCCCCCGTCCCAGGAGTACGCGGGCCTCTCGCCGTGCGATGTTCATCGCGGCCGTCCTTGACGGCCAGTCTGCCGAGCCCAGTGGCAGTCCGCTCGTCCGGCCCGCCGCCACGAACGTGGTGCCGCTGCCTCGTTCAGGAGCGCACGCATGAGCGGCCGGGTCCGAGCCGGCGCCATTGCGCTCGGGGTGATCGGCACGCTGGCTCTCCCGCAGGTCGCGGGGGCGCGGCCGTGGACGGCGGAGTACGACTGGCAGGCCGGCAGCCGCACGGGCTACGAGAACTGGGTCGCGGAGGAGTCGGTGCCCGGCAGCGGCCAGCCGCTGCCGTTCTACCGCACCTACCTGGGCGGCGCGCCCGCGCAGATCGGCCGTGGGCTGGCGATCGCGCCGCTGGGCGGCCGGATCTACGACAACGGCGACCCTGCCAGTCAGACCGGCGGGCCGGGCCTGATCTTCCGCTGGGCCGTCCCCGGCGCCTCGCGCATCACCACCGCGCGGTTCGACGACGTGCGGTACCGCAACGCCAACGACGGGCAGTATCTGCGTCTGCGGCTCGCCGGGCCGGGGGGCCACCGGGACGCCGACCTCGGGCCGGACTTCAACGAGGAGGAAGCGAACACCACCTACAGCCGTGGCCCGTACACCCATACGGTGCCCGGCGGCGGGACGTCGGCGGAGCTGTGGATGTTCACCGTCTGCGGCAGCGCGCCCCAGGGTGAGCCGGGCCCGTACCGCTGCCCGACAATCGCTTCGAGCACCCCGACGTTCGGCCGCCTGGGCTCGGTGCGCCTGACGCTCGACGATCCCGACCAGCCCGCGCTCGTCGTCGACGCCTCGCCGGCGATCGACGACGGCTGGGTGAACAAGCGCCGCACCCAGCGACTGCAGATCACCGCCGCGGACCCCAGCTCCGGCATCCAGCGAATCCGCGTACAGGTCCGCGCGGGCACCTCGGGCACCGGTGGGCGCACGCTCAAGACGCAGACCGTCGCCTGCGACCCCGACCACACCACCCCGGGCCGCGCCGGCCTGGTCTGTCCGGTCACCGCGGGCACGAGCGCCGTCGATCCTGCCGGCAATCAGACCGGCAGCGACCGCACGTACGTGGTGACCGCCACCGACTACGCCGGCAACGAGCGCTCCCAGAGCTTCACCGTCCGCCGCGACGTCCAGGCGCCGACCGGTGGGTCGGTCTCCGGCGGCGAGCTGCGAAAGCTCACCGACGGGTGGACCAACCGCGAAGGAACCGTGCCCGTCCGGCTGCGCGGCCAGGACAGCCGCTCCGGCGTCGCGCGCCTGCAGCTCTTCGCGCGCCGCGTGGCCTCTGGCCGCGCCACCGAGCTCGCGGACACGGCCGTCACCTGCACTGGATCGTGTCAGGCCTCGTCGGAGGTCACCAACGCCACGTTGGACCGCAGCACGCTGCCGCGCGACGGCCGCTACCGCCTCGAGGTCCGCGTCACCGACCGCGCCGGCAACAGCAAGGTGTTCCGGACGGGTGAGAGCCTGAAGATCGACCGCGAAGCGCCTCGTCGCCTCGGACCGCAGGGCCAGGCGACGCTCCTGCCGAATGGATCTCTCCGCCTGCGGTTCTCGCCAGGACGCGACGCGGGCGAGAGCTCCGGTCTAGGGAACGTCGTCGTTCGCTACTGGCCTGCACAGCCCTACGAGCTCAACACGCTCGACGACGGGGATGAGCTCTTCGACGACTCCCCGTCCGCCGATGAGCCGCAGCCGGCTCCCGCCCGCGCCCGTACGGCCCCCCGCATCGCTTCGGCCCGTATCGTCGATCTCCCGAGCCCAAAGGACGCTGGCCCGCGCGTGCGGCGACTGCAGCGCTCAATCACTATCCCGAACGTCGGCGAACTCGATACGTCTCGACCGGTAGAGGTGTACGTCTACGACCGAGCTCGCGGCGCGCTGGTCGACCCGTCACTTCCGGGATGGTCGGGTAACCGGCGCGCAGATCTCATCCCGATCGCCGGCGGATCGACCGGGCCCGGCCAGGCGTTGCCCGCGAAGCCGAGCAGCAACCTCCCTGGTCCTCCTCGCGCAGGATCAGGCGACGCCGGACCCCTGGAGCAGACTCCGCGCGGAGACCGGCTGCCCGCGGACTTCTCGCCGAACGGTACGGGACCGTCGCGTGGTCGTTCTCCAGCCCCGAAAGACGACGACATAAAGACCAAGCGCGACGACGGCGGCAAGGACATGCGGCCGTGGGACTACCCGCCAAGCGTGCAGGAGGATTACGGGCTCTACGACCGGAAGCTCGCCAACATCCAGCCGCGCGTGAAGCCGTGGCCGCTCGAAGACACCTGGCCGCGGGACGGACTTGCCGCTCAAGCCGCGCGAGTCCGCGGCATCAACAAGCGATCCATGTCGTTCGTGAAGAAGGGCCAGCCCTACTTCTCGATCACGCAGGTCAACAAGTCGATGGGCCGCCGGATCCCGCTCTATGGCGATCAAGCCGAGGATCGCAACGGCAAGAGGCTCCCCGTCTACAAGGACAATTCTCAGGGTAAGTGCGCGCCGCTGTTCGCCTCCCACATCGTCGGGGCGGTGTTCGGGGCTTGGGGTGACGACCTTCGGAATTTCGTGCCGCTGACGCGTGGTGACAACATCGGAATGCGCACGGCGTTCGAGACGTTCTACCGCGACGTCGTCGAAAACAATTCCGAGGCCAAGTTCACGTACTACGTGCACGTGCGTTACCACGACCGCACGAAGCTCTACCCCAAGTCCATCAGCGGTTCCCTCGATCTCGTCGAGGGAAAAATCACGGCGCGCGACCCGAAAACCGACAAGCCGTATCAGCAGCACTACGTCCGCACGTACCTGACCAAGGACGGGCGTAGCCTCCAGCCGGCCGGCTCCTGCAAGCCCAAGTGAACCTATGTCGCATTGGTTGAACCTGCTGAACACGCTGACGCACCGGGAGCGAACCGGCGGCGACGGCCCGGACTGGGCGGCCGTCGACCCCGACGGTCAGCTGCCCGCCGCGTTCCGGCAGGCGTTCGCGGTTGTTGGCCCGCAGCAGGTCGTCGTGCCGCACGCGGACGTCGAGGGCCACCGGATCATCACCGTGAACACGCCGGTCCGGCCTTCTGAGGACGGGCCGGTGTTCGACGTGCTGGAGGGCTCGGAGAACTGGCTCTTCCGTGGGGCGACCTGGCGCGTCGTCGGCGTGAGCGTCAGCGAGGACGAGGCGTGGCAGGGCCTACCGGTGCCCGAGGTGCCGGTGCGGGGCCCGGAGTGGGCCACGGTCGCGTTCAGCATCCAGCGGTGCGCTCCGGCGATGATCTGGGCGCCGCCGCACGAGGGCCGACGGGTGACCGTGGTGGCATCGTTCCAGCGTCCCGAGGCGTGGGTGCTGGCGATGCCCGTGGACGAGATCCTGGTCCGGCTCCTCACCGGCACCACCGGCTGCCCGTGGCTAGACCGCCCCAAGCCCGTGGCGCTCCGGGGTTCCGCGGGCCTGGAGGCGGCACCGGCGCCGGAAGGCGCGGGGCCCGACGGGGAAGGTCGGTCGAACGACGCATCCCCGTCACCGGGCGCCCCGGCGGTGCCGCGCGTCGAGGTGCTCGTCCCGGAGAGTCAGCCGGCGAAGCCGTTCCCCGAACCCGACGCCGAGCAGACCCGCTCCGACCTCGAACGCCTCGGCCGCCTGGTCCCGGCGCCCGAGACACCGGACGCAGCCGGCACCTGGGACGGCGTCGAACGCGCCCTGGGCGGCCCCGTGCCGCCGCACCTGCGCGCGCTGCTCGAGACCTACGGGCCTGGGGTCTTCGCCCAAGACGACGAGGACGCTTGGTCGCCGGTCGATACGGAGCTGTTGGAGCTGCGCGGCAACGCCTTCATCCCGATCCCCGAATCACAGCTTGACGCCTTCGACCTGCACGACGTGATCGGCGACGCTCCGGCCGACGCGCTCCGCGCGGTCGCATGGTGCACCGTCGACCGGGGCACGCTGCACGAACTCTGGGCGTGGCGGCTCGGAGCGGACTCGGGCCTGGCCCGGAGTGACCAGGACCATGTCGCTCGTCTGGAGGGCAGCGCCGCCGCGGTGCTGCTCGACGCCCTCACCCGTCGGGACCGCTTCGGCGACATGGTCACCGATACCGACATCGGTGAGCACCCGATCGTCTTTCGCCCAAACTAGCCCCGCCTTCTGCTCTACCGCCGTTCGGCTGGGCTCTGCGTGCCCGCCGTAACCGTCCCATACCACCGGAGACCCATGTCCCTCTCCCGCACCATAGTCGGCGTCGCCGCCGTCTTCGGCACGCTCACGCTTGCCGTGCCCGCCCACGCCTGGCAGACCACCAGCGACGCCGGCACGCTGACCATCACCGCCGACCCCGGCGAGGCGAACCGCGTCGACGTCGACGTCGCGCCTAACGGCCGCCTGGAGGTCACCGACGGCGCCGGCGCGCCGCGTGTCCTGGGGCCGGGGTGCGAGGACCCCGACCAGGAGGGGGTGGCGAGCTGCGACCGCGGCGGTATCACCCGTGTGGTGATCGAGACCGGCGACCTGGACGACGCGGCGACGGTCGGCGAGATCGGGGTGCCGGTCGAGGTCCGCCTGGGGGATGGGAACGACAACGTCTCCACCGGTTCGGGCGATGACCGCATCGACGCCGGGTCCGGGAACGACACGGTCGACAGCGGCGCCGGCAACGACGTCATCGTCGGCGGCGCGGGCGACGACACGATCGCCGCCGGCGTCGGCAACGACGAGGTCGACGCCGGGACGGGCACCGACACCGTCGACGGGGACCTCGGCGACGACACGATCGTCGGCGGCGACGGCGGCGACCAGCTCGACGGCGGCGCCGGCGCGGACCGCATCGACGGCGGCGCTGGCGACGACCAGGTCACCGGCGGGGACGGCGATGACCGGATCACCGCGGGGGAGGGCACCGACCGCGTCACCGGCGACGAGGGATCGGACTCGATCGACGGCGGCGCCGGTAACGACGACCTGGACGGCGGGGGCGGCTACGACCAGCTCGCCGGCGGCGACGGCGACGACCTGCTGCAGTCCGCGCTGGGCGGCGACCTCCTCGACGGTGGGGCCGGCAACGATCGCCTGGAGGGCGACGAGCTGCCGGGCGTGCTGCGCGGCGGGGACGGCAACGACGTGCTCAGCGGCGTCGGCGGGGCGGACGTGCTGGACGGTGGCGCGGGGAACGACACCCTCGACGGCGGCCTGGGCGGCGACGCGCTCTCGGGCGGCGCCGGCCTCGACACCGTCACCTACGACAGCTCGCCGCAGGGCGTGAGCGCCACGCTCGACGGGCTGCCCAACGACGGAATGGTCGCCGAGGGCGACGATGTCGCCGGCGACGTGGAGACCGTGATCGGCTCGCAGGGCGACGACCGCCTTTCCGCCGGGCCGCTGCCGGTCACGCTGCAGGGCTCCGGCGGCGACGATGTGCTCACCGGCTCCGCCGGCGCGGACGTCCTCGACGGCGGCGCGGGGAACGACACCCTCGACGGCGGCCAGGGCGCCGACACCCTCGCGGGCGGCGAGGGCCAGGACACCGTCACGTACGCCGCGCGGACCGCGTCACTGCACGTGGTTGTCGGCGGCGGCCGCCGCAGCGGCCAGGCGGGGGAGAACGACGAGGTCCGTGGCGACATCGAGCGCGTCATCGGCGGCACGCGCGCCGACCGGCTCTCCGCGGCCAGCGGCCTGTCGGTCTCCTTCTACGGCGGCGCGGGCAACGACCGCATCGACCTGCCGCGCATCCCCGCCGGCGACGAGGACCTCGGCGCCACCGGCAGCCGCGCGACCTGCGGCGCCGGCACCGACACCGTGGTCGCCCGGCGCGACGAGCAGGTCGCCGCCGACTGCGAGATCGTCCGCCGCGACGGCGAGCTGACCGCTCTCGGGGTGCAGGGCGCCAGCTCTCCGCGCCTGACGGTCGACGTCGCGAAGGTCCGGATCGGCACTGACGGCATCCTTCGGGTCCCGGTCCGTTGCTCGAGCGAGACCAACGTTCGCTGCGCCACCGCGCTCACCGTCACCCGCAACCGCGAGCGCCTCGGCAAGACCAGCGGCCAGGTCGGCCGTGGCCGCATCCAGACCGCCAAGGTCCGTCTGCGTGGCTCGCAGGTCACCACGCTGCAGCGCCGGGGCGGCGCCGTGCGCATCACCCTGCGCGTCCGCGACAAGGGCGGGAAGGTCTCGGCCGCCACCGGCATCGTGGCCGTCAAGAAGGCGCGCTGAGCCGGGGCGATGGACGACGCGTGGCTCGACCGGCTCGAAGTGCTCACCGGGCTGAACGCTGACGCGCCGCCCAGGCCCGTCGACCCGGCGGCGAGCGTGCCCGGGCCTGGATTGCCCTCGGATTTTCGGGACGTCTTCGCCCGGTACGGCCGCTCCCTCTTGTTCGGTCGTTCGGACGACGTCGTGGTCCGGTACGCCGAGCTCTCGCCAATCGACGCGGCGGAAGACGCCGAGGCCTTCGGAGCCGACGGGTACGCCTGGTCGTGGTTCGGTGGGCCGTGGCGTGTCGTCGGCGTGTCCCGCAGTTCCTGTGAGCCGTGGAGCGGGCTCGAGGTCCCTCCGGTCCCGTTCGTGGGGGAGTCGTGGGGTACCGCACACTTCGGCGGCATGCGGGTGCGCGGCACCCTGGTCTGGGCGCCGCCGCAGGGCGAGGTCCGTCCGACGGCGCTGCTCTCGGCGCAACGTGCCGCGGCCTGGATCTTGGCGATGCCCGCCGCCGAGATCCTGACCCGCGTCCTTCTGGGACTCACCGGCTGCCCATGGCTCCCCGGCCCCGACCCCGCGCTCGCCACACCAAGGGGTGGCGTGCGCTTGGCCGAAGACACCATCACGGCGCCCTCGGTCGAGACCCACGCCCCCGAGCTTCTCGATGGCGCACCGCTTCCTCCGCCGGACCGTGCACGCGCCGAGCGAGACCTCGCCGAACTCACAGCGCTGGCCCCACCGCCCGCGCGGCCCGCGTCACCGCCGGCGTGGGAGACGATCGCCGAACTTCTGGGAGGCCCGGTCCGGGAGGACGTCCGCGAGCTGCTGGACACGTACGGCGCCGGCGAGTTCACGGTGCCGGAGAACGACCAGGCCTTCGACGTCGGCTTCCACCCGCTTCGCGCCGAGTGGGCCGAGCTGCAGAGCGACGAGGCACTCGAGCTGTTCGACGTCACCGACCTGCACGGCACCCAACCCATCGGTCGCCTCCGCGCCGTCGGCATCGGCTGGCTGGACGGGCCCGAGCACGACCTCTGGCTCTACCGCTGCGGCGACGCGCACGGGCTCGCGCACAACGACGGCGACTGCGTCACCCGCATGGCCGGCAGCGCCGCGAGCGCTGTCCTGGACGCCATCCACGGCCGCGGGCTCCTCGCCTTCCCGCCGAGAGACCCCGACTCCGATCCCCACCGTGTCGTCTTCCGCCGGCTCGGCAATCTCGACTGACACGCGAGCGGACGGGACCGCGGACATGTGTCCGCTGTCCGCGGTGCCTTGTCGGGAGGCGAGGTGGAGCGTGCCGAGGGGACGTCGCTTCTGTGTCCCAGCGGCCCGCTCGCCCAGATCGTCTCCGCCGCGCTCACGTTGACGGTCAGCGGTGAGGTCGATCCGATACGGCGCTCCGACCGCGCGAGCGCCTAGCGCTCGTCGTCCTCGCGGTCCTGCGGCCGCTTCCGCGACCCGCGGTAGACGAGCAGGCCGCCCATGCCGAGCACGAGCGCCATGCAGACGCCGGTCAGCAGATCGGATGCCGTCGACGCCAGGGCCATCGGCCGATCGTACGCCGGTGCTCCCGCGGGCGCCTGCGCGGGGCGGCGGGTCGGTCCTCTAGGCTGTCCGGTGCCTCTGCCCGCGCCCGCCGACGCGGCGCGCGCCCCGTCCGTCCCTGCACGTAGGACCCCGCATGAGCGCCACCACCTCGCCCCAGACGCCGCACTCGCCCTCCACGGAGCCCGAGGACCAGCTCCTCGTCTCCGTCGTGATCCCGTGCCTGAACGAGGAGGAGAACATCGTCGCCGTCGTCACCCAGGCGCGCGAGGCGATCCAGGCGGCCGGGGTCAGCGGCGAGGTCGTCGTGGCCGACAACAACAGCACCGACCGGTCCGCCGAGCTGGCGACCCAGGCCGGCGCGCGCGTCGTGCACGTGCCCCAGCGCGGCTACGGCGCGGCGTACATGGGCGGCTTCTCGGCCGCCAAGGGCAAGTACATCGTCATGGGCGACGCCGACCTGACGTACGACTTCCACGAGATCCCCAACTTCGTGCGCGAGCTCGACGCCGGGGCCGACCTGGTCATGGGCAACCGGATGAACAACATCCAGCCCGGCGCCATGCCGTGGCTGCACCAGTACGTCGGCAACCCGCTGCTGTCGGGCTTCCTCAACCTGCTCTTCAAGACCGGCGTGCGCGACGCCCACTGCGGCATGCGCGCCGTCCGCCGCAGCGCCCTGCCGGCGATGGACCTGCGCACGCCGGGCATGGAGTTCGCGTCCGAGATGGTGATCCGCGCGAGCAAGGCGAAGCTCGACATCCGCGAGTTCGACATCCAGTACCACCCGCGCGGCGGCGAGTCGAAGCTGTCGACCTGGCGCGACGGCTGGCGGCACCTGCGCTTCCTCCTCGCCCACAGCCCGACGCACCTGTTCCTCGTGCCCGGCCTGGTGCTCCTCGTGCTCGGCGTCCTCGTGATGGCGATGGTCGTGGGCGGCCTGAACCTGTTCGGGCGCGACTGGTCCATCCACACGCTGATGGGCGGCTCGCTCCTGACGATCATCGGCGTGCAGATCGTGTCGCTCGGCCTGTGCGCGCACGCCTACGGCATGTACTTCATGGGCGACGTCGACCCGTGGTTCGACCGCATGCGCTCGCGCTACCGCCTGGAGCACGGCCTGATGCTCGGGGGCGTGGCGATCATCGTGGGGCTGATCGCCGCGGTCGTGATCGTCATCGACTGGGCGTCCGGCGGCTTCGGCGCGCTCAGCCAGACCAACCTGGCGCTCGTCGCCGTCACGCTCATCGTCATCGGCGTGCAGACCTTCTTCTCGAGCTTCCTGCTCTCGATCATCGGCCTGCGGGGCAAGGACCCCGTCTGAGCGGTCGCGCGGCGGCCGGGCGCCGCCGGCGGCTGCCGCCGGGTCGGGGCCGGACGCCGGCCCCCCTCAGCGCGTCGTGGGCGCCACGGCCTGCGGCGCCGTCGCGCGCTCCTCGGCGAGCGCCGTGTAGAAGCGCTCCAGCGCATCCAGGCGCTTCGGCCACGCGTAGCTGGCCGCGGTGACGCGGCCCGCGGCGACCAGGCGCTCGCGCAGCTCCGCATCGTCCAGCAGCCGCTGGATCGCCGCGGCGACGGCGGCCGGGTCGCGGTCCGGCATCAGGCAGTTCACACCGTCGCGGCAGAAGTCGCGGTTGCCGTTGGAGTCCGTGGAGACCACCGCGGCGCCGGCGGCCATCGCCTCGAGCGGCGGCAGGCAGAAGCCCTCGTGCTTCGACGTCTGCACCAGCACCGTCGCCTCGTTGAGCAGCTCGTTCACGCGCTCGTCGGAGGGGAAGCGGTGGAACTGCACCGGCCCGTCCAGGCCGTCCGCCAGCTCGGGCTCGGTGCCGAACAGGACCAGCTCGGGACGCGGCGCCGGCAGCGCGCCGTACGCGGCACGGGTCAGCGGGAAGTCCTTCAGCGGGTTCGAGCGTGCGGTCGACAGGACCGAGCGCTCCTTACGCGCCGCGCCCGGCAGCTCGCGGTACGTCTCGACGTCCAGGCCGGGGGTGAAGACCGTCGGGTCGGCCACGCCGAGCGTCTTCAGCTCCTCGGCCACCCAGATCGACCCGGCCAAGTACGCGAACTCCTCGCGATAGCTGGCGTGCACCTTCTGCTGGTCGACGGGCGCGGTGTAGTACGAGCTCTCGACGTCCTGCACCAGGTAGACGGGCACGCCGTGCAGCACGGAGGCCTCCCACACCCACGAGGACGTCTCCCACCACGTGGCGACCTTGATCGCGTCGACCGGGCCCAGCTCGTGCGCGAGCTCGGCGTAGGAGTCGAACCGCCGCACCGGCACCTTCAGGTCGAACCAGTCGGGCGCGCCGTCCTCGTCGAGCGTCCACAGCTCGGGGTGGTGCCCCCGCTCGAGCAGGCCGTTCAGGTGGGTGAAGATGACGCGGTGGCCGCCGCCGATGCCGGTGTCCTGCGTCACGTAGATCACGCGCAGGCCGCCGTCCTCGGCCCGGACGCGCCGCTCGTTCAGCTCGCCGCCCCAGCGCTCCCAGAAGCGCCGCTGCGACGCCAGCTCGCGGTCGCCCTGAGTGGTGCCGCGGGTCTTGCTCTCGTGGTGGATCAGGACGGCCTGGGGCGCGTAGCCCACGCGGCGGCCGTGCGCCCACGCGCGCATCGCGTAGTCGACGTCCTCGTACGCCATCCCGTAGCCCTCGTCGAGCAGGCCCAGGTCGTCCAGCGCCTCGCGGGTGACGTACAGGCAGGCGCCGGTGGCCGCCAGGGTCGGGCCCTCGACGTTCGCCGACGGATGGTCAGCGGCCTGGAAGCGGAACCGGTGATCGAACCAGATCGGCTGGTCGCGGTTGCGCACCATCCCGCCGAACTGGATCGACGTGTCGGGATAGAGCAGCTTGGCGCCGACCAGGTCGAAGTCGCGGCGATAGGCCGCGTACTGCAGCGCGGCGAGCCAGCCCTGCTGCGCCACCACGTCGCTGTTGAGCAGGACGGCGTCCTCCTCGCGGCGCACGACGCGCAGGCCGCGGTTGCAGTTGGCCGCGAAGCCGCGCTGCTCGTCGCCCAGGACCAGGTCGACGCCCTCCTCGACCGCCAGCAGCTTGAGGGCCGCCACGTGCTCGGGGGCGGACGCGTCGTCGCAGACCACGATGCGCGTCAGGCGCGGATCGGTCGTGCGACGGACGCTGCGGACGGCGGTCGCGACGAGCGACGGGTCGCCGTACGTGGGGATGACCACCGCGACCGGCCGGCCCTCGCGGGCGTACCAGGCGCGCGCGGGGCCGGTGGCGTCGCCGATGCCGCCCAGCGCGCCGCTGGGCAACAGCCGCTGCGGGGCGCGGCCGACGCGGCGCACGAGCTCGCGCCAGCCCAGGTGCTGCACCGTCAGCGCGGCGCGGCGGGGCAGGCCGGTCAGCAGGCGGCGCAGGTGGCGGAAGTAGAGCGAGGCGTCCATCGAGGTCAGGCGTCCAGATCGATCGGCTCGACGGTCGCGATGCCGTCGCGGGAGAGCCAGCGCCGCAGGCGCGGGGACAGGCGGTCGGCGCGGGTGCCCGCCGCGGCCGCCACGGCCCGCTCGGCGTGGTAGGCCAGAGACGCTAGCGTCGCCCGGTCGGCGGCGCGCCGCGAGGCGCCGTGCTGCAGCGCCCACGCGCGGTCCTCGACCGTCTGGCGACGCACGGTGCCCACCAGGTGCCGCGGACGGGCGCTCGTCCGCGTGCCGTACACCTCGTGCAGGGCCCGGAACTCGTCGAACAGCCGCCGGAAGCGCTCGCCGGGCGGATAGTCGTGCGAGTGCTCGACCGCCGCGGTGGGCACGAACGCCCGCGCCCAGCCGGCACGCAGCAGGTCGATCGCCAGCAGCTGGTCCTCGGCGTACGCGACGTCGCGGAACGGTACGTCCTGCCACGCCTCGCGGAGCAGGGCGCCGTTGGCGTCCGTGTGGAACGTGGCGGGGGAGGGCCGCAGCGGGCGCGGCACGTCGGCCGCCCGGTAGAGCGTCGGCGTGCCGCCGACCCCGGCCATCCCCCCGAACATCTGCGTCAGCTCGCGCGTGGTGGCGACGCTCGCCGTCGGCCGCGGCAGGTACGGCCCGCACGCCAGCGCGACGTCGTCGGCCAGGTCGAACGCGCCCGTCAACGCGCGCAGCCAGCCGCGCGTGCCGGGCACGGCGTCCTGCGTCAGGAACGCCACGACGTCGCCGCGCGTCTCGCGCATGAGCAGGTTGCGCGTGCGTCCGTGGCCGAACTCGGCACGCGAGATGCGGACCACCCGCGCGCCGGCCGCGGCCGCGCGCTCGTCCGAACCGTCCGTCGAGCCCGAGTCGCAGACGACGACCTCGCGCAGGTTCGGCGCGTCCTGGGCCACCAGCGCGTCGAGGACACGGCCCAGGAGCGGGCCGCCATTCAGGACGGGGATGGCGACCGAGAGGGAGCGCACGGAGGGATCGTACGAGGCGGCGCGCGGCGGCCCGACTGCGGGAGGGGCCGCCACCCGCTTGCGCTCAGAGTTCGCCGAGGCGTGCCCGCATGGTTCACGCGCGTGCGTTCCAGGCGGCAGACGCACCGGACACGCCGTTCCGCTTCGTTCCGCAGGCGCCCGCGCATCCTGCAACCATGATCGAGTGTCGTCTCCTGCGATCGTGGTCGACGGCGTCCGAAAGTCCTTCCGCCGTCCGCATCACCAGACGCACACGCTGAAGGAACGGGCGCTGCATCCCTTCCGGCGCGTGGGGCATGACGAGTTCACCGCCGTGGACGACGTCTCGTTCTCCGTCGAGGAGGGCGAGTTCTTCGGCATCGTCGGCCGCAACGGCTCGGGCAAGAGCACGCTGCTGAAGATGCTCGCCGGCATCTACGGCGCGGACGCTGGCGACATCTGGCTGCGCGGCCGGCTCTCCACGTTCATCGAGCTCGGCGTCGGATTCAACCCCGATCTCGGCGCGCGCGACAACGTGATGCTCAACGCCATCATGCTCGGCCTGACCCCGTCAGTCGCCCGTTCGCGCTACGACGCCGTGATCGACTTCGCCGAGCTGCGCGACTTCGAGGACGTCAAACTCAAGAACTACTCGTCGGGCATGCACGTCCGTCTCGCGTTCTCGGTGATGATCCAGGTGGACGCCGACGTGCTGCTGATCGACGAGGTTCTGGCGGTCGGTGACGCGGCGTTCCAGCAGAAGTGCTTCGACCAGTTCAACCGCCTGCGCGACGAGGGCCGCACCATGGTGCTCGTCACGCACGACATGGGGGCCGTGAAGCGGTTCTGCGACCGCGCCATGCTGATGGAGCGCGGCCGCGTCGTCGAGCAGGGCGACCCCGAACGTGTCGGCGCCAACTACCTGGCCGTGAACTTCAGCGAGGACCGCGAGGCCTCTGCGGCGAGCATCGGCGCAGGCGCGGTTGACCTGAACCGCCAGGGCGACGGCCGCGCGCGCGTCGAGCGGATGACCGTCGAGGACGACCGCGGCGAGCCGCGACTGCTCATTCAGCGCGGCGAGACCGTCGTCGTGCGGTTCGAACTGCAGTTCGTCGAGGACATGCTGGAGCCCTCCGTCGGCCTAGTCGTCGAAGACGACCAGCACCGTCCCGTCTTCTCGGGCAACTCGATCTGGGTGCAGCGCCCGGTGGGCAACTTCCGCGCCGGCGACCGCGCCGAGGCGATCGTGCGCTTCGAGAACGTATTCGCGTCGGGCCGCTACACCGTCACGCCCTACGTCGCCTCGCGCGGGGCCGCCGACCTGGAGTTCGCGGACCGACGCAAGGACTTCGGGTCGTTCGTCTCGGCCGGACCGAACGACACGGGCGCGATCACCGTCCTCGACCACGACGTCGAGGTGCGAGCCCTCGGGCACGATCGCCCCGCGGCCCTGCCCGCGACGGAGGTCCGCTCGTGAGCACGACCGACGTCGCCGCGGACATCGAGCGGATCAAGGCCGCCGGTGGCAAGCGGATCCCCGGTCCCGGCGCCTACGTCGGGTCGTTGCGGCGCATGGCCAACCTCACGTGGACGCTTGGGTTCCTTGAGTTCCGCCTGAAGTTCTTCGGCGCGATCCTCGGCTACCTGTGGCAGCTGATGCGGCCGGCGATGCTCTTCGGCGTCTACTTCGTGCTGTTCACGGAGATCGTCCCGGTCAGCAAGGACGTGAAGTACTTCGCGCCGCTCCTGCTGTTCGGAATCATGATGTACCAGTTCTTCGGCGACGCGACGGGATCCGCCGTCCGTGCCGTCCCGGCGGCCGAGGGGCTCGTCCGCAAGATCCACTTCCCGCGGATCGTCATCCCGGTGTCCGTCGTGGTGACGGCGCTGCTCAACCTGGCCGTCAACCTGATCGCGGTCCTCGTGTTCATCGGGATCTCGCGGGTGCCGCTGCGGTGGTCGTGGCTCGAGTTCTTCCCCATGCTCGCCCTGCTGGTCGTGTTCATCCTGGGCCTCGCGCTGCTGCTGTCGGCGCTGTTCGTGCGCTTCCGGGACGTCGCGCCCATCTGGGAGGTCTTCAGCCTGGCGCTGTTCTACGGCACCCCGATCCTGTATCCGATCGACACGGTCGATAGCCGTGTGCTGCAGCAGATCGTCATGTGCAATCCGCTGGCCGTCGTCCAGCAGCAGATGCGGCACTCGATCTTCGACCCCTCCGCGGCGACGGCGGTCGAGGCCATCGGGGGCTGGACGATGATGCTCATCCCGATCGGCATCACGGTCTTCGTGTTCGTCCTCGGCGCGTGGACGTACTCGCGCATCGCGCCGCACGTCGCCGAAGAGCTCTAGGGTTCCGAGCCATCGTGCCCGACCGACGGATCGCCATCGTTTCGCGCGACGTGGCCCCCGCCAACAGCGGCGGGATTGCGGCTTACGTCAGCGCGCTGCTGCGCCTGCTCGGGCCGGTAGCCGACGTCGTGCTGTTCACCCGCGAGGGCAACCGCGCGCAGCTGGACGAGGCGATCGCGGCGGGCAGCCCGATCGCGCCGGGCGGCGATGTCGAGGTTGTGTACGTGCGGGACGACCCCGAGAACGGCCCCGGGTCGTTCTACACGGACATGCACCGCTACAGCGCGGACGTGCACGACGCCCTGGTCGCGCACTACGGCGACCACGGCCCCGATCTGGTCGAGTTCCCGGACTACCTGGGTGAGGGCGCGGTCACGGTACAGGCCGCACGCACCGGCGGCGCGACGTTCCGCGACACCGCGGTCGTCGTCCGCGCCCACACGTCGGTCGAAATGTGCTCCGTCCTGGACGGCCACCTGCCCGTCGAGTTTCCGTCGCGGATGACGTTCGAGCTCGAGCGCTACGCGCTCCGCTACGCCGACGCCGTCCTCGTGGGCGGCGGCGACATCGGCGGCACGTACGACCGTTTCTACGCCGGCCGCGTGGCGCGCCTCGAAACCATCCGCCACCCGTACCTGCATGCCGTGCAGCCCCCGTCGCCCCCGGTCGACCGGGCCCACGACGACATGCTGCACCTGCTCTACCTCGGACGCCTGGAGCGGCGCAAGGGGATCGAGAACCTGGTGCGCGTGATCCGCGACACGGGCGTCGGCGTCGTGCTGACGATCGTCGGTGGCGACACGAACACCGCGCCGCGCGGCATCTCCGTCCGCGAGCACCTGGAGCTGGCCACGCCGCACGACTGGCGCATCCGCTTCCACGACGCGGTGCCGCCCGAGGACGTGCCGGGCCTCTTCGCCGGCCACGACGCGGTCGTGCTGCCGTCGCTGTGGGAGTGCTGGCCCAACGTTGGTCTGGAGGGGCTGGCGGCGGGGCTGCCGCTCATCGCCACTCCGGTCGGCGGCCTCGTCGAGATGGTCGGCGCCCCCGACGACGCCGGCGACCGGCCCGGCGGATGGCTCAGCCGCGACCCCGGCCGTCCGGCGCTGGCCGAGCGTCTCGAGCAGCTGATGGAGGAGCCCGGCACCGTCCGCAGACCCCAGGTGGGCGAGCGGGCCCGGGCGCAGTTCGAGGCGCTCACCGCTGAGGGGCCGGTCCTGGAGGCCTACGAGCGCCTGGCCGCCGCCGGTGCCGCCGACCGGCCCCGCCGTGCCGCGTCCGGGCGGGCCGCGCCGAGCGTGACGGTCGTGGTGCCGTACTACCAGCTCGAGGAGCACGTCGAGGAGACGGTCGCGAGTGCGTTGGCGCAGACGCACCGCAACACCCGCGTGGTGATCGTCAACGATGGCTCCACGGCGCCCGAGGACCGCGTCCTCGTTGAGTTGGCGCGCGACCCGCGCGTCTCCGTGGTGACGCAGGCCAACACCGGTCTCGGAGCCGCGCGAAACCTCGGCATCCGTGTGTCGTCGAGCGACTACGTCCTGCCGCTCGACGCCGACAACGTCCTCGAGCCGACGTTCGTCGCGCGGGCGCTCGAGGTCCTCGAGGCTGACCCCGAGATGGCGTTCGTCACGTCGTGGTCCTTGTACGTCGACGAGCACGGCGTGCCGCACGAGGGCATCGACCGGGGCTACCAGCCGATCGGCAACAGCTCCGACCTGGTGCGCGAGAACAACGTCGCCGGCGACGCGGTGGCGCTGTTCCGGCGCAGCGTGTTCGACGACGGCTACTGGTACGACGAGGAGCTCACGAGCTTCGAGGACTGGTACCACTACTGGCGCCTGCACGACGCGGGACGGGTGGGCCACGTCATTCCCGAGCGCCTGTTCCGGTACCGAGTCCGGTCGTCGTCGATGATCCGCGAGTTCGGCATCGACTCCACCGCCCGCTTGCTGGGCGAGATGCAGAGCCGTCGCCGCGAAGAGGAGGTCGAGTGGTGTCCCTGGAACGCTTGAGCGCAGAGGCCGTCAACGAGTCGTCGCTCGAGGCGCTCGAGCACCGGCATCGCTACGAGGCCGTGCGGCGCTTCTGCGCCGGTCGCAGGATCCTGGACCTGTGCTGCGGCGTCGGCTACGGCTCGGCCATCGTCGCGGCGGAGGCGCGGTCCGTCCTGGGTGTCGACCTGTCGCGCGACGCCATCGACGAGGCGGAGCGCACGTTCGGCCATCTGGACGGCGTCTCCTTCGCTTGCGGCGACGCGGTCGAATGGCTCGAGGACGCCGACCGCATGCGCGACGTCGATGTGCTCCTGTGCTTCGAAGGGGTCGAGCACATCGCCGAGAAGGAGCGTCTCCTCGACGCTCTGGTGGCGGTGGCCGGCTCGGGCACCACGGTCATCTTCTCGGTGCCGAACTCGCGGCGCTACGAGGAGGACAACGCCTTCCACCTGAACAACTTCGACCGGGAGGCGGTCGACCGCTGGGCCGCGCGCTTCGCCACGCCGGCCGAGATCTGGGAGCAGTGGCATGCCCAGGGCTCGTACATCGGTCGTGAGCCGGCGCCCGCGACTCCGCCCGCGCCGCTCCTTGCGCCCGTGCCCGCCGAGGCGCGGCCTCACGGCTGGGCGACCCACTACCTAGTCCTCGTCAACGCCGACACGGCGGAGGCCGACGAGTCGGCCCGCATGTCGTGGGCCGTCGAGCCGGTGAACGCCCGGTGGTTGGAGAGCCTGCGGCGAGCGAATCGCGAGCTGTGGCGCACCAACGCCCGCCTCGCCGACACCGACATGCGCCCCCGCGGCACGTACGCGGCCGCAGCGGCGTCGGTCATCGACCGCTGGAAGTCCCGGGCACTCGCCGCCGAAAAGCAGGTGCGGGCCACGGCGCACGCGGCGGCGAGCTACGAGGAGATCCGCAACCGTCAGGCGGTCAAAGCCGCATTGACGACCGCGAAGCACATCCGTCGAATGAGGGACCGGGTCGGCCTGTGACCTCCCGCAGCGGCCAAGTCGTTGCCGCAGCACGGGGATGGGCGGGTCGCCTCTCGAAGGGGGAATGCTGGGTTCTCGGCGTCCTCTTGCTGGGCGCCTTCGTCCTGCGCGCGTGGGCTATGGCTGGCGTCAGGCCGATCACGTACGGTCTATACGACTCGGGAACCTACCTTGCCGCTGCGGCGGGCGGCCGACCGGGGGGCCTGTTCTACGACGTTCACCACCCGGTCGGCTACTCGCTCTGGCTGCGCATCGTCGGCGCCCTGACGGACAGCGGCACCGTGCTCGCTGCGAGTCAGCACGCGCTCGGCGCTATCGCCGGCGTGTTCCTCTGGTTCGCTTTGCGGCGCCTCAAGTTGCCCCTGCTGCTTAGCGCAGTCGGTGCAGCGCTCGTCCTCTGGAATCCCGAGGTGGTCCAACTCGAACACTCGATCATGAGCGAGGCGCTGTACATCCCGGCGCTCATCCTGGCCTTCGGCGGTGCCGCGTACGCCGCGACGTCGACGGGGCGCACCGCGGCGGTCTGGGGCTTCGCGGCCGGTGTTGCTGCCGCGGTCGGCTATACGGCCCGGTACCCGGGCCTGGTTTGGGTGCCGCTCATCGTCTTGCTCATCGTGGTCCTGAGGCCGTGGGCCGAACGGCGAAGCGCCGCGCTGCCTGTCGCTGGTGCCGTCTTCGGCGCAGTCCTCGTGCTCGTGCCGTACGGCGTGGCCCAGTCGCGTGCCCTCGACATCGGCTTCGAATTCACGCCTGGGGCCGGCTGGAACGCGTACGCCAACATCGCGTCGGACGCGGACTGCTCGAAGTTCACCCCGCCCCCGGGGACGAGGAAGCTCTGCGACCGCACCCCCCCGGCCAAGCGTCCCAAGGCGACCGAGTTCTATTCCTGGGACCACTCGTCGCCGGCGTTCCGGCTGGAGCCGCGGGGCTTCCCGCACTCGGACGACCTCTTTGCGGCGTTCGCTGCGGCCGCGTCGCCGTCGGTAGCGAAGGCGCGCAACGAGGACGACCCGGCGCCGACGCCGCTCGCGCAGATCGAGAGCGTCGTGGACGGCGCCGAGAACTACACGGGCTCCTCGGCGGGGGCGCTGTCGCCGATGGCCGCGCGTAACCCGCCGATCGAGGCCAACGAGCAGGCCATCGCGGCCCCACTGTTCGCCCTCGCGCCGATCGGGACCCAGTCCCTGGTCACGACCTACGACGACGTGAAGGGCGTCGTTCGCATCCACGGGTGGATGGTCGGAGCCGCGCTCGTGATCACCGTGCTGGGCCTGGCCTTCGCCCGAGGGTTCCGGCTTGCCGCGCTCGCGTTCTGGCTGTTCGTGGCGGCGAACTGGTACGCCGCGGCTGGCTATAACGCGCGGTACGCCGTACCGGTCAACATCTTCGCGCTGCTCGCTAGCATCCTGATCTTGGCAGGCGTCTGGCGGACGTGGGTGGCGCGTCGCGGGCCGCAGCCCGAGTCTTCGGGTGCGGAGCCGTCGCCGGCTGCATGAGGCGCGTCCGCGCGCGCCGTATGTGACCCGGCGCACTCCACTATCCCCGCCGCGTCCCGTACGGTCGATGGACCGCTTGAGCGGCGCGGGTACGCCCCGTGCTGCGTGGACGCCCGAACGGCGTCCCCCGCGGTAGCCCTCGGTCCACCGTGCGGTGGGCCTTGCCGGTGGGCGTGGACGTCGTCCCCCGCCGGCGGACCCTGAACCCGACCACCGTGAGGTGATCAGCACATGGGCAAGAAGCACACGTTCGCCGCGCTCGCCGCGGCTTCTGCGATCTTCGCCGGCGCGCCGGCCGTCGTCAGCGCCGCCGAGCCGTCTCCCGGCCTGAAGGACGCGTACGACACCGTCTACCAGCGCGTCGAGCGCGCGGGGGGCGAGCCCGGGCGCAACATCGCCAAGGACGGCGTGCGTGAGGACGGGGCGCCGCGCTCCGCCACGCGCGCCGAGGTCCTCGACTCGCTCGGCGTCCTGCGCCGGATGCACCTGAGCCTGAAGCCGGGCAGCGCCACGGCGCAGGCATCCGCCACCGGCAGCGCTGCGACCGCCGCCACGTCGTCCGGCACCTCCGCCACCCCGGCCCCCGCCGCCACGGGTGGCGCCGGCGCGGGCCTCGAGGGCGTCGCCGCCTGCGAGTCCGGCGGCGACCCGTCCGCGGTGTCGGCCGACGGCCAGTACCGCGGCAAGTACCAGTTCGACCGCCAGACCTGGGAGTCGGTCGGCGGCTCCGGCGATCCCGCCGCGGCCCCGGAGGCCGTCCAGGACCAGCTCGCGGCCAAGCTGCAGGCCCAGCGCGGGTCGAGCCCCTGGCCCGTCTGCGGGGGCTGAGCGCCAGCGAGGCCGTCGCAGCGAACGGGCCAGCCGTCTGCGGGGGCTGAGCGCCAGCGAGGCCGTCGCAGCGAACGGGCCAGCCGTCTGCGGGGGCTGAGCGCCAGCGACGCCGGCTGAGCCGACGCGTCAGCCGGCGCGCTCGGCGGCGGGGCGGTCGTCGAACCCTCGCCGCCTCGGCACCGCCCGGCGGCGCAGCCCTCGCTCGTCCGTCAGGTACGCGTAGCCCACGCCGGGCTGCGCGAGCGCCTGGGGATCGAGCTCCTCGTACCGGGCGCGTCTGGCGGCCCGGGCCGCCGGCTCGATCATCCGCAGGTGGTAGACGAGCAGGTCGGCGAACGGCACGCGCCCGCCCAGGACGGTCGCCTGCAGCGGCGCCTTCTGCCCGTGGAACGGGCGCTCGTCGAAGGCGTGGTCGGCGCGGGCGGCGAACAGCCGCGCCTGCGTCTTCGCGCCCCAGATGCCGTCGACGCGCACGTGGTGCGGGTCGTCCCACAGCTCGCGGATCCGGACCGCGAAGGCGGTCGCGCCGAGCCGCCCGCCGCGGCGGATCACCCGCTCGGCACGGGCCCGGAAGTCGCGCTCGACCCGCTCGTCGGCGTCCAGGCTGACCAGCCAGTCCGCTCCGTGGCGCACCCCGGCCGCGACGAGGCGGCGGTGCGCGGCGACGTCCTCCCAGGCGGCGCGGTCCGGCGGCACGCGCAGGACCTCGAGCACCTGCGGGGCGGCCTCCAGGATCTCGGCCGAGCCGTCCGTGGAGCCGTCGTCCAGCGCCACGATGCCGTCGACGTGGGGGCCGACGCTCGCCAGGTAGCCCGGCAGCAGCGCGCCCTCGTCGCGAACGGCGAGCAGCGCCAGCAGGCGGACCCTCCGCGGCTCGCGGGACGCCGGCCGCAGCGACCACGACGGCACCTTCGTGGCCTCGACGACGGCGCGGCGCAGCCACCACCGCGTCCGCGAGCGCCTGGCCGGACCGGCGCTCATCGGCCGCGGTCGGGGCCGCCGCGCGCCACGCGCCCCAGGCGGGCGCGACGACGCCGCGCCACGTACTCCCGGGCAGCGGGGTCGACGTCGCCGCCGCCGCGCACCTTCCCCGTCGCCTGGGCGACCGTCGCGAGCGCGAGCGCCGGCCCGGCGCGCACCAGGTCCCGCGCGGGGGTGGGCGGCCGTCCCGTCGCGGCGCGCCGCAGCGCGACGACGGCCTCCAGCGGCACGCGGGACGCCAGCAGCAGCCGCCACGGCCACGCGCCGTGCAGCGCGCCGTGGATGCGTCCGCGCCGGTGCTGGTCGGCGACCATCCGCCGCAGGGTGCCCGGGTAGTCGTGGGTCGAGACCACGTCGGGCGCCCAGGCGATCGGGATGCCGGCGGCGAGCAGGCGCTGGTTGACGACCACGTCCTCGGGGAACCCCGGCCCCTCGGGGAACGGGCCGTAGCGCTCCAGGGCGTCGCGGGCGTACGACACGCCGAAGCGCAGGCTGGGCAGCGGCCGGTACCCCGGCATGCGGTTGGAGTGCTGCAGCAGGTTGGCCGCCAGGCTCGGCGCGTCGCGGCGCAGCGGCACGAGCGCCGACGCGACGGCCCGCTCGCCGGCCACGTGGCGCGCGATCCGCCCCGCCGCCCACCCCGGCAGCGCCAGGCAGTCCGCCGCCAGGAAGGACACGTACGGGGCGGTGGTCGCGGCGACGCCCGCGTTGCGGGTCGCACCCGGGTACCGGCGCCGCTCCGACGCCACGAGCGGCACGCCCGGGCACTCGCGCGCCAGCAGCGCGGGGGTGGGGCCGCCACCGGAGTGCGAGACGACGACCTCGACGGGCGGGTCCTGCGCGAGCAGCGAGCGCACGGCCCCGACGACGGTCGCCTCGTTGCGGAACGACATCACCACCGCGGCGAGCACGGGGTCGCTTGGGGGCACGGCGACCATGGCGGCACTGTAGTCCGTCGTCGGTCCCCTCGCCGATGTACCGTCCGCCCATGGACGGCGACGCCACGGGGCCGCCTGCGGCCCGGCGCGTCAGGGCGTACTGGCGCACGCGCGGCGTCCTCGCCCGCCTGCCGCGGGGGCTGCCGACCGTGCTGACGGGGGCGTGGCTGGGGGTGCTGCGCCCGCGCGACGTCCACGCCCTCGACCGCCTGTGGTACGGCACGCAGCTCGAGCGCTACGGGACGTCGGAGTACGTGCGATCGGGGCTCTTCCCGTGGGAGGAGGCGGCCGTCGCGGCGCACTTCCCGGCGGAGGGCCGCGTGCTCGTCGGGGCGGCGGGCGCGGGCCGCGAGATGCTGGCTCTCCACCGGCGCGGGTACCGCGTCGACGGCTTCGAGTGCAACGCCGGGCTGCGGGAGCGCGCCGCCGGGCCGTTCGCCGCCGCGGGCCTGGCGGCGACCGTCCGGGCCGCCGAGCACGACCGCTGTCCGCCGCTCGACGGGCCCTACGACGCGGCGGTCGTCGGGTGGTCCGCCTACATGTTCATCCCGACCCGCGGGCGACGGGTCGCGTTCCTGCGGGAGCTCCGCGACGCGCTCGTGCCCGGCGCGCCGGTGCTGCTGTCGTTCCGGGTGCGGGGCGGCACGACCGCGCGCGACCGCGTGACGGCGGCGACGGCCAACGTCCTGCGGCGCGCCCGCCGGGCCGAGCCGGCGCGCCCGGGCGACGGGCTGGAGCCGTTCTTCGTCCACCGCTTCACGGCCCGAGAGCTGGCGGAGGAGCTGGAGACCGCCGGCTTCGCGCTCGTGGCGTTCGCGGCCGACAGCGCCTCGGCGGTCGCCCGGGCGCGGCCGCTGCCGCCCGCGTGAGCGGCGCGTGCCCGGAGAGACCGGCGCGCCCGGGCCGGGGCGGCGGCCGGTGGCGCCCCGGCGTCCCCGTCACCGTCGCAGGCGCACCCGGCGACGCGTCAGCTCGACGTAGCCCGCGTCGGGATCGCCCGCGAGCCAGGCGTGGGCCTCGAACGCCCGGCGTCCCCCGCGGACGCCGATGACGACGTCCCGCTCGATCCCCCACCGCAGGCACAGCGCCTGCTCGACGACGGTGCGCTCCAGGCACGTCGCCCGGCGCCGCGTGAGGACCGCGTCCGCGACGCGCAGCGCCTCCGCCAGACCGAGCGCCGCACGCACCCGCGGGGGCGTCGGCGCGCGGACGGCATCGGTGTGGACGTCGGCGCCCGCCCGCAGCGCCGCGCGGACGTGCGAGAGCGCCCGCCACGTCCATGCGGCGACCCGCGCCTCCGGGGGACGGAGCGGCCTCACGGCTCGAGCAGGTCCCAGCGATCCAGCGAGGCCACGAAGGCGTCCACGTCGCGCGCCGCCACGCCGGCGTCGATCCCGAACCGCTCGACGAGCCGGGACGCCAGCGCGTCGCGGGTCGTGCCGTCGGCGAGCGCCTGCCACAGCAGCGCGCCGGACGGCGTGACGGCGAAGTACTCGCCGCGGGCGAGCGCCACGCCGACGATCTCGCCCTCGACCTCGCGCCAGGCGGCCTGGCCCTCGCGCAGCTTCAGCGGTCGGTCGGTCATCGGGGGTCCTTCGTCGGGGGCGGGGGAGCGGGGCGGGTCGCGCGCACGGCGGGGGCGAGCAGGCGCGGGGCGCGGGCCAGACGGGCGGCGGCGGCCCGCAGGTAGGCCGACCGGCCGGACAGCCGCTCGCCCGTCGCGCGCTCCAGCACCACCCGCGGGGGCAGCACCAGCTCGCGCACCAGCCGCGCGCGGGCCCGGGCCCCGGGCGCGTCGCGCAGGCGGGCCAGCATGATCGCGCCCGCCGGCGGATCGGTCATCCACAGCCGCGGCAGCGTCGCGTCGCCGGGCCGCAGCCGCGTGCGGGCGACGAGCGCCGCGGCGTCGTCACGAGGGCCGAGCACCGCGGCGACCGCGTCCTCGGCCCCCAGCTCGCGCGCCAGGGCCACGACCGCGTCCCAGGTGGCGGCGTCCAGCACGGCCAGCGCGCGGTCGAGGTCCCGCAGCGAGCGGGCGTGCCGGCCGCGGTGCTGCCAGGCGTGCAGCACGACGTGCAGCGCGCGGGCCGCGGGGCTCGGGACGTCGACCGTGGCGTCGCCGAGGTCGAGCGGCGTGCGGTCCCGGTGCAGGACCCGCCAGACGTGGTCGGCCGACGCGGTCGTCCCGGGCAGGCCGAAGTGCAGGTCGACCTCGACCGTCGCGCCCGGGCGACGCCACACCTGCGAGTGCGGGTGCACCCGTTCGGCGGCGCCCCCGGACGTGTCGTCGTGCTCGCAGGCGAATCCGGCCGCGGCGAGCGCGCGCCCGGCGGCACGCAGGTCCTCGCGCCGCACGAGCAGGTCGACGTCGGCGTAGTTACGTCCCGGGCCGCCGGCGTACAGCAGGGTCGCGGTCCCCGCGCCCTTCAGGAGCAGGGCGGGGACCCCCGCGCCGCGCAGCACCCGCGCCGCGTCGACGGCCACCCGGTCCACCTGCAGCGCCCGGACCGTGGCACGCACGGCGTCCGAGGGCTGCGGCGGGGGGTCCATCGGGCGAGCGTAGTGCAGTCCGCGCGCGCCACGTAGGGTTCGTCGGACCGATGGGAGCGGGCGACCACCGGCACGTCGGGGCCTACGGCCTGCGGCTGCACGGCATGGGGGAGGGCGCGGCGACGCTCGCGCCCGCGCGGGCGGCGTGGCCCGCCCTCGCGGTGCAGCGGAGCCCGGCCGACCGGCCGGCGCCCGAGCGCCTGATGGCCGCCGACCGCGCGATCGTGACGTACCGCGGGGGCGCGTGGGCGGCGCTGGATCGCGTCGAGCGCCGGGCGGTGTTCCGCACCCCGACGGCGCTGGGCGACGCCGAGCTGCTGCACCCGTACCTGTCCGCCGTGGCTGCCACGTTCGCGCGCTGGGACGGCCGCGAGGCGCTGCACGGCGGCGCGGTGGTCGGCGCGGGCGGTGCCTGGGCGCTGCTGGCCGGTCGTGGCGGCGGGAAGAGCACCGCCGCCGCGGCGCTGGCGGTCGCCGGACGCCCGGTGGTCGCCGACGACCTGGTCGTCGTGGACGGCGCAGACGCGTGCGCGGGGCCGGCGTTCGTCGACCTGCGGCCGGACGCGGCGGACGTGCTCGCCGCCAGCGGCGACGCGGGCGTGCGGGCCGTCGCGACGGCGACGGACGTGCGGGCGGGCACCCGCCGTCGCGTGCGCACCCCGCTGGCACCGCCGGCGGTGCCGCTGCGCGGCCTGGTGTTCCTGGCCTGGGGCGACGTGCGCCGCACCGTGCGCCTGGGGCCGACCGAGCGGCTGGCGCGGCTGGCGCCGTGCCGGGCGTCCGGCCGGGAGGACGTGCATCCCGACCGGGCGCTCGCGCTGGCCCGGCTGCCGGCGTGGCTCGTGGAGCGCCCGCGCGACGCGGCGCTCCACGAGACGGTCGAGACCCTCGAAGGGCTGCTCGACGGGCCGCCGGCCTAAGGGATGCCGGTCTGGAGCGTCTCGGTGTTGACGTCGCCCAGGCCGACGATCGCCGGCGGCTCGTAGGGCGCCGCGGCCGGCGCGGTGGCGTCGGGCGCGTCCTGGTCGGTGGGAGTGGGATGGTCCATGGTGCTCCTCGGGTCGCGGGGTGCCGACGGGCTCAGCCGCCGGGGATCCCGGTCTGCAACGTGTCCGTGCTGACCTGGCCGAGCGCGACGAGCATCGGCGCCTCGTACGGCGCCTCGTCGAGCGCGGCGCTCGCGTCGGACGGGTGTTCGCGGTCGTCCATGGGGACCTCCGGGTGGCGGCCGGCGGTCAGCCGGTCTGCAGCGTGTCGGTGTTGACGTCGCCGAGGGCGACGATCGCCGGGGCCTCGTAGTCGCTCTCGCGCTGCTCGTCGGCCGGGGCGTGGGGGGTGGCGCTCATCGTGTCCTCGTGATCGGCGGGAGCGCCGAGACCGATAGGTTGGAGGCCTGAACCGCTCCTCCGCACCCGCCGATCGACCGACGCCTCTCGACGCAGCGTACGGGGTCAGGTGGGTCGGTGTCGAGGGTGGCGGCGACCTTCGTGCGGTGCCCGGCTGGCCGATCGTCCCCGTGCGCCACGTGCCGCAGCCCGCGGACGCGCCGGCCGAGCAGGTGACGCCCGCCCTCGCGCGGCTGGTCGGACACGGACTGCGGGTCGACGTCCGGCGCGACCCCGCCGGCGCGACGGCCCGCGGCGCCCCGGCCGCATGGCGCGGGATCGTCCACCCGACGCTGGCCCGCGCCGGCGCCGCGGTCGCGGCGTGGTGGGGCCGCGACGCGTTCCAGGCGGCGGCGGTCCACGGGCCGGGCGGGGCGCTGGCGCTCGCCGGGCCGTCGGGTGCGGGCAAGAGCACCCTGGCCGCCGCCGTCGCCCTCGCCGGTCGCACCGTCGTGACCGACGAGGTGGTCGTGGTGGAGGACGGCGACGTGCTCGCCGGCGCGGCGTCGCTGGCCGTGCGCGCCGACGCGCGGGCCCTCCTGCCGCTGCCCCCGGGGCTGCGGTCTGCGTGGGACGGCCGCGCGGCGCTGCTCCCGCTCGGCCCGGCCCCGCCGTCCGTGGCGCTGCGCGGCTGGGTGCACCTGGCGTGGGGGGAGCGCACGACGGTCCGTCCGCTGGGGCCCGGGGCGCGGACGGCGGCGCTCGGCGCGGCGCGCCTGCACGGCGACGCGCGCGGCGACGCCGCCGCGTTCCTCCGTCTCGCGACCCTGCCGGCGTGGCGGCTCGAGCGGCCGCGCACCGCCGACGGGCACGCGCAGGCGACCGCGGCGCTCCTCGAGCTGCTGGGTTGAGACGGCCCCCCGCGGGACGGTCAGCGCGGCGTCGCGACGACGAGGGCGCCGTCGGCCGGCAGGAACACCGTCCCGACCTCGCGCTGCAGCTCGTCGCCCGGGACCGCCGGCCGCAGGTCGACGCGATCCGCCGCGGTGCGGAGCACCGTCGTGGCCGTCAGCAGCGCCAGGTGCTCGCCGACGCAGCGCCGCCGGCCGCCGCCGAAGGGGATCCAGGACGGCGATGGCGCCGCGCCGAGGAAGCGCTCCGGGCGGAACGCCGCAGGGTCGGCGAAGGCGGCGGGGTTGCGGTGCAGCAGGTACGCGAACGCGGTCACCATCGTCCCCGCCGGCAGGACGTGGTCGCCCACGCGCAGGTCGCGCGCGGTCGTGCGCGCGTTCGTCAGCCACGCCGGCGGCCGCACGCGCAGCACCTCGCGCACCGCGGCGTCGGCGTAGGCGCCGTCGGTGCGGACGCGCTCGAGCACCGCCGGCCGCCGCACGAGCCGCTCGAACGTCCACGCCAGGGCGCTGAGCATGGGGTCGTGCCCGGTCACCAGCAGCGTCAGGGCCTCGTCGCGGACCTCCCGGTCGCTCAGCCCGCGCCCGTCGGCGTCCGTCGCCGCGACGAGGGCGGACAGGACGTCCGGGCGCTCGGCGCCCCCGCCGGCCGCCCGCCGCGCGGCGACGAGCGGCAGCAGCACCGCGTCGATCCCGGCGACGGCCGCGAGCAGGCGGCGGTTCGGCACGCCCGGCCCCCACCGTCGCCGGACGAGAGGGATCGACGGCGCGCGCCGGGCGGACGCCGCCCGCAGCTCGGCCAGCGCGGCCCGCAGGGCGTTCCGGTCGCGGGCCGCGTCGGCGTCCCGGCCGTCGAGGCCGCACACGACGCGCAGGAGCACCTCGGCCGTCACGTCGCGCAGCTCGTCGAGCAGCCGCACGGCGCGGCCGGCGGGCCACCGCTCGACGCTCCGGGCCGCGACGTCCGCGATGGTCCGGGCGTGGGCGTCGAGCGCCGGCCCGTGCAGCGGCGGCCGCAGCAGGGCGCGGTGGCGCGCGTGCTCGTCGTCGTCGAGCACGACCACCGAGCCGTCGCCCAGGATCCGCCGGCGCGTCGGGGCCTGGCCGCGCCGCACGTCCTCCGGTCCGGCGGCGAACACGGCCGCGACGACCGCCGGGTCCGACGCCAGCACGAGCGTCAGCCCGCGGCCGAAGCGCACGGTGAACAGGTCCCCGTAGCGCGCGTGGCAGCGCGCCGCGAAGCCGACGGGGCGCTCGGCCCAGGCCAGGCGCTGCACGGCGGGCCGCAGCCGGGGACCGGGCGGGAGGGCGGGCAGGGAGCGGGGGAGGGTCATCGCGGGGGCCGGCCGGTGCCGGGACGGTGCGGCGGTCGGGCCGGCCGCGGGCGCCCACCGTAGCCGCCGGTGGACGGGGACGCCAGGCCGGGCGTCCGGCCGCGCACGCCGCCCCCGTCGCCCGCGTCCGGGACGGCTACCGTGGCGGGATGCCGTCCCGGCCCGCCCGTCCGCCGCGTCGCCGCGGCCCCGTCCACGGGGCCCGCCGGGCGTGATCGAGACCGTCGACCTGACGTGTCGCTTCGGCGACGTCGTCGCGCTCGCCGGCGTCGGGCTGCGCGTGGAGCGCGGCGAGGTCGTGGCGCTCGTCGGCGCGAACGGCGCCGGGAAGAGCACGCTCCTGCGCGTCCTCGCCGGGCGGGTGACCCCCGACGGGGGACGGGCCGTCGTCGCGGGGCACGACGTCGTCCGCGAGCGCCGCCGCGCGGCGGCCGTCACCGGGGCGGCGCTCGACGTGCAGCGCTCGTGGTTCGGGCGGCTGAGCGGCCGCGCCAACCTGGAGCACTTCGCGGCGCTGACGGGCCTGCGCCGTGCGGCGGCGCGGCGGGCCGCGGACGCCGCGCTCGAGGGGGCGGGCCTGGCGTCCGTCGCCGACCGCCGGGTCGACGCGTACTCCACCGGCATGCGCGCCCGCCTGGGCGTGGCGCGCGCCTGCCTGCGGACGCCGGCCGTGCTGCTGCTCGACGAGGCGTCGTCGGGGCTGGACGCCGCCTCGGTGGCGGCGTTCCGCGCGCGCCTCGACGGCCTGCGCGCCACGACGGCCGTCCTGCTCGCGACGCACGACCGCGACGAGGTGGCGGCCACGGCGGACCGCGTCGTCCGGCTCGACGCGGGGCGGATCGTCGAGGACGGACCGGGGCGCGCCGCATGACCGTCGTCCTGTCGGCGATCCGGCGCGACCTGCGCCTGGCGCTGCTGCGTCCCACCGGCCTGGTGCTCGACGCCCTCGGCATCGTCGTGGGCGTCGCCCTCATCTTCTTCATCGGGCGCTTCGTCGGCAGCGGCAGCAACGGCGTCCCGTACTTCGCCTACGCCGCGACGGGCCTGCCGGTGCTGCGGATGCACGGCGCCGTCGGCCGCGTCCTGGCCGCGCTCGGCATCGGCACCGTCAGCGGCACGTTCGAGCACGCCGTCAGCTCGCCGGCGCCCGTCCCCGTCGTCGTGCTGGCGGAGCTGGCGTTCGAGCTGCTCCGCGCCGCGGTCATCGCCCTGCTGCTCCTGGCCGTGGCGGCCCTGTACGGCGCGCCGTTCGCGCTGTCCGTCGGCGGCGCCGTCGGCGTGCTGCTCGGGATCGTCGGCGCCGCCGGCGTGTTCGCGGCGCTCGGGGCGCTGGTGATCGGCCTGGTGCAGGTCGTCCGCGAGGCCTCGTCGGTCGTGGCGCTCACGGCGCTCGTGCTGCCCGTCCTCGCGGGGGCGTACTTCCCGCTCTCCACCCTGCCCGCGCCGATCGAGGCCGTCGCCACCGTCCTGCCGTTCCGCCTGCCCGTCGACCTGCTGCGCGCCGGGCTCGTCGACGGCACCCTCGACGTCGGGGCGGCCGCGCTGCTGGCGGCGAGCCTGGCGGTGGCGCTGCCGCTCGGGCTGGCGGCGGCCGCCGCGGGGGTCGCGCACGCGCGGCGGCGCGGCGCGCTCGGGAGCGCGTGATCCGGGGGACGCACCGCACGGGCGCGCTAGGTTGGGGCCGTGCGGATTCTCGTGACCGGAGGAGCGGGCTTCATCGGCTCGCACATCGCTCGACGCCTGCTGCGGGACGGCCACGAGGTCCGGATCCTGGACTCGTTCGCGACCGGTCGGCGTTCGAACCTGGCGGTCCTGGACGGGGTCGAGCTCGTCGAGGGCGACATCCAGAGCTACGAGCGCGCCCACACCGCGGTCCGCGGCTGCGACATGGTCCTGCACCAGGCGGCGCTGCCGTCCGTGCCCCGGTCGATCCAGGACCCGCTGACGTCGGCCGCGGTGAACACGACGGGCACGCTGAACGTGCTGCTCGCCGCGCGCGACGCGGGCGTCCGTCGCGTGGTCTTCGCCTCGTCGTCGTCGGTCTACGGCGCCTCCGAGGCGCTGCCGAAGCACGAGGAGCTCCCGACGCTGCCGATCTCGCCGTACGCGGTCAGCAAGCTCGCGGCCGAGGGGTACTGCCGGGCGTTCAGCGCCGTCTACGACCTGGAGTGCGTCGCGCTGCGCTACTTCAACGTCTTCGGCCCGCGTCAGGACCCGCAGTCGCAGTACGCGGCGGTCATCCCGCGGTTCATCACCGCCGCGCTCGAGGGGCGCAGCCCCACGGTCTTCGGGGACGGCGAGCAGTCCCGCGACTTCACGTACATCGACAACGTCGTCGACGCGAACGTCCTGGCCCTGACCGCTCCGGGCGCGGTCGGCGAGGCGTTCAACGTCGCGTGCGGCGAGCGCTACACGCTCAACGAGCTGCTCCGGGTCATCGGCTCGGTCGTCGGCACGGACGTGACGGCCCAGCACCTCGAGCCGCGGGCCGGCGACGTGCGGCACTCGCAGGCCGACATCGGCAAGGCCCGGCGGCTGCTGGGGTACGAGCCGACCGTGCGGTTCGAGGACGGCGTCCGCGCCACCGTCGAAGCGCTCGTCGCCGAGCGCGCCGCGGCCCCGGCTTGAGCGCGCCGCGGCCGCCCCGGGTGCGGGTGCTCCGCGTCATCGCCCGCATGAACGTCGGCGGGCCGGCGCACCACGTGGCCATCCTGTCGGAGCGGCTGGACCCCACGCGGTACGCGACGGTGCTGCTCACGGGGGAGGTCCCCCCGTCCGAGGGCAGCCTGGAGCGCCTGGCGACCGAGCGCGGCGTGGACGTGCGGCGGGTGGCCGGCCTGGGTCCCGCCCTGCGGCCGCTCGCCGACCTGCGCGCGTTCGTGGCCCTCGTCGGGCACGTGCATCGCCTGCGGCCGGACGTCGTGCACACCCACACGGCGAAGGCCGGGCTGCTCGGCCGCCTGGCGGCCCGGGTGGTCCTGGGGCGCCGGGTGACGGTGGTGCACACGTACCACGGGCACGTCCTGCGCGGGTACTTCGGTCGGCGCACCGAAGCGCTGTTCCGGACGCTCGAGACGCTGCTCGCCCGCACGACGGACCGCCTGGTGGGCGTCAGCCAGGCGACGGTCGACGAGCTCGTCGACCTCGGCGTGGCGCCGCGCGACCGGTTCTCGGTCGTCCCCGTCGGCCTGGACCTGGACCGCTTCCTCGCCGTCACCCCCGATCCCGACGGCCTGCGGCGGCAGATCGACGCCCCGGCGACGGCGCTCGTCGTCGCGTTCGTGGGGCGGCTGGCGCCCATCAAGCGGGTCGACGTGCTGCTCGCGGCCGTCGCCGACGCCCGGCGGCGCGGTGCGGACGTCCGGCTCCTCGTCGCCGGCGACGGCGAGCTGCGCGCCGATCTCGAGCGGCAGGCCGCGCCGCTCGGTGCGGCGGTGCGGTTCCTGGGCTTCCGCGACGACCTCCCGTCCGTCGCGGCCGCGGCGGACGTCGCCGCGCTGACCTCCGACAACGAGGGGACGCCCGTCGCGCTGATCGAGGCGGCCGCCGCGGGCGTCCCGGCGATCGCCACCGCCGTCGGCGGCGTCGGCGACATCGTGCTCGACGGCACGACGGGGGTGCTCGTCGCGCCCGGAGACGTCGAGGGGTTCGCGGACGCGCTGGTCGCCGCCGCGGCCGACCGCCAGGCGCTCGCGGCGATGGGCGCGGCGGCGCGCCGGCACGTCGGTCGGCGGTACGACGCCGCCCGGCTCGTCCGCGACGTGGACCGTCTGTACGGCGAGCTGCTCGGACGGCCCGCGGAGCGTCCGTCGCCGGCCGGCGGGCGCTCCGGGGGACGGGGCGCACGAGGGATGTAGGGTCTGCGGGCACCGTCCTCCCCCACCGGCGGTGCGCTGCATGTCCGATCGCGTCCTGATCACCGGCGGAGCCGGCTTCATCGGCTCTCACCTGAGCGATGCGCTGCTCCAGGCCGGCCATCACGTCCACGTCATCGACGACCTGTCGACGGGGGCGATCGAGAACATCCGCCACCTGAAGGACCACCCGCGCTTCGGGTACACCATCGACAGCTGTGCGAACCGGGCGGTGGTCGCCGAGCTCGTCGACGAGGTCGACGTCGTCTACCACCTCGCCGCCGCGGTCGGCGTGGAGCTGATCGTCGAGTCGCCGGTGCGGACGATCGAGACGAACGTGCACTGCACCGAGGTCGTCCTCTCCCAGGCTGCGAAGAAGCGCAAGCCCGTGCTGCTGGCCTCGACCTCCGAGGTGTACGGCAAGTCGGCGGCGCTGCCGTTCCGCGAGGACGGCGACCTGGTGATGGGCGCGACGACGAAGGGGCGGTGGTCCTACGCCTGCTCGAAGGCGATCGACGAGTTCCTGGCGCTGGCGTACTGGAACGAGCGCAAGCTGCCGACGGTCGTCGTGCGGCTCTTCAACACCGTCGGTCCCCGTCAGACCGGGCAGTACGGGATGGTCGTGCCGAAGTTCGTCCGCGGGGCGCTCGCCGAGCGCGACCTGCAGGTGTTCGGCGACGGCGCGCAGAGCCGCTGCTTCGGGCACGTGGCCGACGTCGTCCGTGCGATGGCCGCCCTGATGGCGGACGACCGGCACAGCGGCGAGGTCTTCAACGTCGGCACCACGGAGGAGGTGACGATCCGCGAGCTCGCCGACCGGGTCGTCGCAGCCACCGGGTCGTCGTCGGGCATCGTCTCGGTGCCGTACGAGACGGCGTACGGCACCGGCTTCGAGGACATGCACCGCCGGGTGCCCGACACGACGAAGATCCGCGAGGCGATCGGCTGGGCGCCCGAGCGCGACCTGGACCGCATCCTGGCGGACGTCGTCGCCTACGAGAAGACGAAGCTCCCGCTGTGACGCGGGGTCGCCGGCGTGCCGGTTGAGGGGCGACTCGCGCTCGCGCTGCTGGCCGCGTGCGTCGCGGCGTACGCGCTGACGCCCGTCGCGGCGCGCGCCGCTGCGCGCTGGCGGTTCTACGACGCGCCCGCGGGCTACAAGGGCCACGCGGCGCCGACGCCGTACCTGGGCGGGGCGGCGGTGATGAGCGCCTTCGTCCTGGTCCTCGTCGCCCTGGCCGCCGGGGTGGACGGGCGACGCACCGCGGCGCTCGCGGCCGGCGTGGCGATCCTCTGGGTGGTCGGGACCGTCGACGACCGGCGGACCGTGCCGCCGGGCTGTCGGGTGGCGGTCGAGGCGGCGCTCGCCGCCGGCTCCTGGGCGCTGGGCCTCGGGTGGGACACGGGGCTCGGGGCCGCGGTCGACCTCGTCCTCACGGTCGCGTGGGTCGTGCTCGTCGTCAACGCGCTGAACCTCTTCGACAACATGGACGGCGCGGCGTCGACGATGGCGCTCGTCGTCGGGCTCGCGATCGCCGCCCTCGGCGCCCTCGCGGACGACCCGTGGGCCGCGGCGGCCGGCGCGGCGCTCGCCGGCGCCTGCCTCGGGTTCCTGCGGCACAACCTCGCCACGCCGGCGCGCATCTTCCTGGGCGACGGCGGATCGATGCCGGCCGGCTTCGTCGTCGCGACGCTGACCATGACGGCCGCGTCGGCGGCCGCCCCGGGCGCACAGGCGCTGCCGGCCGGCCTGCTGCTCGTGGGCCTGCTGCTCGTCGACACCACGCTCGTCGTGCTCTCCCGGCGCCGGCGGGGCATCTCGATCCTCACCGGCGGCCGCGATCACCTGACGCACCGCGCACGACGCCACCTGGGGACGCCGCGCCGCGTCGCGGTCGCCCTCGGGACGACGCAGGTGCTCGTCTGCGCGGCGGGGGTGACGGTCGCGCGCGGGCCGGTCGCGCTCGCCGTGGTCGGAGCCGTCGCGTACCTGGCGCTCGCGGCCGTCGGCGTCGGGCTGCTCCTGGCCGAGGAGCAGCGGCTCGCCGCACCGGCGCCCGGCGCTCAGAGCGAGTAGACGCTCGGACGCCGCCGGTCGGCGACGACGCCCCGCAGGTCCAGGACGATCCGGTCGTCCGTCGCCACGGCGTCGTAGTCGACGTGGCTGTGCGGCGTGACGATCACCGTCAGGTCGGCGTCGGCGAGCACGCGATCGAGCGGCTCGTGGCGCAGCTCGAGCTCCGGCAGCGCCTCGACGTGGGGGTCGTGGTAGCGCACGTCCGCGCCCAGCGCCCGCAGCAGGGCGACGATCTTCAGCGCCGGCGACTCGCGGATGTCGCCGACGTCGCGCTTGTACGCGACGCCCAGGATCGCGATCCGGCTGCCGCGCACCGCCTTGCCCTGGTCGTTGAGCGCCCGCTCGGCCCGCTGGACGCAGTGGTAGGGCATCTGCTGGTTGATCTTCCCCGCCAGCTCGACGAACTCCGTGGAGAAGTCGAACTCGCGCGCCCGCCAGGCCAGGTAGAACGGGTCGACGGGCAGGCAGTGCCCGCCCATGCCCGGCCCCGGATCGAAGCGCATGAACCCGTACGGCTTCGAGGCGGCGGCGTCCACGACCTCGCGGATGTCCAGCCCCATGCGGTCGCACAGCATCGCCAGCTCGTTGACGAGCGCGATGTTGACGGAGCGGAACACGTTCTCCAGCAGCTTGGACAGCTCGGCGACGTCGGGGCTCGAGACGACGCGGACGTCCTCGCAGACCGTCGCGTACACGTCGCGCGCCGCCGCACCGCACGCGTCGGTGTAGCCGCCGACGGTCTTCGGGGTGGTGGCGAGCGTGAAGTCGGTGCGGCCCGGGTCGATGCGCTCGGGCGAGTAGGCGACGTGGAAGTCCGTGCCCGCCACGAGGCCGGAGCCGCGCTCGAGCGTCGGCACCAGCTGCTCGCGCGTCGTGCCGGGGTAGGTCGTCGACTCCAGCACCACGGTCTGCCCCGCGCGGAGCTGCCCGGCCACCGCGTCGCTCGCGGCGGTGAGCGCGGTCAGGTCCGGCTCGCGGTTCGCGTTCAGGGGCGTCGGGACGCAGATGAGGACGGCGTCCGCCTGGGGCAGGCGCTCGGTCGACGTCGTCGCGTCGAGGCGCTCGAGGACGGCCCCGAGGCGCTCGGCCGGCACGTCCTCGATGTGCGAGCGGCCCGCCCGCAGCCCTGCGACCACCGCCTCGGAGCGGTCGACGCCCAGCACCGACACGCCGGCCTCGGCGAACGCGACGGCGAGCGGCAGACCGACGTAGCCGAGTCCGATGACGGCGACGGAGGCGGGGAACCCTGGGGCCATCGGGGTACCGTACGCGGTCCGTGCCGTCCGTGTGACGCCCGGCACGCCCGCGGCGCCGGCCGCTGGTGCCGCGACTAGAGTCCGCCGCGTGGGGCTCTCCGCGATCGTGCCGTCCCGTCGCGCTCCGTCGCCCCCGTCCGGGCTCGGCGCGGCCACCCGGCGTGCCGCCGCCAGCGGGCTGCTGGGGCTGGCGCTCGGGCTGTCGCCGGTGCTGCACGGCGGCTACGCGAGCACCACGTGGATCCCTGCCGGCCTGGTCGTGATCGCCGCGGTCGTCGTCCTGGCGATCGCGGCGCCGCTGCGGCTGACCCGCCCCGGCGCCCTCGCCGTCGGCGGCGTCGCCGGCCTGGGGCTGTGGAGCCTCGCGTCCGCGCGGTGGGCGCCCTCGGCGTCGATCGCGGCGCTCGACGGCCAGCGTCTGCTGGCGCTCGCCGGCCTGCTCCTCCTGCTGCTCCTGCTGGTGCGGGAGCGGCGGTCCGCGCTCTCGGCGCTGGTGGGCGCGTTGGCGGGCGTCGGAGGCGTGGCGGCGTGGACCGTCGGACGCCTGCTCGCCGAGGACGGCGGGGCCGTGCTGCTCGCCGGGCGGCTGAACGAGCCCCTCGGCTACGTGAACGGCCAGGGCAGCATCTACGTGCTCGGCGCGCTCGCCGCCCTCGGGATCGGCGGAGCGGTCCGCTCCGCGGCGGCGGCCGGCGCCGCGGCCGCGGCGGCCACCCTGCTCGCCGGGCTGGCGCTGCTCTGCCAGTCCCGCGGGGTCCTCGCCGCGCTCGTCGTCGGCGCGCTCGTGGTCGTCCTGGCGGTGGACGGACGCGTCCGCCGGGCGTGGGCGGCGCTCCTCGTCGCGGCGGCGCTCGTCGCGATCGCCGGGACCCTCGGCGACGTCCTGGGGAGCACCACGTACCGGGGGACGCCGCCTTCGGCGGTGCACCACGCCGGCCGCGCCGTGCTCCTCGCCGCGGGGACGGTCGGCGTCGCCTGGGCGGCGTGCGTCGCCCTCGCCTCGCGGCTGCGGGGGACCGTCGCCGTGCGCGGCCGGACGGCCGCACGCGTGGCGCTGGCGGCGGTCGTGGGCGCGGCCCTCCTGGTGGGCGTCGTCCGGTCGCCCGTCATCGCGGACCGCGTCGCGGAGCAGTACCGCGCGTTCGTCGGGGTGGAGGCGCAGGCGGACGGGGCCGGATCGCGCCTCTTCTCCGGCGCGGGCACCCGCTACGACTACTGGCGCATCGCGTGGGGCAGCTTCCGGGCGCACCCGCTCGCCGGCGAGGGCGCCGGCGGCTTCGTCGTCCCGTACTTCCGCCAGCGGCGGACCACCGAGGCCGTGCAGCAGGCGCACAGCGTCCTCTTCGGCACCCTGGGCGAGCTCGGGCTCGTCGGGGCCGCGTTCCTGCTCGTGCTCGTCGCCGGGCTGGCGCTCGCCGTCGGCGGGGCGGCGCGGCGGACGGGCCGCGATCCCGTCGACCGTGCGCTCGCGGCGGCGGGCGCCGGCATGGCGGCTGCGTGGCTCCTGCACTCCTGCGTCGACTGGATCGTCCTGCTGCCAGGCGTGACGGGCGTCGGGTTCGTCGGCGTGGCGCTCGTGGTCCGCGCCGCCGCCCCGCCTCCGCCGGCGGCCGCGCCCGCCGGTGGGGCCGCCCGCGGCCGCGGGGCGTGGGTGCAGCAGGGCGGCCGGCTGGCGGCCGCGGCGGTGGTGGCCGTGGCGCTCGTGGCGGCCGTCGGCATGGGGCGCCGGCTCGTGGCGGACCGCGCGACGACGGCGGCGCGCGCGGCCGTCGCCACGGACCCGGCGCGCGCGGTGCGCCTGGCCGACCGGGCGATCCGCCTGGACCGCGACCGCATGGACGCCTACTACGCGCGGGCCGCCGCGCTCGCCCGGTTCGGCGACGCGCGTCCCGCGATCGCCACGCTGCGGGCCGCGCTCGCCCGGCAGCCCGACAGCTTCGTCACGTGGGCGCTGCTCGGCGATCTGCAGGTGCGGTCCGGCGACCGTCCGGCCGCCCGTCGGGCCTACCGCCGGGCGCTCGCGCTCAATCCTCGCGACGCGGGTCTGCGGGCGGCGCTTCGGCAGGCCCGCTGACCGACGGGCCGTCCGCGGCGGGATCGGCGTCCCGGTCCGCGTCCGGCTCACCGTCCGGGTCCGCGTCCGGCTCACCGTCCGGGTCCGCGTCCGGCTCACCGTCCGGGTCCGGCTCCGGGTCCGGGTGCCCGTCCGTCGACGGCTCCGGGCCGGGGACCACGTCGGCCCCGACGCCGGGGTCCGAGACCGGGCCGTCCGCCGCCGGCGCGCGCCGCGGCCGCGGGCCGGCGAGCGCGGCGGCGAGCCCCACCGCGAGCGCCAGCGGCATCGCGGCGCCCGGGGACGCGAGGCCGTTGATGAACACGAGGTTGCCGGCGCCCGCGGCCACGGTGCCGGCCAGCGCGGCGCGCAGGGCCGGGTGCGCGCGCCCCCGGACGAGGGCGACGAGCACGAGCCCCGCGGCGACGAGGAACGGCAGCAGGCCGACGAGGCCGAGCTCGGCGAGGATCTGCGCGTAGGCGTTGTGGGTCGGCAGGCTGCCGTACCGGGCGTGCGTGGCGGCGTACGCCGGGAAGCGGTCGAGCCCGATGCCGCGGAGCGGCTGCTCCGCGAAGGCCCGCAGGGCCAGCTCCACGCCGGTGAAGCGCGACTCGACGTACTGCCCCTCGGCCTGGCGGATCGCCTCCGGGACGGTCCCGAGCAGCCGGGTCGGCAGCGGTCGGGCCGCCCCGACGGCCCCCGGCCGCCGCTCGAACAGGGACACGTCGTCGAGCACGAACCGCGCGGGCCGCTCGGCCCAGACGGCCAGGCGGTAGCCCGCGCCGCGCGCCGCGGCGAACCGGGCGCGCACCGGGGCGGCGCGCGCCGTCAGGCGGTGGCGGCCGGCCGCCACCGGGCGATCGGCCGTGTCCAGCACCTGCCAGCGCACCGGGGTGCCCGGCGCGCCGTCCGCCCGCAGCGTGAACGACCACACCACCGTCGAGCGGCCGAACGCCGGGCCGACGTCGAACCCGACCCCCTGGTTCGCGCGCGCCGCGGCGACGCGCAGGTCGTCGCCGTCGACGTTCGCGATCCGGGCGCCGGCGACGGGGACGCCGACCCGCGGCGTCGTGTTCCACCCCGAGATGTCCTGGGCGGACGCCCCCGTGACGCGGTCCCGGCCGAAGTCGGCCTCGAGCCGCTGCGAGCGGTAGAGGGGCGAGGCGATGACGGCGGCGATGAGGACCGGCACGCCGAGCACCAGCGCGATCGCGACCGGGCGGCGACGCCGCGCGGCCCCGGTGCGCGGCCGGGCGAGCCCGAGGGCGACCGGCACGCCGACGCCCGCCGCCAGGAGCGAGCCCCGCGAGTACGTCGCCAGCAGGAGCACGGCGAGGGCCAGGGCGGCGCCGCCGGCGAGGATCCGCAGGCGCCCGCGAAGGCGGAGCACGCCGACGGCGACGCCCGGCAGCGCGAGCGCGAGCGGGTAGGCGAGGAAGTTCGCGTTGCCGTAGACGCCGTCGAGCCGGCCGACGCTGCGCGTCGGGGCGTACACGGCGGCGTGCAGGTCCTTCAGGCCCACCGCGGCCAGGACGCCGCCGAGCAGCGCGCCGCCGGCGGCGCAGGCCACCACGAGCGCGAGCGCGCGCGCGGACGCGTACAGCCCGACGACCGCGGCGAGCGCCACGAGGACGACGAGCTCGGTGAATCCCTGCGCCGTCCCGGAGCAGAAGCAGCCCCACGCCGCGCCGTTCAGCAGCGTCCAGGCCGCGAGCGTCCCGAGCGCGGCCACCAGGCCGGCGGCGGCCCACGCGGGCCGCGGCGGCCGTCCACGCAGCGCCAGCAGGTCCAGCGCCACGCCGACGGCGACGACGACCAGCAGCACGCGGCCGACGAACAGCTGCGGCACCCCGAGCGTGGTCGGCCAGAACGGCCCGAGCGCGGCGGCCAGCGCCAGCGCGCGCGGCCCCCAGGACGTCGCTTCTCGGGCGCGGAGCATCGGCCGCGAAGCGTACGGGCTCTCGGACGCGCGCCGCCTCACCCGGCGCCCATGGTCGAACATGGGCGGCGATGCCCCGACGGACCGCGACGCTCGGAGGGAACGCCGCGATCACGCTGGCCGCCCAGTTCGCGATCCTGGTGCTCGGGCTGGTGGTGAGCGCGCTGGTCGCCCGCGCGCTCGGGCCGACGGGGCGTGGTCGCTACTACGTGCCCGTGACGACGGTGATGACGACGTTCTCCGTCCTGCACCTGAGCCTGGAGATGGCGACGACGTACTTCTTCGCCGAGCGGCTGGTCGACCTGCGCCGCCTCGCCCGGGTCGCGGCCACGTACGGCCTCGTCATCGGCGGCGCCGGCCTGGTCGTGCTGGCCGGCCCCTGGATCGTGGCGCCGGACGGGCGCGTGGGCGGCATGCGCACGGGCGACCTGGCGCTCGCCGCCCTGGCCCTGCCCTTCGTCGTCCACAGCACGTGGATGATGAACCTGTTCGTGCTGGGCGGCCGCCTGGTGCGCTCGCAGGCCGCCGTGGTGCTGGCCGGCGTCGTGCAGGCGGCCGCGCTGGCGGTGCTGTTCGCCCTCGACGTCCTGGGCGTCACCGAGGTGCTGCTCGTGTACGTGCTGAACGCCGCCGTCTCGTGGGGGTTCCTGGCGTGGTGGAGCCGGGGCTTCGCCCCGCCCGTCCCGACGGGCGACCGGCCGCTGCTGCGGCGGGTGGCCGCCTACGGCCTGCGCATCCACCCGGGCTTCGTGGCCTTCTTCCTGCTGCTGCGCTCGGACGTCTTCCTCGTCGACGGGCTCCTCGGCACGCGCGAGGTCGGGATCTACTCGGTGGCGGTGCTCTTCGCCGAGCTGGTGGGCACGGCGGCCGCGCCGATGGCGGTCGCGGCCCTGCCGTTCCAGAGCGTCGAGGACGAGGAGGCGGCGGCCGCGGTCACGCTGCGCACGGCGCGCATCTGCCTGCTCGTGGCGGCGGCGCTCTCGGTCCTGGCGGCCGCGACGCTGTGGCTCGTGATCCCGGCGCTGTACGGGCCGGCGTTCGGCGAGGCGTACGGGCCGCTCGTGGCGCTCCTGCCGGGCGTCTGCGCCATGACGGTCGTGCGGCCGCTCTGGAACTGGCTGCTGCGCGAGGGGCGTCCGGGCCGCATCACCGCGATCGCGGCGGGGGCGTTCGCGCTGAACCTCGCGCTCAACGCCGTCCTCCTCCCGACGGTCGGGTTGTACGGCGCCTCCGTCGCGTCGACGCTCGCGTACGGCGCGCTCGCGACCGGGCTGGGGGCCTGGGCGGTCCGCGTGGCGGGGGCGCGGCCCAGCGCGCTCCTGCCCGGGAGGGACGAGCTCGCGGCGGCGCGGCGGGGCCTCGCGGCCGCGCGCGGCGCCGTGGCGTCCCGGCTCGGCCGGAGCGCGTCGTGACCGTCGGGCGGCAGCCGGCGGATACCCTGCCGGCCATGACCGTCGCCGGCCCGCCGCGCGCGTCCGCGCGACGCGGTCCGCTGCACGTGGTGCACGTGCTCAACCGCGACGCCTTGGCCGGCACCGAGCTGATGGTCGCGGCGCTGGCGGAGCGCAGCGACCCCGGCGTCGTGCGCACCACGGTCGTGACGCTGGACGCCCCGGGGCCGGTGGCGCGCCGGCTGCGGGCGAGCGGCGTGCCCGTCGTCCCCCTCGGGCCGGGCAGCACCGCCGGGCTCGTCCGTCGGCTCGGCGCGGTGCTCCGCCGTCTGCGGCCCGACGTCCTGTGCGGGTACGGGTTCCGCACCGGGGTGGTGACGCGCGTCCTCGGGCGGCTCGTCGTCCCGTCCGCCCGCCGGGTGACCGGGGTGCGCGGGCTCTACGTCACCGAGATCGAGCACCTCGACGGCCCCCGCGGGCGGCTCGTGATGGCGGTCGAGCGCGCGACGGCCCCGCTCGTGGACGCCTACGTCGCCAACTCCCCCGGCGCGCTCGAGGTGCTGCGCGCGCACGGGATCGCCGCCCGCCGGCTGCACTGGATCCCGAACGGCCTCGACCCCGCCGCCTGGAGCGTTCCCGACCGGTCGACGTCGGACGGCCTGCCCACGGTCGCGTGCGTCGGGCGCTTCACGCCGGTCAAGCGCCAGAGCGACGTCGTCGCGGCCGCCGGGCTGCTGCGGGACCGCGGCACGCCCGCGCGCTTCGTCCTCGCCGGCGACGGCCCGCTGCGCGCCGACGTCGCGGCGCAGGTGCGGGCCGCCGGCCTCGAGGCCGTGGTCACGCTGCCGGGAGCGCTGCCCCCCGAGCGGGTCGCCGCGCTGCTCGCGACCGCGGACGTCGCGTGCCTCGCGTCGTCGCAGGAGGGGATGCCGGGCGCGGTGATGGAGGCCATGGCGGCCGGCGTGCCCGTCGTCGGCACCCGCGTCAACGGCATCCGCGACCTGGTGGTCGACGGCGTCACGGGGCTGCTGGTGCCGCCGGGCGAGCCCGCGGCGCTCGCCGACGCGGTCGGCCGGCTCGTCGCCGACCCCGCGGCCGCCCGGCGGATGGGCGCGGCCGGGCGGCGCCGCATCGAGGACGAGTTCTCGCTCGACGCGAGCGTGCGGGCGACGACGCAGCTCTACCTGCGCCTCGTCCGCGGCGCCAGCACGGAGGACCACCGCCCGACGACGACCGCCGGGTCGTGCTCGCGGCGGACGTAGTCGCGGCACCGTGCGCGGGTCCGTGACGCCTCGTCGCCGGCGCGCGTGGCCCAGGCGACGCGCAGCTGCTCCGCCATGCGGTCGACCGCGCCGTGGGCGCAGGTGCCGAGCCGCTCGCGTTCGATGACGCCGTCGGGGTCGTGGGCGAGCGTGGCGGCGGGCACGCCGCGGCTCCACCCTTCGAGGAGCGTGTTCGGCATGCCCTCGAAGTCGGACGTGCTGACGATGGCGGTCGCGCGGCCCATCCGCTCGAGCAGCGACGGACGGGGCTGCGGGCCGAGGACCCGCAGGTTCGGCAGCGCGGCCGCGGCCTCCTCGAGCTCGTGCCGCAGGCCCGGCGGGTCGTCCGCGGACGGCACGCAGACCATCGTGAACGGCGCCTCGGGGACGGCGCGGGCGAGGGCGACGCAGGCCAGGGGGTTCTTGTAGGCCGGCAGACGGCCGATCCACAGGAATCCCTCGTCGTACGGCCCCGGCTCGACCGCCGGCCGCTCCGCCACGCTGCGGATCACGGTCGCCCGGCGGCCGAACCGCTCGCGGCAGAGCGCCGCCTGCTCGTCGGTCTGGACGACGATCTCGTGGGCGAGCCGCACACCGAGCGCGAAGAGCAGGCGGGCGCCCCGGCCGTGGCCCAGGTCGCCGAGCGAGAAGTCGACGGTGCTCGCGCTGGAGTACACGAAGCGCGTGCGGGTGAGCCGGGCCGCGACCCCCACGATCCCCGTCGTCGAGCCGGCCGAGCGCTGCACGACCACGCGGGCCCGCAGCGCTCCGAGCGCGTGGACGGTGGACCCGAGCGTGATCAGCCGCCGCAGCCCCGGACGGCCGCGACGTGACCGGCGCAGCGGCACGACTTCGACGCCGTCGACGTCGGTGGGCAGGCCGGGGACGGCGTACGTGACGAGCGCGACCGGCGTCCCCCGGCGCGCCAGACCCCGCGCGAGGTGCAGCATCTGCACCTCGGCCCCGCCGCTCGGCATGCCCGCCGCCGTCAGGTTCGGCCCCGCCCACGGCGCGAAGAAGGCCACGTCGCGGCGTCGGGTCCGGGGCATCACCAGACCGTAGGCGATCCCGTGCGACGATGGAGGCCATGGAGCCGCCGGCCGACGAGACCCGCTTCGCCTTCGGGGAGAACTGGGCCCGGTTCCTCGCGGTGCTCGACGACACGCGCATCCGCGAGGCGGAGCGCTCCCTGCGCGAGATGCTCGGCGAGGACGGGGTCCGGGGCCGGACGTGGCTCGACATCGGGTCGGGCAGCGGGCTGTTCTCGCTCGCCGCGGCGCGCCTGGGGGCGTCCCGGCTGCACTCGTTCGACTACGACGCCTCCAGCGTGGGGTGCACGGACGAGCTGCGCCGGCGGTTCGGCCCGGCGGACGCGGACTGGACCGTCGAGCAGGGCAGCGTCCTGGACCGCGCCTACGTGGACGGGCTGGGCCGCTTCGACGTCGTCTACTCCTGGGGCGTGCTCCACCACACGGGACGGATGTGGGAGGCGTTCGACAACGCGGCCCGGACCGTCGCGGACGGCGGCGTGCTGTTCATCGCCCTCTACAACGACCAGGGGGCGCGCAGCCGGATCTGGAGCCGCATCAAGTGGCGCTACAACCGGCTGCCGCCGCGGCTGCGGCTGCCGTGGGCGCTGACCGTGATGGTCCCCCGCGAGCTGCTCTCGCTCGGGGCGCGCACGGCCCGCGGGCATCCCGAGGAGTACCTCCGCACCTGGACGCGGTACCGCAGCGCGCGCGGCATGAGCCGGTGGCACGACCTGATCGACTGGGTCGGCGGCTACCCGTTCGAGGTCGCCACGCCCGACGAGGTCGTCGAGCGGGGCCGCGCGCAGGGCCTGCTGCTCGAGCGCCTGACCGTGCGCCGCGGCCTGGGCTGCAACGAGTTCGTGTTCCGTCGGGTCTGAGGGCGGGCCGGATCAGGACGCGGGCGTGATGTCGAGCACCGCGTCGCCGCCGGGCGGCCGCGTCTCGACGGGCCGCTCGGTCCGCCGCAGCCAGCGCTCCAGGACGAGGATGGTCCACAGGCGGGCGCCGTGGTCGGCGTGGCGCTCCCGGTGGTCCGTGAGCAGCCGTCCGACGGCCGCCCGGTCGAGGTAGGCCGCGGTGCGCGCGTCGGACGCCAGCACCTCGTCGGCGAACATCGTGCCCAGCTCCTCGCGGAACCAGCGGTGCATGGGGACGCCGAAGCCCTGCTTCGACCGGTCCCAGATCTGCGGCGGCAGGAGGGGGCCGAACGCGCGGCGCAGGACGGGCTTGACGTGGCGCAGCCCTACCTTCTGCCGGGCCGGCAGGCGGGCGACGTAGTCGATGAGGGCCGTGTCGAGGAACGGCGAGCGCGCCTCGAGCCCGTGGGCCATCGTCGTCCGGTCGACCTTCACCGAGAGGTCGTCGGGCAGGTACGTGCGCAGGTTCGCGTAGAGGATCCGGTCCAGGTCGGGCAGGCCGTCGGCGTCGGCGTAGGCCGCGTCCATGGACCGGCGCAGGTGCGAGCGGACGGCCAGCGCCCGCAGGTCGGGCGAGAGCAGCGACGGCAGCAGCTCCTCGCCGGCCACCGCGATCCACGACTGGTAGCGGTCGAGCACCGTGCCCTCGGCCCGCTCGAGGAACCGCTGGGCGCGGCGGCCGAGATCGCCGTACCCGTCGCCGCGGGGCAGCAGGCCGGCGACGGGCCGGCCCGCGCGGGCGACGGCGCGGGGGAGGAACCGCGAGACGGCCGCGGCCCGGAACCGGTGGTAGCCGCCGAAGACCTCGTCGCCGCCGTCGCCGTTCAGGACGACCTTGACGTCGCGCCGCGCCAGCTGCGCGACCACGAACGTCGGGATGGCGGACGAGTCCGCGAACGGCTGGTCGTGGTGCCAGAGCAGCCGGTCGACGAGCGCGACCGCGTCCATGCGCACGGCGTGCTCCGTGTGCCGGGTGCCGAAGTGCTCGGCCACCAGGCGCGCGTGGGAGCGCTCGTCGTAGGACGGCTCCTCGGGGAACCCGATGGAGAAGGTGTGCACGGGCTCCTGCGCGTGGCGGGTCATCAGCCCGACCACCAGCGACGAGTCGATCCCGCCGGACAGGAGCGCCCCGAGCGGCACGTCGGCCACCATGCGCCGCTTCGTTGCGTCCTCGAGGAGCCCCGCGATCCGCTCGAGCACGGGCGGGCCCACCCGCAGATCGGTGCCGTGCGCGGGCACCGCGCTCCAGTAGGCGCGCGGCGCGTGCAGGCCGTCGTCGTCGTAGACCACCACGGACGCGGGGGGCACCTGCACCACGTCCCGGTACGACGTGCGGGGGTGGGGCACGTAGCCGTAGGTCAGGAACTCGGGGATGGCCTCGGGGTCCACCTCGCCCGGGACCCAGGGACAGGTCAGCAGCGCCTTGATCTCGGACGCGAACGTCAGGCGTCCGCCGGCGGTGCTGTAGAAGAGCGGCTTCTTGCCGGTGCGGTCGCGGGCCAGGAGCAGCCGTCCGCGGCGGGCGTCCCACACGGCGAGCGCGAACATCCCGTCGAGCCGCTCGACGAAGGCGTCGCCCCACGTCTCGTAGGCCCGCAGGACGACCTCGGTGTCGCCGTGGGAGCGGAACGTGGCCCCCGCGCGCCGCAGCTCGTCGCGCAGCGCCTCGAAGTTGTAGATCTCGCCGTTGTAGGTCAGGACGACCGCGCCGTCCTCGCCCTCCATCGGCTGGTGCGCGGCCTCGCTCAGGTCGACGATGCGCAGGCGGCGGTGACCGATCCACCCGTGGAGCCGGCCGGCTCCCGAGACCGCGACCTCGCCGTGCCCGTCGGGGCCGCGGTGCTCGATCGTCTCGCACATCCGGCGGCCGGCGGCGCGGTCGAGCTCGACGTGGTCCGGGGAGACGAAGCCGCAGATGCCGCACACGCGGGACATCGTGGCAGCTGCCGCCGGGATGGGGAGCAGCGGGCATACTCGCAGGATGGTCCGAGGACGCCCCCAGCGCATCGCCCTGGCCGTCGCCGTCCTGGCGGTCGCCGCGCCCGCGACCGCGCGGGCGCAGGAGCCGGGGGTCACGATCGATCCGGACTCGCCGTCGGGCCGCCAGTACGCGATCCCGCTCGACGACGCGCGGGGCACCGGGACCCGCCGCGACGAGGGCGGCCGCCGGTCGGGCGGCGGCGAGGACCGCTCGTCGGCGGGCGGCGGGTCGACGCTGTTCGGCGAGGGCATCGACGAGCGCTCCCCGACGGACGGCGGACGGTCGTCCGGGGCGACGGAGCGCGACGGAGGGACGGCGTCGGGCGCCCGCGCCCGGGACGACGCCGACCGGTCGACGACGGACCCGGCGGATCGACCGGCGCGGACGCGCGGCGACGAGGACGGCGGCACGGCCGCGGACGCCGCACCGCGCGAGCGCGCGACCGCGGCCGCGTCGGCCACCCCGGGCGACGGCGGCGGATCGACCGTGCTGCCCGTGGCGCTCGCGGTCGCGCTCGTCGCCGCCGCGACGGGCGTCGGCATCCTCCTGCGCCGCCGGACGGGGGCCGGGCGATGAGGCGCGCGCGGGCGCGGCTGCTCGTCGTCCTGGTCGCCGTGCTGGCCGCGGCGATGGCCCAGCCTGCCGCCGGGCAGGCGGCGAAGCTCCGCAAGATGTTCTGGGGGCCGGTGGCCCTGAACGGCGTGTCGCAGTTCCCGATCTACCACGAGCTGGGGGTGGACGTCTTCCAGATCGCCATCACGTGGAACGACGCCGCGCCCCGGCGGCCCGCCCGACCGACCGACCCGCACGACCCCGCGTACGTCTGGCCGACGTCGGTGGACCAGGCGGTCGCGGAGGCGCGCCGCTTCGGCATGCAGGTCGCCGTCCAGCTCGCCGGAACGCCGTCGTGGGCGAACGGCGGACGGGACGCGTCCTACGCGCCGCGGCGCCCCGGCGACTACGGCGCGTTCGCCCGGGCAGCCGCGCGGCGCTATCCCGGCGTGCGGATCTGGATGGTCGGCGGCGAGCCCAACTCGGGGCTGCGCTGGAAGCCCACGACGCCGCAGCGCACGTTCCGCGAGACGCGCCTCTCGCGCGCCCAGCAGCGTGCGCCGCGGGCGTACGCGCGGGTGCTCGACGACGCGTACGCCGACCTGAAGGCGGTGAACCGCCGCAACGTGGTCGTCGGGGGGATGTCCTTCAGCGGGGGCGACACCCGGCCGGAGAACTGGGCGCGGTACCTGCGGCTGCCGAACGGGCGCCCGCCGCGCATGGACCTGTACGGGCACAACCCCTTCGGCCTGCGACGTCCCGATCTGACCAAGCCGCCGTCGCCCACCCAGGTGGTCGACATGTCGGACCTGCGGCGTCTGCGGCGGGTGATCGACGCGCGGCTCGCCAAGCCCCGGGGCAAGCGCTCCATCCGCCTGTACCTCTCGGAGTACACGATCCCGACGGGGCCCGACTCGGAGTTCATCTACTACACGACGCTGAAGGCGCAGGCGGCGTGGATCCCGGACGCGTTCGCGGTGGCGCACCAGGTCGGGGCGTGGGGGCTGGGGTGGGTCCACCTCTACGACGGCGACAACATCGGCAGCGGCACGCACGGCGGGCTGCTGTTCGAGAACGGGCTGAAGAAGCCCGGCTACGACGCGTTCCGCCGCGCGCACTGACCCCAGACGACGCCGCCCGCGCCGGGCCGAGCCCGGCCCGCCCCCCCCGCGGAACGACCGAGGGCCCCGCTTCAGCGGGGCCCTCGTCCGTCGTCCGTCGCCCGGCGGCGCCGCCTCCCACGGCGCCGGGGCGGTGCGGGATCAGACGCGTGCGCCGGCCACCTCGGCCACCCGCTCCTCGAGCGCGACCTCGAGGACCTCGTCCAGGCCCATCGACGGGTGGAAGGTGATCGCCTGGCGGACCTCCTCGGGCACGTCGTCCAGGTCGCCCCGGTTGCGCTCCGAGATGACCACGTCGGTCAGGCCCGCGGCGTGGGCGGCGATGCTCTTCTGCTTCAGGCCGCCGATCGGCAGGACGCGGCCCTGCAGGGTCACCTCGCCGGTCATGCCCACGGTGTGCTTGACCGGGCGCCCCGTCAGGAGCGACACCAGGGCGGTCACCATCGTGATGCCGGCGGAGGGGCCGTCCTTCGGGATCGCGCCCGCCGGCACGTGGACGTGGAACTCGGCGTCCTCGAACTTGGCCTCGTCGATGCCCAGCTTCTCCGCGTTGGCGCGCACCCAGGAGAGGGCGATCCGCGCCGACTCCTTCATGACGTCGCCGAGCTGGCCCGTGAGCACGAGCCCGCCCTTGCTGCCCGGAACGGGGACGCGCGTGGCCTCGATGAAGAGGACGTCGCCGCCGGTGCCCGTGACCGCCAGGCCGGTCGCCACGCCCGGCACCGCCGTGCGGGCCGCGGACTCGTGGAAGACCTTCTGCCGGCCGAGGGCGTCGCGGACGCGGTCCAGGTCGATGGCGACCGGGGCCTCGTCCTTGCCGGACGCGATGCGCGTGGCGGTCTTGCGCAGCAGCGTGCCGACCTGGCGCTCGAGCTGGCGCACGCCCGACTCGCGGGTGTACTCGTCCACGACGGTACGCAGCAGGGCGTCGTCGATCGTGACCTCGTCGTCGTGCAGGCCGTTCGCGCGGCGCTGGCGGGGCACCAGGTGGTCGCGGGCGATCGCCGTCTTCTCGGCCACGGTGTAGCCGTCGAAGGGGATGACCTCCATGCGGTCCAGCAGCGGCGCCGGGATCGTGTCCAGGCTGTTGGCCGTCGCGAGGAACAGCACCTGCGACAGGTCGACCTCGACGTCCAGGTAGTGGTCGCGGAAGGAGTGGTTCTGCGCGGGGTCCAGCACCTCGAGCAGCGCCGCCGACGGGTCGCCGCGCCAGTCCGCGCCGACCTTGTCGACCTCGTCCAGCAGCACGACCGGGTTCATCGTCCCGGCGTCGCGCAGCGCGCGCACCAGGCGGCCCGGCAGGGCGCCGATGTACGTGCGGCGGTGGCCGCGGATCTCGGACTCGTCGCGCACGCCGCCCAGGGCGATGCGCACGAACTCGCGGCCGGTCGCCTTCGCGATCGACTCGCCGATCGACGTCTTGCCGGTGCCCGGAGGGCCGACGAGCGTCAGGATCGTGCCGCCGGCGCGGCGCTTGGAGTTCTTCGTCACCTCGGCGTCGTCCAGGCCGCGGTCCTGCCGCAGCTTCTTGACGGCCAGGAACTCGACGATGCGGTCCTTGACGTCCTCGAGGCCGAAGTGGTCGTCGTCCAGCGTCTGCCGGGCGTGGACGGGGTCGAGGTTCTCCTCGGACCGCTCGCCCCACGGCACGGCCAGCAGCCAGTCGAGGTAGTTGCGGATCGTCTGGGCCTCGCCGGAGCCCTCGCCGCCCATGCGCTCGAAGCGGCCGAGCTCCTTGTCGGCCTGCTCGCGCACGGCTTCGGGCATGCCGGCGGCCTCGATCTTCTGCCGGTACTCGTCGACGACGGACGCGTCGTCCTCGCCGAGCTCGTGGCGGATCGACTCCATCTGCTTGCGCAGCAGGTACTCGCGCTGCTGCTTCTGGGCGCCGGACTCCACGCCCTCGCGGATCTTCTGGCGCAGCTGCAGGTCCGTCAGGCGCTCGTTCATGAGCTCGACGGCGCGCTCCAGGCGCTCGGTGACGTCGAGGGTGGAGAGCAGCTCGGCCTTCTGCTCGACCGTCAGCTCGGGGTCGTAGCCGAGCGAGTCGGCCAGGGCGCCCGGCGCCTTGATGGCGCGCAGCACGGCGGCCACCGAGCCGTCGTCGCCGCGGGCGGTGAGGATCTCGTCGATGGTGGCGCGCAGCGTGCGGGTGAGCTCGCGCGTGCGGCCGTCGACGGGCTCCTCGTCGGGATGCTCCTCGACGCTGACGCGCAGGTCGCCCGTCGGGCCGGTGTGCGCGGCGCCGGCGACGCCGCGCGCCTCGCCCTCGAACATCGCGCCCCGACCGCCGCCGGGCAGCCGGACGCGGCGCTTGACGTGCGCGATGGTGCCGACGGCCGCGAACTCGCCGTCGATCCGGGGCACCAGGAGCACGCGCTCCTCGTCGCCCGGGTCGACCGGCAGGGTCACGTCCATCGTCGGGAAGACGACGACGTCGTCCAGCGGGATCAGGGGAAGCGTGGTGGGCATTGCTTGGGTGTCCTGGGTAGTTGAGAGAGTCAACTGTGACCTTGGTGAACCGTACCACCGCGCGCCGTCGACGTCCAGATGATCTGAGTCGGCCGCGCTGAGATGTGCTGCCGACTGTAGCGCAGGTCTCCACGGCCGGGGCGGAAACGCCGGTGGGGACGGGCGATTCGGCGCCCTTCACAGGGCCTTGACGCCGCGCTGCCCGATCTGCAGGCGACCTGCGCGGGGGCGGGCGCACCGTAGGGGCATGGCCATCGCCTCTCGCCCCACCGCCTCCACCGGCCGCCCCGGCGACACGACCCCGGCGGACCGCGCCGCCGCGCGGGCCGCCGCGCTGTGCCGGGCCACCCCGCGGATCGCCGCCGGTCGCCCGCCGGCGCCGGCTCTCGCGCCCGCCACGCCCGCCGCGGCCCCGCCCGCCACGCCTGTGCGCGCCGCGGCCCCGTCGCCGTCGGCCCCGACCGCCGCCGCGGCGGCCGTCGCGGCGACGGGCGCGCCGATGACCGCCCGCGTGCGCGACCTGCTCGACCGGCGGCGCCGCGAGCGGCTGGCCGCCCGGATCGCCGCGGTGGTGGCGGCCCGGCGCACGGCCGACGGCAGCGGAGCCTGCGGGCGCCTGCGCGACGCGGAGCACCTGCTGCGCTCGGGCCTGGCCCTGCCGGCCCCGGCGGCGCACGCCCTGGAGGCGTTCCTGGACCGCGCCGAGGCCGGCGCCTACGCCGGCCGCGACGCCGACCTGCGGCGCGACGCCGGGGCGGCGTGCGCCGCGCTCGGGATCGTCACGCCCTTCGCCTGATCCCTCGCCGCCCCGGCCCGGGCGTCGCCGCGGAGGCCGCGGGGCGCCGGCGACGGCCGGGGCGGAGCGGTCCCGCCCGCGCGTCCGGCGCGGGCGGGACGGGATCAGTACTCGTCCCGCTGCACCCGCGTGACGGCGAGCGCCGCGATGGCGCCGAGCCACACGACGAGCGCCACGACCGCCGTGCCCAGGGCCAGGCGGTAGTCGTTGGCGCCGCCCTTGCCCTCCCACATCGCCACCTGGTCGAAGACGACCGGCAGCAGGTAGTTGGCCAGGGTCTCCGAGACGAACTCGGCCACTAGCCCCGTGATCAGCGTGCCGCCGAAGAACAGGACGACGCTGGCCGCGATGGCCGGGCCGTTCGAGCGCATCAGCATGCCGATGCCGGTCGACACCAGGCCCCACGTCCACAGCGTGGCGAGGACGGCCCAGACGGCGTGGACGACGGCGTCGCCGGTGATCCCACCGGCGGCGGAGGACGCGGGGACGATCGAGATCAGCAGGACGAGCGCCGCCATCGGCAGCGCGGCCACCATGATCCCCAGGAGGCGCACGGCGGCGAGCTGCCAGCGCGGGACGCCGGTCAGCACCAGGTAGCGCATGGTGCCGTTGGCGGTGTCGTACGAGCCGGCGAGCGCCCCCATCACGACGACGCCCAGCAGGCCGGCGTAGCGGCCCGCGCTCGAGTAGTTGTCCAGCGCCTGGTTGCCGTCGTTCTGGTCGGCGAGCACGACGGCCAGGACGGTGATGAGCACCGCGAAGGCCGTGGCCCCGTAGAAGGAGGCGCGACGCCCCGTGATGCGCCGGACCTCGGCGCCGAGCAGCCGCAGCATCAGCGGGCCTCCTCTCCGGTCGTGGCCGGGGCGTCCGTGGCGGCGCCCCCCGCGGTGGAGGCGGGCCCGCCGCCGAGCTCGCCGGCGGTCTTGCCCGTCAGCTCCAGGAACCGCGCCTCGAGCGTCTCGCGGCGGGGCCGCAGCTCCAGGATGCCGACGCCGGCGGAGAACAGCTCGCGGCCGGTCTGCAGCAGCTGGTCGTCCGCGACCTCGTCGACGCGCACCTCGACCGTGCCGCCGTCCGCGGCGAGCACCTCGCGGGCGAACGGCAGGCCTTGCAGGACCGTGGTGGCGCGCGCGACGTCGTCCGGGCGGACGACGATGGCCTGCGAGCCGCCGCGCAGCAGGTCGGCCACGGAGCCGCTCGCGAGCATCTTGCCCTTCTCGATGATCGCGATCTGGTCGGCCATCTTCTCGACCTCGCTGAGGATGTGCGAGGAGATGAAGACGCTGCGGCCCTCAGCGACGAGCGCGCGGATCATGTCGCGGAACTCGGCCAGGCCGGCCGGGTCCAGGCCGTTCGTCGGCTCGTCGAGCACGAGCAGCTCGGGATCGTTGAGCAGCGCGCGGGCGACGCCGAGGCGCTGCCGCATGCCCAGCGAGTAGGTGCCGACCTTGTCCTTCGCACGGTCCGCCAGGCCCACGCGCTCGAGCGCGCCGCCGATCGCGGCCTTGCTCTCCGGGCCCTGGTGGGCGGCCCAGATCTCCAGGTTCTTGCGGCCCGTCAGGTACGGGTAGAAGCGCGGCTCCTCGACGATGGCGCCGACGCGCGACAGGGCCTCGCGGGTGTGGCCGGGCACCGACAGGCCGCGCACCTCGATGCGGCCCGAGGTCGGGCGCGCCAGGCCGAGCATCATGCGGATGAGCGTCGTCTTGCCGCAGCCGTTCGGGCCGAGCCAGGCGTAGCAGTGCCCGCGGGGGACGTCGATCGTGACGTCGTCGACGGCGGCGTTGTGGCCGAAGCGCTTGGTGACGTGGCTCAGGGAGATGACGGGGTCCATGGCGGTGCGTCGTCGCGGTCGGGGACGGGAGAGCGCCAGGGCGCCAGGCGACGTCGCGGGCCGCACGCTATCGGCCCCGCCCGGAGCTGCCCATCGGGGATGCCCCCGGGCGGGCCCCGATCCGGCGCCGCGTCCCCCCGGGATCGGGGCGGGGTCCGGCCCGCCGGGCGGCGTCGGGGTGGGGGATGATGCGGGGATGCAGCAGACCCGCCGCCCCTGGACGCCCGAGGAGGCGCGGCCGCTCGTGGCGGCCGCCGCCGACGCCTGGGGGCTGGGCGGCACGCCGGAGCTCCTGCGGCTGGGCACGAACGCCAGCTACCGCGTGGGGGACGCGGTCGTCCGCGTGGCGCCGGAGACGCGCGACCGCGCCGCGATCGACCGCGAGCTGCACCTGGCGGCGTTCCTCGAGGACGCCGGGGTGCCGGCGGTGCGCCCGCTGCCCGGCGCGGCGCCGGTGCGGGTGGACGGCCGGTGGGCGACCGCCTGGGAGTGGGTGGCGCACGACCCGCAGGACGGCGTGGGCGGCGAGGCGTTCGGCGCGCTGCTGCGGCGCTTCCACGACGCCACCGCCAGCTACGACGCCGCGCTCCCCGACTGGGGCGCGCCGCAGCTCGTCGCCGCGCGTCTGCGGGGACTGCGCGCCCACCCGGCGTTCTCCGACGACGAGGTCGACCTGCTGGAGCGGGCGCTGGCGGCGGTCGAGGCCGACCTGGCCGCGCTGGCGGACTCGACCCCCCACGGCGTCGTGCACGGCGACGCCCACCCGGGCAACGTCCTGCACGAGACGGGCACGGGCCGCGCGGTGCTCGCGGACTTCGACCTGATCGGCGTCGGCCCGCGCGCGTGGGACCTCGCGCCCGCGGCGCTGCACCCCCGCCGCTACGGCGCCGACCCGTCGTGGTGGGAGGCCGTGCGCCGCGGCTACGACCGTCCCGAGGATCCGTCCTGGGAGGTCTGCCTGCGCCTGCGCGAGCTGGCGTCCGCCGCGTGGCTCTTCGCGGCCGAGGACCCGACCGCCACGGACGCGGCGGGCCGCCCGCGCCGGTCCGCCGAGGCCGACGTCCGCATGCGCACCTTCACGGGCGACCCCGCGCCGCCCGTCTGGGGCCGGCACTAGCCGTCGCTCGCCGACCGTCGCCCCCCGGCGGGCGCCGTCGGCGTGCGGCCGTCGCCGGTCGCCCGTCGACGGGCGGCCCGGACGTCGGCCCCCGACGGCCGGCCGCGTCGGCGCCTCGTGCCCCGTCCGGGGCCGCGTCGGGCGCTCGGCTACAACCGATGGTTGCGCGCGGGAGCACCGGGTATCCGTGTCGGGCGAGGCGTCTGCACCCGCCCGGCCGCCGCCGGGCCCGCGCCCCCTTCGACCACGGCGAAAGGCCCCCTATGACGGTCCCCACCATCACGCTCAAGAGCGGCATCGAGATGCCGCAGCTCGGATTCGGCGTCTTCCAGGTGCCGGACGACGAGACCGAGGCGGCGGTCACCGCGGCGCTCCAGGCCGGCTACCGCTCCATCGACACCGCCGCGATCTACGGCAACGAGGCCGGCGTCGGCGCCGCCATCGCGAAGTCCGGCATCCCGCGCGACGAGCTGTTCGTCACCACGAAGCTGTGGAACTCCGAGCAGGGTCACGACTCGACGCTGCGAGCGGCCGAGGAGAGCCTGCGCAAGCTCGGCCTGGACCACGTCGACCTGTACCTGATCCACTGGCCCACGCCCGACCGCGACCGCTACGTCGAGACCTGGAAGGCGTTCGAGCAGCTGCAGAAGGACGGCAAGACGCGCGCGATCGGCGTCTCGAACTTCCAGCCGGCGCACCTGGAGCGGCTCTTCGCCGAGTCGCACGTCGTGCCCGACGTCAACCAGGTCGAGCTGCACCCGTACCTGACCCAGGCCCCGCTGCGCGCGTTCCACGCCGAGCACGGCATCGCGACCGAGGCGTGGAGCCCGATCGCCCAGGGCGCGGTCCTGGACGATCCGACGATCGCCGCGATCGCGGAGCGCCTGGGCCGCACGACCGCCCAGGTCGTCCTGCGCTGGCACCTGCAGATCGGCAACGTCGTCATCCCCAAGTCCGTCACGCCGGAGCGCATCCGGCAGAACATCGAGGTCTTCGACTTCGAGCTGACCGCCGAGGACGTGCTGGCCATCGACGCGCTCGACCGCGGCCACCGCACCGGCCCGGACCCGGACACGTTCAACCGGGCGTAGTCGCGGCGCGGCGCCCCCCGCGGAGGGGAACGCCGGCCCCGCACGGGCGGACGGCCGTCGGCGCGGAGGCGCTCGACGGTCGTGGCGAGCGGCGAGGCGCCAGGCGCCCGTGCCGCCGTCGAGGCGGGGCGTCGGGCCCTACCCGCGAGTATCGCCAGTGCTCGCCGGGGACGGCGTCCGCGGGGACGGCCTACGTGACAGGGTGCACGGAACCGCGCGGAGTGGCAGGATGCCGCCATGGCCCCTGATGCCGCGAACGCGAACCTCGCCACCCTCCTGACGGCGACCGCCGCCAAGTTCCCGGAGCGGACCGCCATCCGCCTGGACGACGTCGCCATCCCGTACGCCGGCCTCGACGCCGCGAGCCAGCGCGTCGCCGGCCTGCTGCGCGACCTGGGCGTGCAGGAGGGCGACCGCGTCGGGATCATGCTCCCGAACGTCCCGCACTTCCCGCTCGCCTACTACGGCGCGCTGCGCCTGGGCGCGATCGTCGTGCCGATGAACCCGCTGCTGAGCAAGCGCGAGGTCGCCTTCTACCTGGAGAACTCGGGCGCCAAGCTGCTGCTCGCGTGGCACGGGTTCGCGGAGTCCGCCGAGGGCGGCGCCGCCGAGGTCGACGGCGCCGAGGTGCTGCTCATCGAGCCGGAGGACATCGGCAAGCGCGTCATGGCCGCCGAGCCGGTCGAGGAGGTCGCCCAGAAGGCGGGCGACGACACCGCCGTCGTCCTCTACACCTCGGGCACCACCGGGCACCCGAAGGGCGCCGAGCTGACGCACCACAGCATCGGGTCGAACGTCGAGGCGTGCCTGGGGCTCTACTCCCCCACCGAGGAGGACGTCCTGTTCGGCGGCCTCCCGTTCTTCCACGTCTTCGGCCAGACGTGCACGCTGAACGTCGCGGTCGCCGCCGGCGCCGAGGTGACGCTCCTGCCGCGGTTCGACCCGACGACGGCGCTCGAGATCATCCAGCGCGACAAGGTCACGGTCTTCATGGGCGTGCCGACGATGCACGGCGCGATCCTGCACCACCCCGACCGCGAGAAGTTCGACACGAGCTCGATCCGCCTGCTGATCTCGGGTGGGTCGGCGCTGCCGGTCGAGGTGCTGCGCGGCGTCACGGAGGCGTTCCACGCCCCGATCCTGGAGGGCTACGGCCTGTCGGAGACGTCGCCGGTGGCGTCGTTCAGCCGGGTCGACCTGCCGCAGAAGCCGGGGTCGATCGGCGTCGCGCTCGACGGCGTGCAGCTGCGCATCGTCGACGACCAGGGCGCCGAGGTGCCGCAGGGCGAGGTCGGCGAGCTGCAGGTCAAGGGCCCGAACGTCATGAAGGGCTACTGGAAGAACCCCGAGGCGACCGCCGCCGCGATCGACGACGAGGGCTGGTTCTCGACGGGCGACATGGCCCGCAAGGACGAGGACGACTTCTACTTCATCGTCGACCGCAAGAAGGACCTGATCATCCGCGGCGGCTACAACGTCTACCCGCGCGAGATCGAGGAGGTCCTGTACGAGCACCCCGCCGTGTCCGAGGCGGCCGTCATCGGCATCCCGCACGAGGACCTCGGCGAGGAGGTCGCCGCCGCCGTGGCGCTGAAGCCCGGCGCCGACGTGACGGCCGACGAGCTGCAGGCGTACGTGAAGGAGCAGGTCGCCGCGTACAAGTACCCGCGCAAGGTGTGGATCGTGGACGAGCTGCCCAAGGGGCCGACCGGCAAGATCCTCAAGCGCAACATCGAGGCGCCGGCGAACGCCTGAGCCGCCCGCGCGGCGCCCGCGCGCCGCACCCGCTCCTCGGGGCCCGGTCGCCGGTTCGGCGGCCGGGCCCCGTCGCGTTTCGGAGGACGCGCCCGCGTCGACGGGCCCGGACGCGCCACCCGGCGCGGCGCCGTGGCGCGGTTGCGGGGACCGGGATCGCCGCGCTACAGTGATTGCACTTGCAACTAGATGCCGGCGGGGCTGCCGCCGGCGGAGGCGATCACCGTGCCCACGACCGACATCCCCGAGCTCGTCTTCCGCGAGCGCCCCGCGGCGGGCCAGGCCGACGGCCTGCTCGTCCTGCACCACGGCCGCGGGTCCGACGAGAACGACCTCATCGGCCTGGCCGACGTGCTCGACCCCGAGCGGCGGCTGCACGTCGTCACGCCGGGCGCGCCGCTGCAGGTGCCGGGCTGGCCCGGCAAGCACTGGTACGTCGTTCCCCGGGTCGGCTACCCGGACCCCGACACGTTCCGCACGTCGTTCCTGGCGCTGTCCGCGTTCCACGACGCGCTGTGGGAGCGCACCGGCATCGCGCCGTCGCGGACGGTCCTGGGCGGCTTCTCGATGGGCTCCGTGATGAGCCACGCGCTCGGCCTCGGCCCCGGCCGCCCGGTCGTCGCGGGCGTCCTGGGGCTGTCCGGCTTCGTGCCGACGGTCGAGGGCTGGACGCCGGACCTGGCGCCGCGGACGGCCACGCGGGTGCTGAACGCGCACGGCCGCCGCGACCCGGTCATCGGGTACGAGTTCGCCGAGCGGGCGCGGGCGCTCGTGCGCGAGGGCGGCCTGGACCTGACGGCGCTCGACTTCGACGGCGGCCACCAGATCGCGCCGCAGCACGTGCCGGCGCTCGCCGGCTGGGTGGCCGAGACGCTGCCGCCGCGGGCCTGAACGCCCGCGGCGGCAGCGGTCCGGCGCAGGGGTGGCCGGCGGGCCGGCCACCCCTGCGCCTCAGCGCGCGACGACCACCGTGTTGAACGTGCCGACCTTGCGGCTGCCGGCGGTGAACACGACGCGCACGCGGTAGCGGCGGCCGGCCTTCAGGCCGGCGGGCAGCCGGACGCTGCCGTTCGCGCCGACGCGTCGCGTCGCGCGCTTGACGACCTTGCCGCCGCGGCGGATCTGCACCCGTGCGAGGCTTGCCGCCTTCGGCGCGGCGACGCGCAGGTAGCAGGCGGCGCGCGGCGCGCTCGCGCCCTTGACGGTGCAGAGGTAGACGTCGTTGTCGCCCTTCTCGCCCTTGGCGCCGGCGTCGCCCTTCTCGCCGCGCGCGCCGTCCTTGCCGGCGACCCCGTCCTTGCCGGCCGCGCCGGCGTCGCCCGGGGCGCCGGGCGTGCCGTTGGCCCCGTCCCTGCCGGCAGCGCCGTCGTGGCCGTTGGCCCCGTCCTTGCCCGGCGCGCCGTCGTGACCGTTGGTGCCGTTGGCCCCGTCCTTGCCCGGCGCGCCGTCGTGACCGTTCGCGCCGTCGTGGCCGGGGGCCCCGTCCTTGCCGTCCGTCCCGTTGGTGCCGTCCGTCCCGTTGGTGCCGTCCTTGCCGTCGCTGCCGTTCGTCCCCGGGTCGCCCTTGGGGCCGCTCGGCAGGGCGCCGGCCTCGCCGGACAGATCGACGAACGACGAGGGGCCGTGGTCCGTGTCCAGGCGCACCCGCGCCTGACGGTGCGCCGGCAACGGCCCGTCGACCGGGGCGAAGCGCACGCCGAACGTGCACTCCTCGCCGGGTGCGAGCTTGGTGTCGGCGCAGTCGTCGCCGACGACGACGAAGTCGTCGCGGTCGCCCGCCTTGTCGAACCGGATCCGGTGGACGAGGACGTCCTGCTCGCTCTGGTTCTGGAACGTGAAGTGCTGCGGCGCGCTGAGGGTGGCGGCGGCCTGGGTGCCGAAGAAGCCGAACGGGTTGTCGAAGCGGCCGAAGCCGAAGGTCGCCTGCCAGGCCAGGTCGGAGCTGCTGCCGACCGGTCCACCGCCGTTGTCGGTGAACAGGGATCCGCCGGCGTAGAAGTCGTCCCCGGTCGACGGCGTCGTGCCGATGTCGCGGGCGCTCGCCGACGTCACCTCGAACGCGTAGCGCTTCGTCGGGTCCAGCTTCAGGTCGCCGGCGTAGGCGACCGCCCAGCCGTTCGTGTCGACCATGACGTTGGGCTCGGCCCACACGTCGGGACCCGTGCGGACCGCGTTGGCGTCGGCCGGGAAGATCGCGACCCGCACGTAGCCGCCGGGGGTCAGGCCCCCGATGGTGAAGTCCCGCATCACCGGGTTGCCGGGGGGCGTGACGAAGGTCTGCAGGGCCCGGTTGCCCGGGCCGATCGCGACGGTCGGGCCGCCGGTCATGTACCGCCCTGCGCCCGCCTCGACGTCGGCGGACGCGGCAGCCGGCAGGCCGAGGGCGAGGACGGACAGGGCGACGGCGCCGAGCGCGGCGCGGGTGGTGCGGTTGGGCATGGAGCTCCGAATGCGTAGGAGGAGACGACGTCCGGACTGGTCGGCCGGCGGGCCGCCGCGTTGAGGATCCAGGCGTCGTGCTGGCCGGACGTCCGGCGCGGGGGCCGCGGAGGCCGCGGAACGCCGCCAGCGAGGGATGCCGGCACGTTCGCGACCGTGCGCCGGTGGGCGGCGTCCGCTCAGATGCCGAACTCGGCGCGCAGCGCGGCCGGGTCGGGCGCCGCGCCGGTCGGGGCGGGCTGCGTGACGCGCAGGTGGTTGCCGAACGGATCGCGGACGCCGCAGTCGATGCCGTAGAAGTGCTCCGTCGGCTCCTGCGTGAACTCGACGCCGGCGGCCTTCCACGCCTCGTACGTCGCCCGGCAGTCGTCGACGGTGAGGATGAAGCCCAGCCCGAGCGCGCCCTTCGCCACCAGGGCTCGCACCCCGGCCGCCGTCTGCGCGTCGTGCGCGGGCGGCCCCGGCACCTCGAGCAGCACCTCGCGCCCCTCCTGGCCGGGCACCCGGACGGTCAGCCAGCGCATGACGCCCAGGTCGACGTCGGCGGCCACCTCCATCCCGAGCTTGCCGACGTAGAAGGCGAGCGCCTCGTCCTGGTCGGTGACGTAGACGGCGGAGTGGGTGATCCCGGTGAGCATGCGGCGAAGCTATCCCGAATTCGGAGCCGCGACTTCTCCAGAACTGCTCGGTCGCTCCCAGCGCATCGCGAAGCAGGAGGGCACGGCCTGGAGGTGGCCGTGCTGCCGGGCGCGGTACGCGGACGGCGACTCGCCGACGATCGCGCGGAAGGTGCGGCTGAACGTTCCCAGGCTCGTGAAGCCGACGTCCAGGCAGACGTCGGACACGCGGCGCTCGGGATCGCGCAGCAGTGCCATCGCCCGCTCGATGCGTCGCCGCTGCAGGTAGCGGTGGGGCGTCTCGCCGAACGTGGCCCGGAAGGTGCGGATGAAGTGCGCCTCGGAGACGTGCGCGATCGCCGCCAGGGCCGCGACGTCGAGCGGCTCGGCGAAGCGCCGGTCCATCGCGTCGCGCGCCCGGAGCAGGCGCCGGTTCTGCTCCTCGCGGGCCGTGCTCACGCGGGGATCGAACCACACGATCGCCGCGCGGGCCAGCGGATACCGCGGCAGTGGAATTGCGATGCGTCAGGCGCGGTCGGCGAAGCGCTCGGCCGGGACGACCTCGGCCGGGTGGGCGCCGCCGGCCAGGCGGCGGGCGAGCGCGTCGCGGGGCAGCGGCGCGTCCGACGCGAGCAGCAGGACGTTGCCGGCGTGGCGGCCGCGGACGACGTCGCGGCCGCCGAACGCGAGGGCGTGCCCGAAGGTGCGCAGCAGGATCGCCGCCTGCTCGGCCGCGAACGGCCACGGCGGCTGGTCGACGACGTTGAGCAGGTAGCGGCCCCCGGGGCGCAGCACGCGGCGGACGTGGGCCGCGAACGCCACCGTCGCCATCGGGGCCGGCGTCTCGGTGCCGACGAACGCGTCACCGAGGACGAGGTCGTACGCGTCGTCGGGGGAGGCCTCCGTCTCGGCGCCGGCGTCGCCCTGCAGCACCCGCAGGCGCGGGCCGCGGCGCAGCCGCAGGTGCCGCTCGGCCAGGCGGATCACGGCGCCGGAGCGCTCCACCACCGTCTGCGTCACCGCCGGCCGGGTGCTGGCGAGGTAGCGCGGCAGGCTGAACGCGCCGCCGCCCAGGTGCAGCACGTCGGCGGCCGCGCCGCGCGGCAGCAGCACCTCGAGGGCGGCGCCGATCCGGGCGACGTAGTCCAGCTCCAGGTGCGCCGGGTCGTCCAGGTCGACGTACCCGTGGGCGAGCCCGTCGATCAGCAGCAGGCGGCCGCCGGGGCGGGCCCGGTCGGGAACGAGCTCGAGCACGCCCACGCCCGACTCCACGCGGACCGTCTCGGCGGGCGGGCCGCCGCGGGCCCCGCGGCGGGAGGAGCGGCGTCCGGCCATCGCGACCACGGTAGGGGACGGGCCCGCGGGCGCGCCGTGCCGTGGCCCGCAACGGCCGAGACCCGGCGGCGCCGGGTCTCGGGGTGCTGCGGGGCGGGCGTGCCGCGGGTCAGTCGGCCGGCGCCGCGTGCCCGTGCTGGGCGGGCACCTCGACGCCCGGCAGCGGCTCGCCGCGCGGGTCCCGGTTCTGCACCAGGTGCCCCTCGAGCGAGACGTTGGGCAGGATGCGGTCGAGCCACTTCGGCAGCCACCACGCCTTGTCGCCGAGGAGGGTGACGACCGCCGGGGCGATGATCAGGCGCACGACGAGCACGTCGATCAGGATCGCCAGGCCCAGGCCCAGCCCGATCATCTTCGCCGTGACGTCCGGCTGGGTGACGAAGGCCAGGAACACCGAGGCCATGATCAGGCCGGCGAAGAGGATGACCTTGCCGATCCGGGACACGCCCGTGATCACGCTCTGGCGCGGCCGCTCGCCCTCGTTGTACGCCTCGTGCACCCGGGAGAGCAGGAAGACGTTGTAGTCCATGCTCAGGCCGAAGAGGATCGCGAAGATCATCACCGGGATGAACGACACGATCGGCACGCCGCTGTCGACGCCGAGCAGGCTCGCCCCCACGTCCTTCTGGAAGACCGCGACCACCACGCCGTAGGCGGCGCCGACGGACAGCAGGTTGAAGACGGCCGAGACGAGCGGGATCCACAGCGAGCGGAACGCGGCCATCAGCAGCAGCACCGACAGGCCGATCACGAGCGCGATGAACACCGGCAGGCGCGAGGCGACCTTGTCGGAGAAGTCCTCGAACCCCGCCGTGTTGCCGCCGACGTAGACCTTGCCCTCGAGCGGTGTGCCCTTCGTGGCCTGCGGGATCGCGTCGTCGCGCAGCGTCGCCAGGGTGTCGCTGGTCTTCGCGTCCTGCGGCGCAGACGTCGGCGTCCCGAAGATGATCGCCGCCTTGCCGTCCGGGGTGGGGGTGGCGGGGCTGACGCTCTGCTTGACCATGCCGGGGGCGTTCGCCACGGCGGCCTGCAGCTTCGCAAGCTGCTGCTGGGTCGGCTTCTGCGCCCCGCCGGTGTCGATGGCCAGCAGGAACGGGCCGTTGTAGCCGGGGCCGAAGGCCTTCGCCAGCTGGTCGTACGCCACGCGCTGGGTCTTCGACGTCGGCTGGTTGCCGTCGTCGGGCTGGCCCAGGCGCATCTGGGTGACCGGCGCGGCGAAGACGAGCAGGATCACGACGCCGGCCAGGATCGACAGCCACGGGCGCGCGGTGATCCGCTCTGCCCACGTCCGGAAGCCCGGGGAGGCCGCGACGTGCGCCGCCTTCTTCGGGGTCAGCCAGCGCTTGAGCGCGCCGATCATGATCGGCAGGACGGTCAGCGCGGAGACCACGACCGCGGCCACGCCGATCGCAGCGCCGATGCCCATCTTGCCGATCATCGGGATGCCGATGACCAGCAGGCCCGCGATGGCGACCATGACGATCAGGCCGGCCGCGACGACCGACGAACCCGACGTCGCGGCGGCCTTCGCGGCGGCGTCGCGCACGCTGTCGCCGGCGGCGACCTGTTCGCGGTAGCGCCCGATGATCAGCAGCGCGTAGTCGATGCCGGCGCCGAGGCCGAGCATGACGGCGATGATCGACGCGAACTCGGGCAGCCCGAGCGGCTTGGCGAGCGCCGTGAGCAGCAGCTGCCCGACCATGACGCCGAGCAGCGCGCCGAAGATCGTGGCGGCCATCGCGGCGCCGGAGCGGAAGAGCAGCGTCAGCAGCACGATCGCGATCGCGATGCCGACGAGCTCGCCGACCGGGGCGTCCTGCTCGGCGGCGATGTCCACCACGACGCCGCGCATGGCGACGTCGACCGTGCCGCCCTTCTCGGCGGTGCGCGCGGCGTCCTCGAGCTTCTTGCCGTCCTCGGTCTCGAGGTCCTGCGGCTCGGTGGTGTAGCGAACGTCGACGGCGGCGATCGTGCCGTCCGGCGACACGGTGCCGCCCTTGGCGAACGGGTCGCTGACCGTGCCCCGGCCGACGAGCGGCTTGATCTTCGCCAGCGCGGACGTGACGGCCTGGCGGTTCTGCGGGTCCGTGATCTTCCCGTCCTTCGCGGTGAAGACCACGGTCGCCTCGGACCCGGCCAGGGCGGGGCTGTGGGCGCTCAGCAGATCGAGCGCCTTCTGCGTCTCGGTGCCGGGGGCGGAGAAGTCGTCGGGGGCGGGGGAGCTGGTGCCGGCGACGATGCCGAGCACGACGATGATCGCGAGCGCGGCCGCCAGGCTGCGCTTCCAGTGGTGGGAGAGCGTGCGGGCGAGCCGCGCGAGCAGAGATGACATGGGAGGTTCCGGGCCGGTGGGAGGACGGCGCGCCGGGGGCGACGCCCGGCGGACGGTAGCACAGCAGCTGCAAAATCGCAGGTCATGCAACTTTGCCCGTGGTGCGGAGTTGCAATGCCGGCAGAGTCGCTAGGCTTGCGTCATGGCGGACGCCACACGGCCAGGGCTGCGCGAGCGCAAGAAGCAGCACACGCGGGAGACGATCGCCCGGGTGGCGCTCGACCTCTTCGACCGCCAGGGCTTCCACGCCACGACGATCCCGCAGATCGCCGAGGCCGCCGACGTCTCGCCGCGCACCGTCTCGTCGTACTTCCCCGCCAAGGAGGAGCTGGTCTTCCCGGATCTGCGCGAGGCGTTGACCGGCCTGGCCGAGCGGCTCGAGGGGCGGGGCCCGGGCGAGTCGAGCATCGAGGCCGTCCGCGGCTGGATCCACGACCAGCTGCCGCTGTGGGAGGAGCGGGTGGAGCAGTCGCGCCGGCAGCGCCGCCTGCTCGCCACCGAGGAGTCGCTCGCGGCGTACGAGCGGGGGCAGATGCTCGAGGCGGAGCGCCTGCTGGTGCGCGCGATCGCCGAGGACCTGGGCGCCTCGCCCGACGAGCTGGAGCCGCGCATGGCGGCCGCGGCGACCCTCGCGGTCTTCGACGTCCTGGGCGCCGAGGGCGACGCGGCGGACGAGTGCGACGCGTCGGAGCGCCTGCCGCTGGAGGAGCGTCGCGAGGAGGCCGTGCGGCTGGTCGACCGGGCGCTGCTCTTCGTCGCCGCCGGCATCCGTGCGCTGCAGGCGGACGACGCGGCGGCCGCCTGAGCCGCGTCCCCGGGCGTCGGGGCGGCGGCCGTAGGGCCGCCGGGGCGGGCGGCCCTACGGGTGCGGGTCGCCGCCGGCGAGCACGCGGGCGCCCACGCGGCGGCGCGCCTCCTCGATCCGGCGCTGCTGCTCGTCGGCGCGGCGGAGCAGCTCGGCGAAGTCGATGGGCGCCAGCTTGGGGTGCGCGAGCTCCTGCAGCACGATCCAGCCGCGACTCTTGCCGTGCACCGCGATCGACAGGCCCTCGAGCTCGACCAGGCTCGACAGCGGCGAGCGCGTGACGATGCGGCCGTTCGCCTTCACCCGACCGACGAGCTCGCCGATCGCGCCCGCCACGACCTTGAGCCGGTCCTTCGGGGCGCCCAGCAGGTCGAGCGCGCGGACGAGCTGACCGCGGTCCCAGGCGATCTGGTCGTGGAACCACGCCAGCAGCTCGTGCAGCTCGGCGTCGACCCCCTCGTGCGCGTCCCGCGCCCGCCGCGCGAGCGAGACGCCGCCGGTGGCGGCGGCCAGGTGGTCGTTGACGTAGATCGCGAGCAGCTTGTCGTCCATCGGCCTTCTCCGTGGGGGGCGGTCGACGGACGGCTACCCGGCGGGGCGCCACGCGATGCGCACGGGCCCGGGCCGGGCGGCGCGCCGCGGGGGCGCGCCGGCGCGGCGATCAGTCGCGGGCGGGGGCGGCCTCGTCGGCCGTCGCCTTCGTCACGGCGGCGTGGTCGTCGCCGCCCTGCAGGGAGTCCTTGAAGCCGCGCATGCCGGAGCCGAGGGACTTCGCGACGTCGGGGATGCGCTTCGGTCCGAAGACGACGAGCAGGACCACCGCGAGGATGATCAGGTGGGTGGGTTGCAGCAGGCCAGAGCCCATGGGGACCTCCGTACGTCGGTTCACGCCCGGCCGGGCGTCGCTCTACGAGTACAACGGGCGGCACCCTCCCACGGATGCGCCCGATGGCGCAAGCGCCGCGCGTCGCCCCCGCCCGGGTGGCGGGGGTGCCCCGCCCTGCGTGCGCCGCACGCTCGGGCGGGTGGGCGACAGCCCCACGGCCGCCGGACCCGGAGCGGGGCCGGGGCGATGGTGCCGCCGGGCGCGCCCGCTCAAGCCGGGCCGTGCGGCTGGAGGAGGGTCTTGATCATCCCGTCCTCCTTCTTCTGGAACGTCTCGTACGCCTTCGGGCCGTCGTCGAGCGACAGCTTGTGCGTGGCCAGCCGCTCGACGCCGAGCGGGTCGCTCTCGTCGCTGACGAGCGGCATGAGGTCGTCGATCCAGCGCTTGACGTTGGCCTGGCCCATGCGGATGTTCACCTGCTTGTCGAACAGCTGCAGCATCGGCATCGGGTCGGCCATGCCGCCGTAGACGCCCGAGAGCGAGATCGTGCCGCCGCGGCGGACGATGTCGCCCGCGGCGTGCAGGGCGCTCAGGCGGTCCAGGCCGCCGGTCTCCATCACCTTCTGGGCGACGGCGTCGGGCAGCAGGCCCGCGATCGTCTGCGCGAACTTGCCGACGGGCGCGCCGTGCGCCTCCATGCCGACCGCGTCGATGACCCCGTCCGGGCCGCGGCCGTCCGTCAGCTCCTGGACCGCGGCGGTGACGTCGTCGGTGCTCGAGATGTCGATGACCTCGGCGCCGTAGCGCTGCGCCAGCGCGAGACGCTCGGGGACGAGGTCGAGGGCGATGACCTTGCCGGCGCCGCGGTGCTTGGCGATGCGGACGCTCATCTGGCCGATGGGGCCTAGGCCGAGGACGGCGACGGAGCCGCCCTGCGGCACGTTCGCGTACTCGACGGCCTGCCAGGCGGTGGGCAGCACGTCGGACAGGTAGACGAAGCGGTCGTCCGCGGGACCGTGCGGCACCTTGATCGGGCCGTACTGGGCCTGCGGCACGCGCAGGTACTCGGCCTGGCCGCCGGGGACCTGGCCGTAGAGCTTCGTGTAGCCGAGCAGCGCGGCGCCCGAGCCGTACTCGCGCACCTGCGTCGTCTCGCACTGCGACTGCAGGCCCGCGTCGCACATGAAGCAGTGGCCGCAGGAGACGTTGAACGGGATCACCACGCGGTCCCCGGGCTTGATGTGCGTGACCTCGGCGCCGACCTCCTCCACGATGCCCATCGGCTCGTGGCCCAGGACGTCGCCCGCGTCGAGGAAGGGCGCCATCACCTCGTACAGGTGCAGGTCGGACCCGCAGATGCCGGTCGACGTGACCTTGATGATCGCGTCGGTCGGGTGCTCGATGGTGGGGTCGGGGACGGTGTCGATGCGCACGTCGCGCTTGCCGTGCCAGGTCAGGGCCTTCATGGGGTCCTCCGGGGTCGGGGGGGTGGCCGGATCGGCGGTGGCCGGGCCGGCCGTGGAGCCCGGCTACCCCGGATCGTCCGGACCATGCGCGCCCGGACGACGCGCGGCCCGCCGGTGCGGGCCACGCGACCGGCCGGCGGCCGCGCGGGGACGGACGCGCGGCGTGCCGGACCGGGCGCCGCGGCCACGGGGCCGCGGCGCGGCGGGGCGCCTCAGACGCCGGCGCGATCGATGCGGCGGTGGAAGCGCTCGCCGGCGCGGCCGCCCAGGACGGCCGCCACGAGCGAGGCGACCAGGATGACGAGCGCCGTGACGGCGCCGCCGGTGGTCAGCGCGTTGCCCGAGATCGGCAGGCTCGGCAGGTTGAGCTGCTCGAACACGTTGTACTGCGAGCCCGCGATGGCGCCGAGCAGGCCGAGCAGAACCGTGATCGCGATCCCGATGACCCAGGTGCCGAAGCCCTGGCGGGCGCCGTCGAAGCGCACCATCCGGCCCGCGACGTAGCCGCCGCAGGAGTAGGCGATCACGAAGACGAGCACGAGCAGGACGCCGCCCGCGATGCCGATCGTCTTCGCCTCGCCGGACGAGACCTGCGTGTCGGCGTCCGTCAGGCCGATGGCGGCGCCGGCGGCGCTGAGGATCGCGGCGAGGATCACCGAGATGCCGATCGCGACGAGCCAGCCGAAGATGGCCGGCCCGACGTGGAAGCCACCGAACTTCTCGCGCTGGCGCTCGCGGATGTCGCGGGGCGACAGGTCGGGGCGTCCGTCGTGGTCGTGGTCGACCGCGGCGGGGTCCAGGCGCCGGGCGGCGACGCCCTCCGACGCGGGCTGGGCGGGCTGCTGGTCAGCCATGGTGGTCGTCCTCCTTGGGGGTGCCGCCGAAGAGGCGGCGCAGTCGGGTGCCGACGCCGGCGTGCTCGCCGCGCGACTCGTCGGCCGGGCGCGGCGCGGGGGCCATCGCGCCCGCGTTCGCCGGGTCGATCACGTGGTCCGGTAGGACGCGGTGGTCGTCGTCGACCGTGGGGCGGCCGACGTAACGGGCGTCCGGCACGGGGGCGGCGTGGTCCGTCGCGCCCGTGTCGTGGTCGAACGGCGCGGGGTCCGGCGTGCCCGTGGCGTCGCGCTCGGGAAGGGCGTCCGGCGCGGGTCGGGTCGCCTGCAGGTCGTCGTGCGCCTCGTGGCGGCCGAGCGGCCGCGGGGCGTCGTCGCCCGGGCGCTCCTCCTGCTCGCGCTGCTCGGCCTCCCACCGTTCGCGCCGCTCGCGCTCCTCGCGCTCCTCCCGCTCGCGGGCCGCCTGCTCGCGCGGCTCGTCCGCCGCCCGCCGCTCGGCCGCCAGGGCCGACCCGTGGTCCAGGCCGTAGTGGCGGTAGAGGGCGCGCTCGTCCTCGAGGCTGAGCGCCTCGTCGGCGTCGGCCTGCGGCGCCGCCTTGATCAGGTCGCCCGCCACGGGGACGGCGACGCCGTCCTCGACCTCGCGGGCGTGGGTGATCGGGACGAAGTGGTGCTTGCGGCCGAAGAGCCCCGAGCTGACCGTCGCCCACGCGGGCTGACCGGTGTGCTCGTCGGCGAAGACGGCCTCGATCTTGCCGACCTTGCCGCCGTTCTCGTCGTACAGCGTGTGGCCGGGCCAGCGGGCGGCCTGTCGTTCGTCGGGCACGACTCCTCCTTCGTCGCGGGCCGCCCCGGTGGGCGGCGGATGCGTCTGCCGGTACCCCGGCGCCGCCGGGCCAATCGGCGGGTGCGTCGCGCCCGCTCGCCGACGCCCGGTGCCTCGCTGGACACCGGACGCCGGTCGGGCGGCTTCAGGCGCGCGGCCGGCTCGCTGTCCCGCCGCGCCACCGGGTGCGCCGGTGCCCGGTCGTCACGGTTCCCACACCCGCCACGAGCTGGGGCACAATGGCGGCGTGCCGCTCCGTCCTCGCCGACCACGGGATCCCGACCGATGACGCCGCCCGAGGAGCACGACGTCCTCGCCGTGGTGTCCGACGCGATGGCGCACTTCCACAAGACGCGGGTGGGCCGCGGACCGGTGCGGATCGAGACGCGGCACGCCGGGCAGGACGCCGTCGTGTGCGTGCTGCACGGCTCGATGACCACGCTGGAGCGGACGCTGCGCGACCAGGGGCTGGTCGACCAGGTGCGCGACCTGCGCCGCACCGTCAACGACGAGGCGCGCGACGAGCTGGCGGCCGTGGTCGCCGAGGCCACGGGTCGCCGGGTGCTGACGATGCTCACGGCGATCGACCCGCACGCCGACATCGCGACGAAGGTCTTCGTCCTCGACCCCGCCGGGCGCTGACGCGCGGCGGGCCGCGCGCGGGGCGCACCCGCCGGCCCTGGGGCCATGGGTTCGGCCGACGGCCCCGCCGGGTACAGGACGGCGGTCCGTCCTCGCGACCCTCGGAGGTCCCCACGTGCCCCACGCCACCATCGATCCGCCCGCTCCGGTCCAGGACCCCGAGGGCACCACGATCGTCGTCCGCGATCCGGCGACGGGGGAGACGGTCGCCGAGGTGCCCACCGCCGACGCCGCCGCGATCCGCGACGCCGTCGAGGCCGCGCGCGGCGCCTTCCGCGGCTGGGCTGACACGCCCGCCGGTGAGCGCGCGGGCGTGCTGAAGGCGTGGGCCCGCGCGCTGCACGCGCACGCCGACGAGATCGCGACGCTGGTGACGCGGGAGATGGGCAAGCCGGCGGGCGACGCCCGCGGCGGCGTGGACGCCGGCATCGGGGCCATCGAGCAGTACGCGGAGCTGGGTCCGACCCACCGCGGCCGCCGGCTGGCCGGCGCGCCGGACGCCGACGACGTGATGGAGCGCCACCCGCGCGGCGTCGCGGCCGTGCTGCTGCCGTGGAACGACCCGGTCGCGCTCGCCTGCGCGCAGATCGCCGCCTGCGTCGTGATGGGCAACACGGTCGTGGTGAAGCCGTCCGAGCGCGCGCCGCTCGCGGTCGCCCGCGCCGTCGAGCTGCTGCCGGACGCCCTGCCGGCCGGCGTCGTGACGCTGATCCAGGGCGACGGCGCGACGGGCGCGGCGCTCGTGGCCGCCGACGGCGTCGACCTGGTCATCCACACCGGCTCCGTGGCCGCGGGCCGCGACATCGCGGTGCGCTGCGCGTCGCTGCTGCGCAAGGCGATCGTCGAGCTCGGCGGCAAGGACGCGCTCATCGTCGACCGCGACGTCGACCCGGACTGGGCGGCGCGTCAGGCGGCCCTGGGCGCGTTCGCGAACGCCGGCCAGATCTGCGTCGCGGTCGAGCGGATCCTCGTGCACCGCGAGATCGCCGATCCCTTCGTCGAGGCGCTCGTGCGCGAGGCCGAGGCGCTGCGCGTCGGTCCCGGCAGCGACCCCGAGACGGGCATGGGGCCGCTCGTCGACGAGCGGCACCGCGACGGCGTCCACCGCCACGTGGCGGCCGCCGCCGAGGCGGGAGCGCAGGTCCGCACGGGTGGCGTCATCCCCGGCGGCGAGGGCAGCTTCTACCCGCCGACCGTCCTGACGGACGTGACGCCCGACATGGACGTGTGGCGCGAGGAGACGTTCGGCCCGGTCGCGCCCGTCATCGTCGTCGACGACTTCGACGAGGCGCTGCGCCTGGCGGGCGACACGGAGTACGGCCTGGCCGGCACCGTGCTGACCGCCGACGAGCGCCACGCGCGCCGGGCGACGCGCGAGCTCGACGTCGGCACGCTGAAGGTCAACGCCGTCTTCGGCGGCGCGCCCGGCGGCGCGGCCGAGCCGCGGCGCAGCTCCGGCCTGGGCCTGGGCTACGGCCCGGAGCTGCTGGACGAGGTCAGCGCCTGGCGCGTCGTCCACCGCTCGGCCCCCGTCCCGAGGGCCTGAGCATGAGCGCCCTCGCGCCGATCCTGGCGGACGCGGGGGCGCTCGGCACGCCCGACCAGGAGCACCTGCTCTTCGCCCGCAACATGCAGGCGATGTCGCTGGCGGTGCACATCCCGCTGGTCTGCTTCGGCATCGCGTGGCCGGCGATGGTCCTCTTCGCGGAGGGCCTGTGGCTGCGCACCGGCGACCCGGTCTACCGCGCGCTCGCCAAGCGCTGGTCGAAGGTCATGCTGCTGCTCTTCGCCGTCGGCGTGGTGACGGGGACGATCCTCTCCTTCGAGTTCGGCCTGCTGTGGCCCAACTTCATGGGGACGTACGGCGAGGTCTTCGGCCTGGGCTTCACGCTCGAGGGGATCTCGTTCTTCGTCGAGGGCATCTTCATCGCGATCTACGTCTACGGCTGGGACCGCCTGGGCCGGGTGCAGCACTTCCTGGCCGGCATCCCCGTGGCGATCGCGGGCGTGACGGGATCGCTCATGGTGATCGCGGTCAACGCGTGGATGAACCAGCCGGGCGGCTTCGAGCAGGCCGGCGGCAAGGTGACCGAGGCGCGGCCGTGGGAGGCGCTCTTCGGCAACGGCTTCGTCTGGCACGAGCTCGTCCACATGTACCTGGCCGGGTACCTCGTCACCGGCTTCATCGTCGCCGCGGTCTACGCGGTCGCGTGGCTGAAGGGCCGGCGCACCCGGTACCACCGGGCCGGGCTGGTCATCCCGCTGACGATCGCGGCGCTCGTCGCGCCGGTGCAGGTCATCGTCGGCGACTGGGCGGGGCGCGAGGTCGCCGACCACCAGCCCGTGAAGCTCGCCGCCATGGAGGGCCTGGGCAGGACGGAGCAGGGCGCGACGTTCCACATCGGCGGGATCTACGACGCCGAGAAGGGCGAGGTCGAGTACGGCATCGGCATCCCCAAGCTGCTCTCGCTGCTCGCGGCGCACGACCCGACCGCGACGATCCAGGGCCTGGACCAGACGCCCCGCGCGGACCAGCCCGACGCGATCAACGTCGTGCGCTTTGCGTTCCAGGCGATGATCGCCATCGGCACCGGGCTCGTGGTCCTGGGCCTGTGGTACCTGGTGACGTGGTGGCGGCGACGGCGGCTGCCGCGCTCGAAGTGGTTCTACCGCGCCGTCATCGCCGCGGCGCCGCTGACGGTGGTGGCGCTCATCTCGGGCTGGGTGACGACCGAGGTCGGCCGCCAGCCGTGGATCGTCTACGGCCACATGCGCACGGAGCAGGCCGTGACGGACGCGGGCGGGCTGCCGGCCGGCTTCGCGATCCTCGTGCTCGTGTACGTCAGCCTGGCCGGCGGCGTGGTGTGGCTGCTGCGGCGGCTGGCGTCGCGGCCGCCCGAGACGGAGAACGAGGGTGGCGGCGGTGGCCGCCGCGACGCCGCGGCGTCGGGAGCGGCGGACTGATGGCCGAGCTGTGCGCGGCGGTGATGCTGGCGGGGCTGACGGCCTACGTCGTCCTGGCGGGCGCCGACTTCGGCGGCGGGTTCTGGGACCTGACGGCGGGCGGCGCGCGGGGCGGCGGCGAGGTTCGCGGCCTCGTCCAGCGCTCGATGAGCCCGGTGTGGGAGGCCAACCACGTGTGGCTCATCCTCATCCTGACCGTCTTCTGGACCGCCTTCCCGGTGGCGTTCGGCTCGGCGACGTCGACCCTCTACGTGCCGCTGTCGTCGGCGGCGATCGGGATCATCTTCCGCGGCGCCGCGTTCGCCTTCCGCGGCGAGGCGGGCACGATCCGCGAGGCCCGCGTGCTCGGCGCGCTCTTCGCGTCGTCCTCCGTCCTGGTGCCGTTCGCGATGGGCGCCGCCGTCGGCGCGGTGGCGTCGGGGCGCGTGCCCGTGGGCAACGCGGCGGGCGACCCCATCACGTCGTGGCTCAACCCGACGGGCGTCTTCGTCGGGGTGCTGGCGGTGGCCGTCGGCGCGTACCTGGCCGCCGTCTTCCTGTGCGCCGACGCGCGCCGCGCCGAGAAGCCCGAGCTGGTCCGCGCGTTCCGGCGGCGGGCGCTGGGCGCGGGGGCCGTCACGGGCGTCCTGGCGCTCGCCGGCCTGGTCGTCCTGCGGCAGGACGCCCGCCCGCTCTTCGACGGGCTGACCCACGGGTGGGCGCTCGTGCTCGTCGTCGTCTCGGCGCTGTCCGGCCTGGCGACGATGGCGCTCGTGTGGCGGACGGAGCGCTTCGGGCCGGCGCGCCTGACCGCGGCGTTCGCGGTCGTCTGCCTCGTCGCCGCGTGGGCGGTCGCGCAGCAGCCCGCGTTCCTGCCCGGGCAGCTGACGATCGACGAGGCGGCGGCCGGCGACGCGACGCTCTCGGCCGTCCTCGTCTCGACGGCGATCGCGGTCGTCGTCCTGGCGCCCTCGCTGTGGCTGCTCTTCCGCCTGGTGCTGCGCGGCACGCTCGACCAGCGGTACGAGCCGCTCGACCAGCGCTTCCGCCCGGTCGAGGCCGGCGACGGCGACGGGAGCGCGCGATGAGCCCCGCGCGCGAGCGGCGGCTGCGCCGCGTCACGCCCGTCCTGCTCGTGGTCGGCGTGCTGCTGATGGTCGTCTTCGACCGCACCCTGACGCTGCTGGCCGGCGTCGCGCTGATGCTGGCGTTCGTCGTCTGCGGCACGTTCCTCATCGCCGCGCCGGGGTTCCTGGACGGCGACGGGCTGGACGGCGAGGACGTCGCGCGCGGCGCGACGGGAGAGGACGCGCCCGGCGAGGCGGGCGGCGAGGACCGCTCCGGCGGCGCGCCCGGCGGCACGCCGACGGCCGGCGAGGGCGATCGCGGGAGCGCACCCGGCGGGGCGAGCGTCTGAGCGCCGCACGCTACGCTGGACGGCAGGGTGTGCCGGGAAGTCTGGTCGGCGACACACGTCGTCGACCCCGAAAGTCCCCGTGAGCACCGAGCACCATCCCTCCTCCGCCGGCTCGCACGGCCCGCCCGCCCGCACCCCCTGGACCGAGCGCACGTCGCGCTCGCTGCGCGCCTTCCTGCACACCGAGACAGGGAGCGCCGGGCTGTTGCTGGCGGCCACCGTCCTGGCGCTCGTCTGGGCCAACTCGCCGCTGTCCGGCAGCTACGAGGACCTGTGGGGCGCGCACCTGAAGATCGAGATCGCCGGCCAGGGCATCGACCACGACCTGGCGCACTGGGTCAACGACGGGCTGATGGCGTTCTTCTTCTACGTCGTCGGCTTGGAGATCCGGCGCGAGCTCGAGCTCGGCGAGCTGCGCGACCGGCGCGCGGCCGCCGTGCCCGCGATCGCCGCCGTCGCCGGCATGGTCGTGCCGGCGCTGATCTTCACGCTGGTGAACGTCGGCGGCGAGGGCGCGCACGGCTGGGGCATCGTCATGGCGACCGACATCGCCTTCGTCCTGGGCGCGCTGGCGCTGCTCGGGGACCGGGTGCCGCCGGGGGTCCGGGTGTTCCTGCTGACGCTGGCGATCGTCGACGACGTCGGCGCGATCATCGTCATCGCGATCTTCTACTCCGCGTCGATCGAGCTGGTGTGGCTGGCCGCGGCCGGCGTCATCCTGGCCGCCATCGTGCTGCTGCGGCGGTTCGGGCCGCCCTGGCGCGGGCCGGCGTACTTCGTCGCGGGCCTCGTCCTGTGGGTGGCGACCCTGGAGTCGGGCATCCACCCGACGATCGCCGGCGTCGCGATGGGGCTGCTGACCGCGGTCCACCCGCCCCAGCGCGCCGACCTGGAGCGCGCGGCCAGCATCGCCCGCCTGTTCCGCCGCACGCCGACGCCCGCCAAGGGCCGCGCGGCGGTGCTCGAGATCGCCGGGGCGGTCTCGCCCAACGAGCGCTTCCAGGAGGCGATCCACCCCTGGACGAGCTACGTCGTCGTCCCGCTGTTCGCGCTCGCCAACGCCGGCGTGCCGCTGAGCGGCGACGTGCTCTCCGACGCCGTCACGTCCCCGGTCACGCTGGGCGTCGTGGCCGGGCTGGTGGCGGGCAAGGCGCTCGGCATCGCGGGCGCGACGCTCCTGGCCGTCCGGCTGCGCGTCGGCCCGCTTCCGGCGGGGATGCGGCGCGGGCACGTGCTCGGGTCCGCGGCCCTGGCCGGCATCGGCTTCACCGTCTCGCTGTTCGTCGCGGACCTGGCGTTCACGGACCAGCTGCTGCGCGACGAGGCCAAGCTCGGCGTGCTCGTGGCGTCCGTGCTCGCCGCTGGCCTGGGTCTGACGAGCCTGGCGCGCCAGCGGGCCGCCGCGCCGGACGAGGCCCCGGCGGACGTCCCGCTGGACCCGCCGGTCGACCCGTTCTACGACCGCATCCTGGGGCCCGCCGACGCCCCGCACACCGTCGTCGTCTACGGGGACTACGAGTGCCCGCACACCCGCGCGCTGCGGCCCGAGCTGGACCGCCTGCGCGAGGCGGTGGGCGACCGCGTGCGCTTCGTGCACCGGCAGCTGCCGAACGAGGACGCCCACCCCGGCGCGACGCTGGCCGCCGAGGCCGCGCTGTCGGCCGCGGCGCAGGGCCGCTTCTGGCCGATGCACTGGCGCCTGCTCGCCCACCCCGTCGGCGACGACCTGGGCCCGGCGGACCTGCTCGAGATCGCGGACGACCTGGGCCTGGACCCCGACCGCATGGCCGACGACCTGCGCCACCACGTGCGCCTGCCGGCCGTGCAGGCCGAGGTCGCGAGCGCCGCCCGCAGCGGCGTGAGCGGCACGCCGACGCTGTTCCTCGACGGCACGCGCCTGGAGTGCGGCTACGACGCCGACACGCTGCGCGCGCGGATCGACGCGGCCGACGGCGAGCGGGCGGAGGCGGCGTCCGGGGCCGGCGCCTAGGCGCCGCGGCCCGGACGAGGGGGGCGGGCGCGTTGCGGGCCCGCCCGCCCCGGGCGCCCGCCGCTCAGCTACGGCGCGGGACCAGCCGGGCCCGCGGCGAGTGCGTGCGGGTGCGGCCGGTCTCGGCCCGCGCGCCGGAAGTGGACCAGGATCAGGACGCTCATCACCGCGGCGTACAGGCACCAGACCGAGGTGAACTCCTCCTCCTGCATCGTCGCGGCGCCGAGCAGGCCGACGACGTTGACGACGCCGAACCAGCGCAGGTGCCGCTGGCTCGAGACGAGCGCCGGCACGCAGACGGCCAGCACGTACGCCGTGGCGCTCGGGAGGGCGTAGGGCGTGTGCGTGGTGTAGGCGACGCAGTGCGCGCGCTCCTCGGCGAGGACCGGCCACGCCGTGACCTGCCACAGCAGGTACAGGCCGGTGAGCAGGCCGAGCAGCGCGAACGGCCACACCCAGCGGCGGCGCCGGCGGTCGGGCTCGAGCAGGGCGAAGCCGAGCGGCACGACCATCGGCAGCACCGCCTGCGCGTAGATCACGTAGGCGTCGCGCGCAGCATCGCCGACCGCGGGGGCGACCTGGCCGCGCAGGCCCAGCCACACGAAGCCCTCCACGAACTGGTGGATCCCGAAGCCGAGCGGGAGCGCCGCGACGAGCAGGTCTCGCGGGCGGCGGACGGCGGCGAGGGTCGCCACGCCGACGCCCGCGATCGCGGTGCCGGCGACGAAGTCGACCTCGGGCGACAGGCACATCTGGCGCCGGAGCCTAGGGCAGCGGCCGGGCGGTCCTGCCCCGGGTCGGCGACGGCCGACGGGGCCGGGGCGGGGCCGCCGGGTCGGCGGCGCCGTGCGCCTACGCCGGGAGGTCCGCGAGCTCGGCCCGCAGCGCCTCGAGGGTGCGCGTGGTGCGCGGCAGCCCGGGGATCGGCGCGACCTCGCGGCCGAGCAGCCCGGCGTCGCCGCCGGCCCCCTCCGCCCGGGCGGCGAACGCGTCGACGACCGCCCGCACCGCCTGCGGGTCCGCGCCCGCGGGTCCCAGCCGCCCCGGCTCGTCCGGCAGGGCGAGCGTCAAGTGCGCCAACCGCTCGACGGTGGCGGTGACGGGCCAGCGCACGTCGGCGCGCGGATCGCGGCGGATGGCGTCGCCGATCGCGTCGCCCTGGGCCGCCCGCAGGCGCAGCAGCGCGCCCTGGATGCGCCGGCGGCCCGCGACGAGCCGCTCGCGGGTGGCCCCGGGGGTCAGCGCGGGCACGAGCACGTCGCCGGCGGCACGGATGGCGTCCGCCTGCGCCGCCGCCAGGTGGCCGCGCCCGCGCGCGGGCCGCGCCAGGACGGCGATCAGCGCGCCGAGCGCGCTGCCGACGATCGTGTCGACGAGCCGCACGTCCGCGAGCGAGCGGACGGCGGGCCCGGCGCCGCCCACCTCGATCAGCAGCAGGACCAGCGGCGTGATGAAGACGACCGCGAACCCGTACGCCGCGACGACGAACAGCTCGATCGTCGCCTGCAGCGCCACGATGAGCGCGATCACGACGCCCGTGGACGGGTCGAGCGCGAAGATCGCTCCCGCCAGCAGCACGCCGATCGCGGTGCCGACGGTGCGGTGCAGCGCCCGGCTGCGGGCGAGCACGAACGTCGAGCCCTGCAGCACCGCCGCCGCGCTGACGGCCACCCACGAGGGGTGGTCCAGGCCCAGGGCGTGCCCCAGCAGCAGGCCGCCGCCGACGGCGACCGCCATCCGCACCGCCACCCGACGGTAGGGCGATCCGCCGCCCACGGACCAGCGCAGCGGGGCGCGCCACCGGCGCGGCTCGGGCTCGTCGTCGCCCGCGGCGGGCGCGGCGCCGGGCGCCCGCGACGCCCGCAGCGCGGCGACGGCGTCCCGCAGCCGCGGACCGGCGGCACGGTCCGGCAGGGGCGGGTGCGGACCGGGGGCGCCGGCCGACGCGTCCGGCGCGTCGCGCACCAGGGCGGCCCAGCCCCGGTCGAGCGGCGGGCTGTCCTCGACGTGGAGCGCCAGCGCCGCCTCGAGCACCGGCTCCAGGGCCGCGGCCCGGCGGATCGCGTCCGCGCTGCCCGACCCGTCCGTCGCGTCGACGGCGGCGTGGACGGCCACGACGGCGTCGTGGCCGGCCGCGGCCGCGGCCGGGCCGCCGACGCTCCGCAGCAGCCGCGCCACGGCGGTCGTCGCCCGGCGCACGGCGGCGTGCTCGGGGCCGGGGCGGCGCAGCAGCGCGGGCGCCAGCGCGATGAGCCACGCGATCGCGCCGCCGGCCAGGACGAGGCCGGCGCGCTTCGGCGCCGCCGACGCGTCGACCGGCAGGGTCGTCCCGAGCAGGAAGACGAGCACCACGAAGTACTCGCGCGGCGGACCGACCCGCAGCCCCACGACGAGCAGCGCGCTCAACGCCCCCACGAGCGTGGCGGCGAGGACCGTCGCCGCGTCGCTCGCCGCGACGAGCGAGCCGAGCCCCATCGCGAGGGCCAGCACGAGCGCGATGCCGGTCAGCAGCCACGCGCGCCGCCGGTACGGCATCCCGTCGCCGTACAGGACGACGAAGGCGCCGAGGGCCGCCTGGCCGCCCTCGGCGGTGTGGCCCGTGGCGGCGCCGACGACGAGCGGCGTGCCGACCGCGAGGGCCGCCCGCAGCGCCGCGGCGCGCCGCCGGCCGGCCGCGACCCCCAGCGCCCGCAACCGCTCCCGGACCCCGGCGAGCGGTGGTCGGGCGGCGGGAGAGGGGGACGACATCCCCACCGATGATGGCGGACGGGGGGCCGGCGGGCCGTGGGGACGGGCACCCGCGCGCGGCGGCGGCCGTCCGGCGCCGCGGCCGCTGGTAGAACCCTGCGCCATGACCGACGCCGCCGCGCGACCGACGCGCCGGGTGTCCGACGCGATCCACGAGACGCTCCGAGCGGACATCATCGAAGGCCGCCTGGCGCCCGGCGACGCCCTCCCGTCGGAGCGGACGCTCGCCGAGCGGCACGGGGTGAACCGGCACGCGATCCGCGAGGCCCTCAAGCGGCTGGAGCAGGCCGGGCTGGTGCGCATCGCGCAGGGCGGCGCGACGCGGGTGCAGGACTGGCGCGAGCACGGCGGGATGGACCTGCTGCTCGATCTCGTCCGCGGCGGCGACGCGGCCGGCGCCCCGCCGCACGAGATCGTCGTCTCGGTCCTCGAGCTGCGCGCGCTCATCGGCGTCGACGCTGCGCGCCGGTTCGCGGCCCGGGCGGACGACGGCACGCGCGAGGCCGCGGCGCGGCTGGCCGAGGACGTGGCCGCGGCCGTGGAGGACGGGGTGGGCGAGTCGCACGACGTCGTCGGCCGGTACGAGGCGCTGTGGCGGGCGGTCGTCGACGGCGCCGGCAACCTGGCGTACCGCCTGATGCTCAACTCGCTCAACCAGGCCGTGGCCGCCTACCCCGAGCTGGCGCGGGCGCTCGCCCCGACGGACGCGGACCGCCTGCGCGAGCTGGCGCAGGCGATGCGAGCCGGGGACCGCGAGCGGGTCGGCGCGCTCGTGGCGGCGCAGCTCGAGGGCGACGTGCCCCGCGTCGACTGAGCGGGGGGCTGGCGGCCGGCCGTCTGCCGTGCGGCCCTTCGCCCGCCGTCCCCCGGCTATCCGACCGCGGGGCGGCGGACGGGGAGTCCGACCCGCCGTCCGTCCGAGCGGCCGGTCCGGCTGGTGGGGTCGCGGGTCCCGACCGGCGCGCGGCCGCGTCGGGAGGCGGACGCTCGGCCGCCGTCGCGGACCCGGCCGTTCCCCAGGGCGATATGCGCGCGTGTCATCACCGATGACACGCCTGCATATCGGTCCGGGGAAGGACCCATGACCCGCGCACGGAGTCCCAACGGCGAGCGGGTCGGCGTCGAGGGGGAACGAACGAGCGCATAGCGCTCGATCCGGGAACACGACGCGCTTCGTCGCGACCGTGGGACGGAACGCGCGGCGCGGGGCGGTGCGCACCGCAGCCCAGACAGGCCGTCCGCCTCGCCGTCGCCGTTCGCGTGCCGTTCGCCCGCTGCGGCCCCGCCGAGCGCCCGTCCCCGGCCCGTCGGGAGCCCGCCGCGCGCCCGCCGGACGCCCGTCGCCGCGGGCCCGACGCCGTCTCCGCTCGGTCGGCAGGCCGCGCCGCCCGCGATCTCCTGGACGGGACGGGGCGACGTCTCCGGTTGACGCCGCACGCCGCCAGCTGGTACAACCAGCGCAGCAACTGGTCCAACCAGTTGCGGTCGATCGGAGGGTGCGCGGCGCCCCGGCGCCCGGGCCCGGCCGATGCGACCGGCGATCGGCAGCGTCCCGGACCCCGCGTCCGTCCGCTCCCGGCGCCCACTCGCCGCCCACCCCACCCGCCCCGCCCCGCGCCCGACCGAGACCCCGCCATGGACGACCTCATCCTCGCCGCGATCCCGTTCTTCCTGCTCTTCATGGTGCTCGAGGTGGTCGCGCTGCGGCACGCCGCGCACGAGCACGCCGAGGACCCCTCGAGGCCCGTCGGCTACGCGGCGAAGGACACCGCCACCAGCCTGACCATGGGCCTGGGCAGCCTGGGCTTCAAGGCGGTGCTCAAGCTCGGCGCGGTGGTCGTCTTCGCCGGCGTGTACGAGCTGGTGCCGTTCCACATGCCGATGGACACGTGGTGGCCGTGGCTGCTGCTCCTCTTCGCCGAGGACCTCTCCTACTACGCGTACCACCGCGGGCACCACCGGGTGCGGATGCTCTGGGCGACGCACGTCGTGCACCACTCGTCCCAGCACTACAACCTGTCGACGGCGCTGCGGCAGGACTGGTCGCCGTTCACCGCGCCGGTCTTCTGGCTGTGGCTGGCGCTGATCGGCTTCCCGCCGTGGGCGATCCTGCTGGCGCAGAGCTGGAACCTGCTCTACCAGTTCCTGCTGCACACGGAGGCCGTCGACAAGCTGCCGCGACCGATCGAGCTGGTCTTCAACACGCCGAGCCACCACCGCGTCCACCACGGCGTGCAGGACCAGTACCTGGACCGCAACTACGCCGGCATCTTCATCATCTGGGACCGGCTCTTCGGCACGTTCGAGCCCGAGGGCGAGCGCGTGCGCTACGGCCTGACGACGAACATCGACACGTACAACCCGGTCAAGGTCGCCTACCACGAGTGGTACGCGCTGCTCCGGGACGTGCGGCACGCGCGCAGCTGGCGGGACCGCGCCGGCTACCTCTTCCACGGCCCGGGCTGGGCGCCGGCGCACCCGCAGGAGGCGTCGACGCCGGGCGACGGCGGAACGGCCGCGCCGGACGCGCGGGGGATGCCCGCCGTCGCGGGGGACGGCGCCGCGGGCGGCGCCCCGGCGCGAGCCGTCCAGGCGCCGCGCTCGGCCTGAGGGGTGGCCGGGAGCCGCTGCCCGCCCGCACGCCCCCGCCCGCCCCTGGCGCCGCGCCGCCCGCCGTGGGAGCCTGCCGCCATGGCGAAGGAGGAGACGACGATCGAGGCCGCCGGGCACGAGCTGCGGCTGTCGAACCCGAGCAAGGTCTTCTTCCCCTCGCGCGCCGAGCGGGGCGACGGCCTCGGACCCGAGAAGGCGATCACCAAGCTGGACCTGGCCGAGTACTACCTGGCCGTGGCCGGGCCGGCGGTGCTGCACCTGCAGGAGCGGCCCGGCGCGCTCAAGCGCTTCCCGAACGGCATCACGCAGGACCCGTTCTTCCAGAAGCGCATCCCCGAGACGGCGCCGGAGTGGCTGCAGACCGCGACGGTGACCTTCCCCAGCGGCCGCTCGGCGCGCGAGCTCGTCGTCAACGACGCCGCGCACCTGATCTGGGCGGTCCAGCTGGGGGTCGTCGACTTCAACCCGTGGCCGGTGCGCCGCGCCGATCTGGACCACCCGGACGAGCTGCGCGTCGACCTGGACCCCTCGCCCGACGTGGGGTGGAAGGAGGTCCGCGAGGTCGCGATGACGGTCCGCGACGTGCTCGAGGAGCACGGGCTCACCGGCTTCCCGAAGACGTCGGGGTCGCGCGGCATCCACGTCAACGTGCGGATCCACCCCGAGCACGACTTCACGGGCGTGCGCCGCGCCGCGCTGGCGCTCGCGCGCGAGGTCGAGCGGCGGATGCCGGGCAAGGCGACGTCGAAGTGGTGGAAGGAGGAGCGCCAGGGCGTCTTCCTCGACTACAACCAGAACGCGCGGGACCGCACCGTCGCGTCGGCGTGGTCGGTCCGGCCGACGCCCGAGGCGCGGGTCTCGATGCCGCTGACCTGGGACCAGGTGCCCGACGCCGAGCTCGGCGACTTCCGCCTGGACACCGTGCCGGCGCTGCTGGAGGCGCACGGGGATCCACACGCCGACATCGACGCCCACGCCGGGTCACTCGCGGGCCTGCTGGACCTGGCCCGCCGCGACGAGGAGGAGGGGTTGGGCGACGCGCCCTGGCCGCCGCACTTCGCGAAGGGCAAGAGCGAGCCCAAGCGCGTGGCGCCGAGCCGCGCGAAGAAGTCCTGACCCGCCCGCCGGCAGCCCGCGCGCGGCGGGGTCAGCTCTGACGCGACGAGCAGAAGCCGGCGCGGGCCGACGCGCGGGCGGGCGCCGGAACGGCCGGGAGCGACGGGGCGCGGGCGGCCCGGATCGCCCCGCCGGCCCGGGCGACGAGCCGCGGCGCGCCCCACACGATCAGCCACGCGACCAGCGTCACCGCCAGGCCCGCGACGACGTCGAGGACGTAGTGGTTGCCCGTCGCGACGACCGTCACGGCGATCAGGGGCGCCCAGGCGGCGCCGAGGACGCGCCCGACCGGCGTGCGCGCCGTCGACGCCAGCGCGGCGGCCACGGCGAACGCGAAGGCCGCGTGCATGCTGGGCACCGCGGCGAGCGGGTTGTAGAAGAGCTGCGCGATCGGGGACGTCAGCGTGTGCGAGCCGCTCAGGGTGATGGTGTCGGCGATGCCGGTCCCCGCCAGCCGCGGCGGGGCGACCGGCAGCAGGGCGGCGACGGGCGTCGCCAGGATCCAGCCGACCACGAGCGTCTCCCACAGCCGGGCCCCGGCGGTCCGCGAGCGCCGCGTCACCCAGACGAGGGCCGCCGGCGTCACGACGAACTGCGCCGCCAGGTACACGTGGTTGAGCACGAAGACGAGCGCGGGCACGTCGAGCGCCGTCTGCACGCTGCCCTCGAAGCCCAGGCCGAGCGTGCGCTCCAGGTCGACGAGCCCCAGCGCGTTGGCGTGCGCCGCCACCTCGTCGGTGCCGCCGGTCCAGCGGGCCGCGGCGTACGCCGCGTAGGCCAGGGCCGCGACCAGGACGATGCGCTGCCACGTCCACCGCACGAAGACGGGCGCCGGCGCCGCGGCCGACGCGGCCGTCAGCGGGGCCGGGCCGTCGCCGCCCCGGCCGGCGGGCTCGGGGGCGATGGCGGACGACGACGACATGGGACCGCCGAACCTACCACGGTCTCTGCACCTGCAACTACCGTTGGGAGCAGTCGCACACCCGATCGTCGGTCAGGCGTCGAGCTGATCGAGCGTGCACGCGGCCGGCGGCTTGTCGTCCCGCCAGCGCTCGAGCTTGGCGCCGTGGCGGATCCGGCCGCCGCTGACCTGGTCGAACGACACCTCGACGACGAGCTCGGGCCGCAGCTCCACCCACTCGAGCTCCTTGTCCGACTTCCAGCGGCTCGGCTCGCCCTGCTGGACCACCCCGGTGCCGTACGGCTCGAGCTCGGCGCGCAGCTCGCGCTTGCGCTTGGCCGTGAAGCTCGACGTGTGGCCGACCGTGCGCAGCGCGCCGTCGGGCGCGTACAGGCCCAGCACGAGCGAGCCCACCGTCCCCTCCTCCTTGCCCGGCCGCCAGCCCTGCACGACGCAGTCGATGGTGCGCTTGCGCTTGACCTTCACCATCCCCTTCCGCTCGCCCGGCAGGTACGGGGCATCGAGCTCCTTCGCCACGACGCCCTCGGTGCGCTGGAGCCAGCCCTCCGCCTCCTCCGGCGTGCGGACCGCCGGGGTGATCGACACGCTCGAGTCGCCGAACGCCGGGGCGGCGAGGAACCGCTCCAGGGCGTCGCGCCGCTCGGCGAACGGCCGGTCCAGCAGCGAGACGGTGTCGAGCGCCAGCAGGTCGAAGGCGACGTAGCGGGCGGGGGTCTGCTCGGCCAGCATCGCGATCCGCGACGCCGCCGGGTGGATGCGCTGCGAGAGCGCGTCGAAGTCCTGGTTCTCCGGCACCGTCGCGGCCTCGCCGGCGGCGTCGTCCTCGCGCAGGTCGATGACGATCTCGCCGTCGAGGACGTAGCGGCCGGGCGGGAAGCGCAGCTCGGGGAAGTAGCGGTCGAGCGGCTTCCCGGCGCGCGAGACGATCCGCACGGCGTCCTCGGCGTCCGCGTCGCCGTCGTCCGGGACGTCGACGAAGACGAGCGCGCGGAAGCCATCCCACTTCGGCTCGTACGACCAGCCGCCGCCGGTCGGCAGACCCGCGCGGGCGCGGGCGAGCTGCGGGGCGAGCGGCGGGGCGACGGGCAGGCTCACGGTCGCGCCAGCGTAGCCGCCGTCCGTCCCCGCGTGGGAGGGCCGCACGCCGCGGTGCGCCGGGCGCCCGCGCCCGGCCGCCGCGCTCAGGCGCCCGGCCGCAGCGTCACGCGGGTGGCGCGGCGCTGGCGGTTGCCCGCGCCGTCCTCGGCGCGCAGCGTCAGCGTGTAGCGACGGCCCGGGCGCAGGCCCTTCGCGGTGACGCCCCAGTTGGCGCCGCCGATCGCCTCGGCCGTCAGCCGCTGGGCGTGCGTGCGTCCGCAGCGGCGGGCCCGCGTGCGGCAGGCGACGGGCGTGCGCCAGCGCAGCGTCGCGGCGACGCGCCGGACCCCCGTGGACGGCAGGGGGTCGGTGACGGCGACGTTGACGACGCAGCGCGTGCGCCCGCAGTCCTGGGCCGCCACGCGCGACGTCGGGCGCTCCGCGTCGCGCGGGTCGGAGGAGGACGAGCCGGCGTCCGGGGCGTCGCCGCCCAGCCCCGCGGCGTGCCGCACGAAGCCGCCGACGGCGGGGTCGGCGATCCGTGCGTACAGGCCCGGCCGGTTCGCCTGCGCGCACCCGCTGCCGAGGCTGACGATGCCGACGAGCGCGGGCGTGCCGCCGACGAGGGCGGTCAGCGGGCCGCCGCTGTCGCCCTGGCAGGCGTCGACCCCGCCCGCGCGCTCGCCGGCGCACAGGACGCGGCGGGTGATCCGCACGCCGACGCGGGCGTACGCGCGGGCGCAGGAGCCGTCGTCCACGACGTGGGTGGTGGCGGCCTGCAGCGTCTGCGGGTAGTCGGAGCGCCCCGTGCCGACCTCGGGCTGCGGCGCCTGGTTGCCCCAGCCGGTGACGGTGACCGGGTCGCCGGTGCGCGCGACGAGCGCGGCCTGCTCGGGCGTGACCGGCGCGATCGGCGCGATCGCGGTCGTGCCGTCCGCGACGGGCGTGCCGGTGTAGAGCGGCGCGTCGAGCGTCAGCACGGCGGCGTCGCCGTCGAGCGTGCCGAGCACGAACCCCGGGCGGATGGCGACGCTCCGCACGCCGGCGTCGCGGGCGGTCGCGACCTCGGGCTCGCCCGCGCGGCGCAGGCGGGTGACGCCGGCCAGCACCCGCAGGCGCGAGACGGGCCGCACCGTGCCGCGCTCCTGGTCGAAGACGCAGTGGGCGGCGGTTGCGACGTGGGTGGCGTCGAGGATCGCGCCGCCGCAGAACTGCCCCAGGAACGGGGAGGCCTGGGCGCCGCCGAGCGTGGGGTCGTAGATCGCGGCCTGGTACGGGGCGCGGGTGATCGCGACGGGGGCGCCGCCGACGATCCGCTCGCCGGCCCGGCGCTCGCCCGCGACGGCGGGCGCGGCGGCGAGCAGCGCGGCGGCCGCGGCGAGCAGCGCGACCCGCGGCGTCGCCGTGCGGGCCGCACGGCGGATCGACGGGCGCGGAGCGGCGAGGCGGCGCGGGGGATGGGGGCGGAGGCGGGGCACGCGGGACGTCGGTGCGTGGGGACGCAGGGACACGATCCCAGCCTTCCCGCCGCCCGGTCGAAGTCCTTCCGGGCGTGCGCGGGTGCACGGACCCGCCCACGGCGGGCGGGGACGGGGCGGGGCGCCGGCGGCCGCGCTCGGGTCTCGGCCGTCGCCCAGCGCCCGCCCAGCGCCCGCCCAGCGTCCTCCCAGCCGCGGACGGGACCGTGACGGCATGAGCTACCTCGTTCGCATCCGCCGCACCGTCCCGGCCCTCCTGATCGCCGGCGCCGCCGCCCTCGGCGTCGTCGGCTGCGGGGCCTCGTCCGACGCCGGGACGACGAACGCCGCGGCGACCACCGCGGCGTCCGCGCCCGGCGCGCGCCCGGCCGGCCAGGCCCCGCAGGGCGGTGCGCCCGGCGCCCTGTCGACGAGCGACCTGCAGGCCGCCGCGAAGGAGCTCGGCGTCACGACCCCCAAGCTGCAGGCCGCGATGGAGGCCGCGCGGCCCAGCGGCCGGCCGGAGACCCAGGCCGGGTCGGGGGCCGCGCCGAGCGCCGGAACGGGATCCGGCGACGACCCGCGGACCGCGATGTACGCGGCCGTCGCGAAGGCGCTGGGCCTGGCGGCGAGCGACGTCCGGGCCGCCCTCGCCGACGTGCTGCCGAGCGGCGGCCCCGGGGGCGCCGGCGCACCGCCGCAGGGCGCCACGCCCGACGGCTCGGGTGCGGCGGGCGCCGCCGGCGGCACGAGCACCACGACGGGCACCGCGACGTCGTCCTGACGTCCTGCACCGGACACCACGGGGCCGCGTCCGCGGCCCGGCAGCGCAGCACGAGCCGGCGGGGCTTCCCCGCCGGCTCGCGGCCGTCCGGGGGGAGGAGGGCGGCGCGCCGCCTTCTCAGCCAGCCCCCAGGAGCGCCCCAGCCCGCTCCCGCACCCCGGCCGCACCGTGGAGGCATGCCTTCCGCGACCGCTCGCTCCGCCCCCCACGACGGCCTCGCGCCCGCCGGGCCCGACCGCCGCCCGCCGGTCGTCGAGGTCGTCGTCCCCGTCCACGACGAGCAGGCCGCGCTGCCCGGGTCGATCCGTCGCCTGCACGAGCACCTGAGCACCGCCTTCCCGTTCGCGTGGCGGATCGTCGTCGTCGACAACGCCAGCACGGACGCCACGCCGCAGGTCGCCCGCGCGCTGGCCGACGACCTGCCCGGCGTCCGCGTCGTGCGCCTGGACGAGAAGGGCCGCGGCCGGGCGCTGCGCGCGGCGTGGACGGCCAGCGACGCCGACGTCCTCTGCTACATGGACGTCGACCTGTCGACCGACCTGCGAGCGCTGCTGCCGCTCGTCGCGCCGCTCGTCTCCGGGCACAGCGACCTGGCGATCGGCTCGCGGCTGGCGACGGGCTCCAACGTCGTCCGCGGCCCGAAGCGCGAGCTGATCTCGCGCGCGTACAACCGGATCCTGCGGCTGTCGCTCCACGCGCGGTTCACGGACGCGCAGTGCGGCTTCAAGGCGATCCGCGCCGACGTGGCGCAGCGGCTGCTGCCGCAGGTGCGCGACCAGGCGTGGTTCTTCGACACCGAGCTGCTCGTCCTGGCCCAGCGGCAGGGCCTGCGGATCCACGAGGTGCCCGTGGACTGGGTCGACGACCCGGACTCGCGCGTCGACCTCGTGCGCACCGCGGCGGACGACCTGAAGGGCGTCGCGCGGCTGCTGGCGACGGCACCGATCACGCGGTTCCTGGCGATCGGCGTGGTGTCGACGCTCGCGTACGCGCTGCTCTACCTGCTGCTGCGCCCGGGCCTGGGCGCGGGGGTCGCGAACGTCGCCGCGCTCGCGGCGACCGCCGTGGCGAACACGCAGGCCAACCGGCGCTTCACCTTCCGCGTCCGCGGCCGGCGGCACCTGGCCCGCCACCACGCGCAGGGCGCCGCCGTCTTCGTGCTGACGGTCCTGCTGACGAGCGGCGCGCTCGCCGTGCTCCACGCGGTCGACCGCGCCCCCGCCCGCGTCGTCGAGCTCGCCGTCCTCGTCGGCGCCAGCGTGCTCGCCACCGTCTCGCGCTACGTGGCCCTGCGCTTCTGGGTCTTCGCGCACCCCGAGGCCCGCGCCCGCGCCGCCGCGCCCACCGCCCTCGCGACGCCGGCCGAGGCCGGCGAACGCGCCTGATCCCCGACCCCGACCCCTTCGGAACGACCTCCTCCATGGCCACCCATCCCCCGATCGAGCGTCCGCTGGATGCCCGCCCCGACCCGCCGCACACGACCGCCGGCCCCGAGCCTGCGGCCCCGTCCTCGCGCGCCCGTCGCCTGGCGCTCGCCCTGCGCGCGCGCCCCGAGCTCGTCGCGCTGCTCGTCCTCGCCGCCGTGCTGCACCTGTGGGCGCTCGACCGCAACGGCACGGCGAACGCCTACTACGCCGCCGCGGTGCGCTCCATGACGCAGTCCTGGAACGCCTTCCTCTTCGGCACCTTCGACGGCGCCGGCGTGATGACCGTCGACAAGCCGCCCGCCGCCCTGTGGGTGCAGGCGCTGTCGGCGCGGGTCTTCGGCTTCTCGTCGTGGAGCCTGCTCGTGCCGCAGGCCCTCATGGGCGTCGCGACGGTCGGACTGACGTACGACCTGACCCGCCGGCGCTTCGGCCGGATCGCGGGCGGCGTCGCCGGCCTGGTCCTCGTCCTCACCCCGATCAGCGTCGCGATCTCGCGGCACGACAACCCGGACGCGCTGCTGATCCTGTGCGTCGTCGGCGCGCTGTGGGCGACCGTCCGCGCGCTCGAGGGCGGCCGCACGCGGTGGCTCGTCCTGGCGGGCGTGCTCGTCGGCCTGGGCTTCGAGACGAAGATGGCCGCGGCGCTCATGGTCGTCCCCGGCCTCGTCGCCGCGTACCTGTGGGTCGCCCCGCGGGGCCGTTGGGCCGCGGCCCGGCAGACGGCGGCGTTCGGCGCCGCGGCCACGGTCGTCGGCCTGGCCTGGCCGGTCCTGGTCTGGCTGACCCCGGCGGGCTCCCGCCCGTGGATCTCGGGCACGAACGACAACTCGATCTGGTCGCTGATCCTGGGCTACAACGGCCTGGGGCGGCTCTTCGGCCAGGACGGCGGGCCGGGCGGCGGCGCACGTGCGGGCGCGGCCGGCGGCCCCGGCGGCGGAGGCGGCGGCATGGGCGGCGTGTTCGGCGGCGATCCCGGGCCGCTGCGGCTGCTCAACGACGCGCTCGGCGGCCAGGCCGGCTGGCTGCTGGGCCTGGCGCTCGTCGCCGGCGCGGGTCTGCTCGTCCTGACCCGCCTGCGGCGCAGCGACGCGCGGACGGGGTGGCTCGTCGCGGTCGGCGGCGCGTGGCTGGTCACCGCCGTGGCGTTCAGCCGCGCGGAGGGCATCTTCCACCCGTACTACGTGTCGGCGCTGGCGCCGTTCACCGCGGCCCTCGTGGGCGCGGGGATCGGGACGATCGCCCGCGGCGGCCCGACCGCCCGGACCCTCGGGCCGCTGGCGATCGCCGGCGGCGTCGCGACCGAGCTCGTGGTCCTGCACCGCAGCGCGACCGACCTGGGCTGGATGACGCCCGTCCTGCTGGTCGGCGGCGTGGTCGCCGCCGTGGCCCTGGCCGTCGGCCGTGGCGGCGGGCGGGTGCGCGGCGCCGCGCTCGGCACGATCGTCGCCCTGCTCCTCGTCGCCCCGGGCGCGTGGGCGGTCCAGACCCTCGGCCACGCGACGAGCAGCACGTTCCCCGCGGGCGGCCCCGCGTCGGCCGGGATGGGGATGGGCGGGCCCGGGGGCGGCCGCGGCGGGATGCGCGGCGGCCCGGGCGGGATGCCCGGCGGCGCGCCCCCGGCCGGGGCGATGCCGGGCGGCGCCCCGGGCGCGGCCGCGGGCGGCACGACCGGGGCCGCACCCGGCGGCGGGACGAGCGGCACGACCGGGTCGCCGTCCGGCACGGCCCCGACGCCCGGTGCGGCCGGGCGGACGACCGGGACGGCCGGCGGGCGCGGCGGTCCGGGCGGCGGCGGGATGTTCGGCGGCGACACGCAGTCGCTGAGCGCTGCGCGGCGCTACGCGCAGGCCCACGGCGGCGGGACCGTCGTCGTCGCGAGCCAGAGCGGGGCCGCCACGCAGATCCTGAGCAGCGCGGGGAGCGCCCAGGTGGCCGGAATCGGCGGGTTCTCCGGTAGCGAGAGCGCGGTCACCGCCGACTGGCTGGCCGACGCCGTGGCGTCGGGGAAGGTCCGCTGGTTCCTGGCCGCGAGCGGCGGGGGGATGGGCGGCCGCGCCGACGGCCGGGTCGGCGCCACCGCCATCTCGGCGATCGTCGAGCGGGTGGGCAAGCAGGTCGCGAGCGTCGACGGCCTGTACGACCTGCAGGGCCTGGCGGCGCAGCTGCGCGCGGCGGGCTGAACGGCGTCGTCGACGGGCCCGGGGCGGCGCTCGCCCCGGGCCCGCCTCGCGGACCGGGTGCCCGGACGAGCGCGACGCGCGGCCTCGGGGGCGCCGCGCCTGCGGCCGGACCTGCCGCCGCCGGACCTGCCCCCGGAGCGCGGGGCCGCGGCCTGGCACGCGCGTCCCGGCCGGCGTGGCAGCTCAGCGGGTGCGCAGCTTCGCGCTCGTGACGCGGGACGCGTTGCCGGCGGCGTCCGTGGCCGTCAGGGCGACGCGCACCGTCGTCCGGCGCGGCAGGCGCGGGGTGGCGAGCAGGTAGGTGTCGCCCCCGGCGCGCTGCGCGGCGATCGTCCGGGTCGTGGTGCGGACGCACGTCGCGCGGCGGCCGCGCTTGCGGCAGGAGACCTTCGTCGACCACCGCAGCGTGGCGCGCACGCGGCTCACGCCGTCCGTCGGAGGCGGGTCGACGACGGACGTCTTCACGTGACAGCGCGACCTCGTGCACGTGCGCGACAGCACGCGGACCGTCGGCGCCGCCGTGTCCGCCTTCGGCTGGGGGACGGCCGGCGTGACGGGCACCGTCGGCACCGGCGGCGGGACGGGGGCCGGCGTCGGAGCCGGGGTCGGCGCGGGCGTCGGCCCGGGCTGCTCGATCTGCGCCGCGCACAGGACGCCGTCGGGGGCGATCCCCGGTGTAGGGGCCCGCGTCGCGGACGGGTCCGCCGGCAGTCCGGCCGCCTGCCGCACGAACGCGGTCAGGTCGCGGTCGGCGACGCGGGCGTACACGCCAGGGCAGGTCGGGGCGGCGCATCCTGCTCCGAAGCTGACGACGCCGGCCAGCGCGCGCACGCCGCCCACGGACGCGGCCAACGGGCCGCCGCTGTCACCCTGGCAGGAGTCCTTCCCGGTCTCCCCGGCGCACAGCATCCGCCCGGTGAGTCCGCCGGCGTACGCCGCCTGGCACCGCTCGTCCGCCACGGTCGGGATGGAGACGCCGCGCAGCGTCGTCGGGTAGACGCCGGGCGAGGCGTCGTCGGGGGCCCGCTGGGTCGTGTCTCCCCAGCCGCTCGCGAACACGGAGGTCCCGGCGCCGATGGTCGCCGCCTGCGTGCCCGTGGCCAGCGGCAGCGGCGCGATGGCCGTCGCGCCGTCGCCGGTCGGCGACCCCGCATACAGGTCCGAGGCGAGGGTCAGCACCGCGACGTCGCCGTCGTACGTCTCGGGGTCGTAGCCCGGGTAACGGGCGATGGCGACGACGGCCACGTCGCGCCCGGGGGCCGGCACGGTGACCGCCGCGTCCGGCAGCGTCGTCGTGCCCGCCACCACGCGGATGGACGCGGTCGACGTCACGGGCGCGCCCGGCTCGTCGGCGGTCACGCAGTGGGCGGCGGTGACGACGACGCGCGGCGCGACGATGGTCCCGCCGCAGAACTGGCCCCACCAGATGCTCGGCGCCTCGCCCGGGGCGGGCTGCGCCTCCGGGTTCCACAGCGCCACCTGGTACGGCGCCGTGCGGATGTCGATGGGCGCGCCGCCGACGATGCGTGGCGTGGCGCGGTGCCCGGTCGCCGACGCCGCGGCCGGGACGAGCAGGGAGAGGAGGCCGAGCAGGAGCGCGGCGGTCGCGGCGGCGAGGGAAGCCGGGACGCGACGGGCGGATGGACGCATGAGGACGGACGAGGGTAGCCGCCGCGCCCGGGCGGGGTGCACGCCGTAGACGGACGTCGCACCGTGCGTGCGGCGCCGCTCGGGGGCCTGGGCCCGTGGCGTTCCGCGTGCTCGGGCCCGGCGCGTGCCGGCCCGCCGCGGCGGCCGTCGCGCGCCGGGCGGTCAGTCGCCCGGCCGGCGGGGGTTGCCGATCCCGTCGCGCCGCTGCCGGCGCCGCAGGCCCAGGTCCATCACGAGGAAGAACACGGCCATGAAGGCCCCGAAGACGACCGCCTTCCCGGTCCCGCCACCGGTCACGGCCCACAGGAGCCCCGCGACGATCCCGCCGACGAGCGCGCCGAGCACGACCTGCAGCGTCGTGCGGCGGTCGACCGGCGGCTCGGCGTCGCGTCGCCCGCCGAGGCCGAAGTACGTGCGGATGCGATCGATCGTCGACGCCATGGGCACCTTGTACCACCTTCGGGGGCGCGCGCGGACGGCGTACGGCTCCAGGACGGGGGCGGCAGACGGCGCGCAACGCTCCCAGGATCCTCCAAGCCTCGGCCGCGATACTCCGTCCGTGGCCACTCCCGAAGCCCCCGCGCAGCGCGTGCTGGTCGTCGACGACGAGCCGAACATCGTCGACGTCGTCTCCATGGCGCTGCGCTTCCAGGGCTTCGAGGTCGCGACGGCCGGGACGGGCGAGGAGGCGCTCGCGCAGGTCGACGCGTTCCGTCCGCAGATCATGGTCCTCGACGTGATGCTGCCCGACATGACGGGGTTCGACGTCGCGGATCGCCTGGGCGCGCAGCGCGGCCACGTGCCGATCGTCTTCCTGACCGCCCGGGACGCGACCGAGGACAAGCTGCGCGGCCTGACGTCGGGCGGCGACGACTACGTCACGAAGCCGTTCTCGCTCGAGGAGCTCGTCGCCCGCATCCGCGTGATCCTGCGCCGCACCGGGCAGCAGGCCGACGACGGGGCGGTCCTGCAGTTCGAGGACCTCGAGATGGACGAGGACACCCGCGAGGTCACGCGCGGCGGCGCCCCCGTCGAGCTGACGGACACGGAGTACCGGCTGCTGCGGTTCTTCCTGCGCAACCCGCGCCGCGTGCTGACGCGCGCGCAGATCCTCGACCACGTCTGGGACTACGACTTCGGCGGCGACGCCCGGGTGCTCGAGACGTACGTGTCGTACCTGCGCAAGAAGCTCGACGCGGCCGTGGGCGGCGACGCCCCCGCGCTCATCCACACCGCCCGCGGCGTCGGCTACGCCCTGCGCGCGCCGAGGCGCTGACGTGTCGCTGCGCGCGCGTCTGACCCTGACGCTCTTCGTCATCACCGCCGTGGCCATGGTCGGCCTGGCGGCGATCACGTACACGAGCCAGCGCTCCGCCCTGATCGACCAGGTCGACGCGAGCCTGTGGTCGATGGGCCAGGGGGTGCAGGCCGAGCTGTGGCGCGAGAACCGGCCGGTCGGCGCGCGGGCCGCCTGGGGGCCGGGCGAGGACGCCGACGACGTGCACCGCGGGCCGAACCTGCAGCCCGGCACGTACGGGGAGTGCCGCGACGCCGCCGGCCGGGCCGTCGGCGACAGCGTCGGGCCGCTTCCGGTCTACGGCGCGCCCTCGACGTCGATCCCGCGGCCGCAGCTCCCCGCCGTGCTGCGGGGCGAGCGCACCTTCACCAGCGGCGCCGTCGGCGACGACGACCTGCGCTACCGCGTGCTGGTCACCCCCGTCCGAGCGGGCCCCGGCCCGGGCGGCCCGGCCCGCTCCGCCTCGTGGACCGCGGACGGCGAGCCGGTCGCCTACGCCGTCTCCGCCGTGCCGCTGGCCGACGTCGACGCGACCCTCTCGCGCCTGCTGCGGACCGAGGCGATGGTCATCGGCGGCGCGCTCGCGCTGCTCGTGGCGCTCGCGTGGCTGATCGTCCGCGTCGGGCTGCGGCCGCTGGACCGGATGGCGACGACGGCCGGCGAGATCGCCGCGGGACGCCTGGACCAGCGCGTGGAGGAGACCGCCCCCGGCACCGAGGTCGGGCGCCTGGGCCGGGCGCTGAACGGGATGCTCGGGCGGCTGGAGCGGGCGTTCCGCGAGCGCGAGGCCAGCGAGGAGCGGCTGCGGCAGTTCCTCTCCGACGCCTCGCACGAGCTGCGCACGCCCCTCGCGTCGATCCGCGGCTACGCCGAGCTGTTCCGCGTCGGCGCGGTGCGCGAGGAGCAGGACGTGCGCAAGGCGATGGGCCGGATCGAGGACGAGGCCGCGCGGATGGGGACGCTCGTCGAGGAGCTGCTCGTGCTCGCGCGCCTGGACGAGGAGCCCGAGCGCAGCGTCAGCCCCGTCGACCTGTCCACCCTGGCCGAGGATGCCGTCGAGGACGCGCGCGCCACCGCGCCCGACCGCGCGATCACGGCGGACGTGTCGGGCGAGGCGGTCGTCCTGGGCGACGACGGCCAGCTGCGGCAGGTCCTCGCCAACCTGGTCCGCAACGCGCTCGTCCACACGCCCGACGGGACGCCGATCGAGGTCGCCGTGCGGCGCGCCGGCACCGACGTCGAGCTGCACGTGCGCGACCACGGCCCCGGGCTGCCGACGGACGACCCGCAGGCGATATTCGGCCGCTTCTGGCGCTCCGAGGGCGGCCGCACGCGCGGACGCGGCGGCGCCGGCCTGGGGCTGGCGATCGTCGCGGCCGTCGTCGAGGCGCACGGCGGGACGGTAGGCGCGCGGGACGCCGACGGCGGCGGCGCGTGCTTCGTCGTGCGCCTGCCCGCCGCACCCGACGACGACGGCGCCGACGCGACGGGCGACGCGGCCTAGCGGAGCGGCCGGCGCGGCGGTGATGAGCTTCCGGCCCCGGCGCCGTCCTACCCACCATGAGCCCCACCTCCACCACCGACCGCGACGCCTTCGAGGCGCAGGTGCGCCGCCACGCCCGCGAGCTGCACGTCCACTGCTACCGGATGACCGGCTCGCTCGAGGAGGCCGAGGACCTCGTCCAGGAGACGTTCCTGCGCGCCTGGCGCAAGCGGGGCCAGCTCGCCGACCGGACGGCGCTGCGCGCCTGGCTGTACCGGATCGCGACGAACGCCTGCCTGGACGCCCTGGACAAGCGCCCCCGGGCGGCGACGGCCGACGGCGAGATCCTGTGGCTGCAGCCCTATCCGGACGCGCTGCTCGACGAGCTGCCCTCGGGCGACGACGGGCCCGAGGCGGCCACCGTGGCGAAGGAGACGATCGAGCTGACGTTCCTCACCGCGATCCAGCACCTGGCGCCGCTGCCGCGCGCCGTGCTCGTCCTGCGGGACGTCCTGGACCTGTCGGCGCGCGAGACCGCCGAGATCCTCGAGACGACGGTCGCGTCCGTGAACTCGGCGCTGCAGCGCGCGCGGGCCGGCGTGCGCGAGCACCTGCCCGAGCCGCGCGCGGAGTGGCGGCCCGGGCAGGAGGGGTCGGCGGCGCAACGCGACCTGCTCGCCCGGTACGTCGCGGCGACGGAGCGCGTCGACCTGCAGGCGCTGCTGCCCGTCCTGCACGAGGACCTGCGCTTCTCGATGCCCCCGCAGCCCGGCACGTGGGACGGCCGGGACGCGGTGGTGCAGGCGTGGATCGACGGCGGCTTCGGCACCGAGGCGTTCGCGACGCTGCGCTGCCTGGTCACCGCCTGCAACCGCCAGCCGGCCGTCGCCGCCTACGTCCGCGCGCCGGGCACCGACGCGTTCCGCCCGCTGGCGCTCGACGTCCTGCGCGTCGAGGACGGCCGGGTGCGCGAGATCGTCACGTTCGACGGCGCGCTGTTCGGGCGCCTGGGGCTGCCGGCGACGGTCCCGGCGTAGGCGCCCGGCGGGGCCATAGGGAGCGGCGCGCCGCCGCGAGAAGTTTCGGAGGACTTGTTCTAGAACGATCGCTCCTGTACGATCCGCGGCATGGCGCGCCCCCGGCTGCACGACCTCGACGCGCTCCTCGACGCGGCGGAGGAGCTGCTCGCGGCCGGCGACGGCCGGGCCGTCACCATCCGGGCCGTCGCGGAGCGGGCCGGCGCCTCGAGCGGGTCGCTGTACCACGCGTTCGGCTCGCGGAACGAGCTGCTCGGCCGCCTGTGGCTGCGCGCCGCCCGGCGGTTCCTCGCGCTGCAGCGCGAGGCGGTCGAGCGGTGCCTCGCCGCCGGCGACGCGTGGGAGCACGCCGAGGACGCGACGGTCGCCGCGGCCCTGACCCTGCGCGACCTGCAGGCCTCCGCCCCGGCGAGCGCGCAGGTGCTCATCCGCCACCGGCGCGAGCAGCTGCTCGAGGACGGGCTGCCGGACGCCCTGGACGACGAGCTGCGCGCGCTCGACGGCGAGCTCCTCGGCGTGCTGCGCCGCCTGGCCGCGTCGCTCTTCGGCACGGCGGACCGCCGGACCGTCGAGACCGTCGCCGTCTGCGTCGTCGACCTGCCGCCGCCGCTGCTCGACGGCCGACGGCCGCGCCTGATCGATCCCGCCGACGCCCTGGCCGCCGCCGTCCGCGGCGTGCTGCGGGCCGCCCGACCCGCGCCCTCCGGCGCCTGACCCGAAGGACCCCGCGATGCCCACGACCGCCACCGCCCGCACCGGGCCGATCCTCGCCGCCTACCGCCGCCTCGACCGGCTGCCCCGCGTGGGCCGGCGCCTGTTCTCCCTCGCCGTCGGCGTGCAGGCGCCGTACTTCGCGACCATCCGGCCGAGGTTCGAGGAGCTGCGGCCCGGCTACGCGCGCGTCCGCGCGCCGCTGCGTCGCCGGGTGAAGAACCACCTGGGCACCTTCCACGCGATCGCCTGCTGCAACCTGGCCGAGCTCGCCGCGGGCACCGCCACGGACGCGAGCCTGCCGGCCACCCACCGCTGGATCCCCAAGGGGATGACCGTCCAGTACCTCGCGAAGGCGCGCACCGACCTGACGGGCACCGCGACCGTCGAGGACCTGCGCGGGCTGCGGGCCGACGAGACGCGCGAGCTCGTCGTCCCCGTCGAGATCGCGGACGACCACGGCACCACGGTCGTGCGGGCCGAGATCACGATGTGGATCTCGCCGGCGCGCGGCGCCTGACCCGCGGGTCTCGCGGGCGCCTCGCCGGTCCGGCGCGCCCGCGGCGGGGCCGGGCGGTCGTCGAACGACCGTCCGCCCGGGTCCGACCGGGAGGGGCCGCGGCCGACGACCCCGGCGTGCGCCGTCCCCTGCTGCTCAGCCTCGCCGTCCTGCTGGTCGGGGCGGCCCTGCCTCCGTCGGCGCCTGCGGCGGGCCCGACCGATCCGCAGCTGACGATCTACGCGGGCGACGGCACCCAGGGCGCTCCCGTGCCCGGGCCGGCGCTGGCGTCGCCGCGCAGCTCGACGTCGGCGATGGACGTCACCGCGGACGGCACCCTCTACGCGCTCGACCTCGTCGACCACGTCGTCGAGCGCATCACCCCGGACGGCGAGCTGACGATCGTCGCGGGCGACGGCACGGCGGACCCGTTCACGGCCGGCCCGGCGCGCTCGTCGGGCCTCGGCGGCCTGACGTACGCGCTCGCCGCCGAGGACGACGGCACGCTGTACGTCGGAGACTGGGGGTCCGGACAGATCGCCCGGATCACGCCCGACGGCCGGCTGTCGGTCTTCGCCGGCGACGGCACGCGCGGGCTGCCGGTCGACGGGCCGGCGACCTCCTCGCCGCTCGGCTACGTCGTCGGGCTGGACACGGACGCCGCCGGCAACGTCTTCTTCGCCCTGCAGGACCAGTTCGCGGTCGTGCGGATCACGCCCGGCGGGACGTTGACGCGGATCGCGGGCACCGGCGACGGCGGCCCGATGACGGACGGGCCGGCGCTCGCGTCGACCATGGTCCCGCGCGGCGGGACCGTGCTGCCCGACGGCACGTACTACGTCTCGAGCGGCATCCCGTCGATCGCCCGGATCGCGGACGGCGACCTGCGGGTCGTCGACACGACGATCTCGACGCCCGTCGGCATGAGCCACGACGAGGACGGCCGCCTGTACGTCGCGAGCAACGCCGGCGCGCGCATCACGCGGCTCGGCGCGGACGGCTCGGCGCCGACGCCGGTCGCGGGCGACATGACCAACGGCCTGTTCGCGTTCACGCCGGGCGATCCGCTCGCCAGCAGCTTCTTCTCGACGGTCGTCGCCGCCGACCCGTCGGGCGTCGTCTACACGATCGACTACCCCAAGCAGATCGGCCGCGTCGGCCCCGCGGTGCCCAGCCGGCCGCGCGCGGTCACCGCCGTCGCCGGGCCCGACGGTGCCGTGACGGTGGGCTTCGTCCCGCCGGCGAACCGCGGCCTGACCGCGATCACCGGCTACGAGGTGAGCGCCGACGGCGGCGACACCTGGGCGCCGCTGGACACGACCGCGGCGCCCGGCGGCCGCCGGACGGGCCGGGTCGAGGGCCTGGCGGTCGGCACGCACGCGATGCAGGTGCGGGCGCGCAACGCCTCGGGCGCCGGCTTCGTGCCGGCCCAGCCGCGGACCGTCGTGGTGGCCCCCGCCGCGCCGGCGGAGACGCCGGGCGCCCCGGAGGGGCCGGTCGGCACGCCGGCCGCCGCGCAGCCCGCCCCGGCGACGACGCCCGCGGCCGTCGCCACCCCGCCCGCGCGCCCCGCCGCCCCCGCCAAGCCCGCCCGCCCCGTCCGCCGGGCCCCGTCCGTCTGCACCGCGAAGCGCCGCGTGCGGCTGCACTGGCGCGTGCGCCGCGGCACGCCCGTCCGCGCGGTCACGGTCACGGTCGACGGCCGCCGCGTCCACGCGCTGCCCGGGGACGCCCGCTCCGCCGTCGTGACGGTCATGAGCCGGCGCACGCGCGTGTCGACGGTGCGGATCGTCGCGACGACGACGGGCGGCCGGCGCCTGACGTCGACGCGCACCTACCGCCTGTGCGCCCCGCGCCGGGCCCGGACGCTGCCGACCACGGTCCTGCGGCCGGCGCGCTGAGGCGCCGCGGCCCGCAGCCGCCCCGGACCGCCCGGACGGCCGGGCGGGGGCGCGGTCGGTCCCGGAACGCAGCGGACGGGGCGGCGCGGGCCTGCCCGGGAGGCGTCCGGCGGGCGGGCTCCCCGTCGCGCCCGGCCGGCGCCCGCTACGCGGCGGGCGCCTCCAGCCGGGAGAGCTCGTCGAGCAGCGCGACGGCGAACGACCCGGGGCCGCGGGCGGCGCTCGCCGCCCGCTCCGCCGCGGTCGCGACCACGACGTGCGCGGCCGTGGCGGCGTGGAGCGGCGACCCGCTCACCGCGCAGAACGCCGCCACGAGCGCGCCCAGGGCGCAGCCCGCCCCGGTCACGCGCGTCAGCTGCGCGTCGCCGCCCGGCACGGTGACGAGCGCGTCGGCGGTGACGAGGTGGTCCGTCGGCCCGGACACCGCGACGACGGCGCCGGTGCGGACGGCCAGCTCGCGGGCCGCGTCGAGCGCCGCCTCGGGTCCGTGCGCCGAGTCCACGCCGCGCGCGGCGTCCAGCCCCGCCGCCCCCGCGAGGGCCAGGGTCTCGGACGCGTTGGCGCGCACGACGGCCGGCCCCTGCGCGACGAGCTCCTGCGCCAGCGCGGTGCGCATCGACAGCGGGCCGACCGCGACGGGGTCGAGCACCCAGGGCACGCCCGCGGCGTTCGCGGTCCGCACCGCCACCCGGGCGGCCTCGCCCTGCTCGGCGGTCACGGTCCCCAGGTTGACGAGCAGCCCGCCCGCGACGCCGGCCAGGTCGGCGACCTCCTCCGGCGCGTGCACCATCGCCGGCGACGCGCCCGTGGCGAGCAGGACGTTCGCCGTGAAGTTCGACACGACGACGTTGGTGATGCAGTGCGTCAGCGGCGTGGCCCGGCGCAGCGCGGCCAGGTCGGCGACGACGGCGGGGTGCGGCCAGGTGCGGTCGGTCTGCGGGGCGCTCATGGGTGCCCCGACGCTAGCGCGGCGCGCCGCCCCGGCCGCCCCGCGGGGCGGGACGACCGGGGACGGCGGCGGTCAGCGGACCGCGACCACGCGGATCGTGCCGCGGCGCGGCACGACGAAGCGCGCGACGCCGCGGCGGTCGGTGCGCGCCCGGTAGCTGCGCGCGCCGACGCGGATGCGGACCAGGCGCTTGCGGGCCACCGAGGCGCCCTGCGTCACGCGGACGCGGACGACCCGCCGCCCGCCGGCCGTGCGCGTGACCGAGCGGACCTGCGTGCGGAAGCCGCGGGGGCCGCGTGCGCCCTTCTCGCCCTTCTGCCCCTGCGGGCCCGGGATGCCCTGTGGGCCCGGCAGCCCCGGCACCCCGGGGACGCCGGCGGGGCCGGGCGTGCCGGCCGGGCCACCGGGGCCCTCCGGGCCGGCCGGACCGGCGGGGCCCTGGTTCGGATCCGGCGTGTCGTCGGCCACCTCGATGCGCGACTGCGCCCCGGCGGCGACGTCGTCCTCGCGGAACGGCACGTCGATGAACCGCAGGTCGGAGAACCGGCGCGTCTGGTCCGCGAAGTACGGCGACGTCGGATCCTCGGACTGCGAGTACGAGAGCAGCGCGCGGGCGCGCGGACCGTCGGTCGCGTTGACCTCGGCGAACATGACGAAGCTCGATCCGTGCAGCACCTCGCCGTACGTGGCGGGGTCCGTCGAGACCGACGTGACGGGGTAGCAGCCCGTGTTGCAGCCCGAGATCGGGATGCGCTCGCCGCCGCGGGTGGCGTGCTGCACGTCGCCCCAGGACGCGTCGAGCGGGAGGTCGCGGGCACGCAGCTCGGCGACCGCGTTGGCCAGGGCCTGGACGGTCGCCGCGTTGCCGGCGTTCAGCGTGGTCGGCGTCGTCAGCGGGTTCGCCGGGTCGTAGCCGACGGACCAGAAGCCGTTCTGGTCGACCGGCGCGAGGGCGTAGAAGCGGGCGAAGAGCCAGCCGCCCTTCGCGTCGCGGTTGCCCGAGCCGTCGAAGGCGTCGAGGACCGGGCAGGCCGCGCTGATGTCGACGCTCGTCGTCGGACCGGTCACCACCGGGGCGTCGTCGTTGTCGCGGCACAGGGTCCGCAGGTTCGGCAGCATCAGCTCGGCGCCGAGGTTGCGGTTGGCCTTCCACGCGTCCTCGAGCGACGTGCGCGAGAAGCGGCCGCCGTTTGTCAGGCCGGTGCGCAGGATGTCGGCGCCCAGGCGGGTGCGCAGGTTCTGCTGGCCGCCCTCCGCGCCGATGACGGGCGAGAAGCCTTCGGTCGGGTCGCCCGGGATCGTCTGCCAGTACGAGTCGTTCGAGTTCTGCACCGCGCGGCGGGTCGTCCGCACGGGCATGTTCTTCGGCCCCAGGATGCCGGCGCGCACGGCGTCGTCGTCGGCGCCCAGGTCGCAGGCCGGGCGCGAGCCGTCGAGGATGAAGAAGCGCGACGCGACGGCCGCCCGCGGCGTGCCGTCCGGGATGCAGTCCGAGGCGATCTGCTCGCGCGTCAGGTGCGGGGCGACGGCCAGGTCGGTGTAGAACGCCGTGCCGCGGTCGTCGGCGCCGAGGGTGTTGACCCACGGGATGCCCTGGATCCGCCGCTGCGCGTCGACGAGCTCCTGGGCGCTGCGGGCGCGGTTCATCGCGAGCCACTGGTCGAACAGCCGCAGGTTGTCGCCGTTGGCGTCCTGCATGGCGTACGCGACGGAGCGGGTCCAGCCCAGGCCGAGCGTCGGGTACAGCGCGACGCGGCCGAAGCGCGTGGAGTACAGGGTGCGGGACTGCGGCAGGACCCCGAGCGGCGTCTTCGCCTCGACGGTGACGGTCTGCTTGCGCATCGCCAGCGTGCGGCCGCCGTAGACGTACTTCGTCGGGTCGCTCGGGTCCAGCGTCAGCCGGTGGAACGTGAAGCGGCGGCCCGTCGAGACGGTGTGCGACCAGGCGACGTGCCGGTTGTGGCCGATGTTGACCACGGGCGAGCCCATCAGGCTGGCGCCGACGACGTCCACGTCGCCCGGCACCTGCAGGTGGAACTCCCAGAAGCGCTCGTTGCCCGCCCACGGGAAGTGCGGGTTGCCCAGCACCAGGCCGTCGTGGTTCTCGGTCGCGTCGCCGCCCAGGCCGATGGCGTTCGAGCCCAGGGTCGGCTCGGCCTTCGGGTCGAACATCGTGCCCTTCAGGCGCGCGGCGACCTCGTCCTCGGTCAGCGCGGGGGCGTCGTCGGCGGCCGCGCGGCGCTCGGCCCGCGGCGGAGCGGCGGCGGGCGGCTGCGCGCCGACGAAGGCGGACGTGAACTGGGCGGAGCTCGCGCGCATGCCCAGGTTGTTCGCCAGGCGCCAGACGTCGATCTCGCCGATCGGGCGCACCCACTCCGCGCCCTTGCAGCGCGGGTCGGTGATGCCGTCCCGGCCGCCCTTCTCGGCCAGGTAGCGGTTGTAGCCGGCGGCGTACCCGCGGGCGAGCTCGCGGGCGTCCTGCGACGGGCCCTCCGGGAACGGCTGCTCGAGCTGCTTCTCGATCGTCCGGTCGTCGAGGATCGACTTCCAGAACCAGTCCGAGATCAGGTTGGCGTTGCCGGTGCCGACGCCCAGGTAGCGGGCGCGCTCGGCGCTCGTCGTCAGGTACGAGTCGGCGAGCGTGCAGATGTTGTCCTGGGCGGCGGCGTAGCCGACGCCGAAGCCGCCGTCGCCGAGCGTGGCGCCCTTGACGTGCGCGATGCCGCCCTCGGTGCGGGTGACGCTGGCGTCGTAGGCGTGCGCCGGTGCGGCCGCGAGCAGGGCGCTCGCGGCGGTCGCCAGCACGACGGCGGCGCCGCGGAGGCGGGCGCGTGGCCGTCGGGGGAGGGGTCGTGGCCTCATGGGGCCCTCCGGGGGGTCGGGGTGAACGGCGAGACCCTAGGGACGGCGTCTGCTGATGTGGGAATCATCCGTCCACGTGCCCCGTACGCACCCGGCTCGTGCGATGGCGCACGCAGCGGCGACGGCCACGACGTACACGGCGCGTCCCCGGCTTCGGCGGCCCGCCGGGTGCGCTACAACCGAGGGGCGGCCTCGTCCCCCGGCCGCGCCGTCCCGCATGTCCGTGCCCCGCAACCAGCCCACGCCGCCCACCCGCGTCCAGCCGTCCGCTCCGGCGCCCGCCGCGCCGGCCCCCGCGAGCGCGCTCGACCTGAAGACGCTGATCATCTCGGCGCTCTCGTCGGCCGCGGCGGCGTTCGTCTTCTCGCACGTGTGGGCGCCGGGCACGCTGACGTCCGCGGCGCTGTCGCCGGTCATCGTCGCCCTCGTCCGCGAGGCGCTGAACAAGCCGACCGAGGCGGTCTCGGCGGTGCTGCCGACGCCGCGGCGCGCGGTCCGCCGCCGCGGGGACGGCGACACGCCGCTGGCGCCGCCGACGCCCACCGAGGCGATGCACCACGGCGGCGCGGACGGCTACGGCACCCCGCCCACCGCGGCGACGCGCGCCCACGACCCGTACGCCGCCCACGACCCGGTCGGCGCGGGCGCGGCCGACGCGCCCGTGACCGTCTACGCGGTCCGCAAGCCGCTGCGCCACCGTTGGCGGCTGGCGATCGTGACGGGGCTGCTGGGGTTCGTCATCGCCGCCGTCCTCATCACGGTCCCCGAGCTCGTCACGGGCAGCTCGGCCACGGGTGGCGGCGGCACGACGCTGTTCCACAACGGCTCGTCGCGCAGCACGACGCCGCCGGCGACGACCACCACCACGACGGCGCCGACGAAGACGACCACGACGACGAAGACCATCACGCGCCCCGCCCAGACCGTCACCGAGACGACGGAGAAGCAGACCGTCCCCGACGAGCCGACAGGCCCCGACGCCGCGCAGCAGGAGCAGCGGCAGGGCACGACCTCCCGCCAGGACGCCGCCCCGCCCGCGACGCCGACCCAGCCGCCGGCGACGACGCCCGCGCAGCCGCAGGCCGCGCCCGGGACCGACTCGGGCGCCGTCACGCCGTAGGCGGCGCGCCGCCCGCGCGCTCGCGGCGCCGCGAGCGCCACGCGCCGGCGAGCCGGCCGCCCTGCACGGCGGCCGGCAGGAAGAAGACGGCGAGTCCCGAGACCTCGTAGAACGGGTGGCCGGTCGTCGCCGCGTAGGCCACGGTCGCGACGACCGCCGCGACCGCGTAGGCGACGCGCACCACGCGCCACTCCTCCGCGTCGCGGGCCCGGAGCCCGCCCCAGAGCTCCAGGACGGCGGCGATCGGCGTCAGGGCGGCCGTTCCCGCGGCCACCGCCCACCGCTCGCGGTCGGCCGCGACCCAGGCGACCGTCGCGCCGATCGCCAGGGTCAGCGCGGCCACGACGTACGGCTCGACCGGCCGCCAGCGCGGCCAGGCGCGCGCGTCGGGTCGGGGACGGGTCGGCACGCACGCCGCCACCCTAGCCCGCCGCCCCGGGCCGGGCCAGCGCGTCGACCGCCGTCGCTCCCCGCGCGCCCGTACCGGCGAGTAGGGTGCCGACCACCGGGCGTCGGGAGAGCGTCCGCACCCGACGGAGAGGCACCGCATGGACTTCGCCCCGAGCCCGCGCGCCCAGGAGCACCTGGAGCGGGTCGACGCGTTCATCCGCGAGGAGATCGAGCCCCGCGAGGAGGCGCACCTGCGCGAGACGCTCGCGATGCGCGAGGGCGCCTTCGTCGTCCCGCCGCTCGTGGACGAGCTGAAGCGCAAGGCGCAGGCCGCCGGCCTGTGGAACCTGTTCCTGCCGCACCCCGCCGAGGTGCCGGGCGTCCCCGCGGAGCTCGCCGGTCCCGGCCTGCGCAACGCGGAGTACGCGGTCCTGGCCGAGCGCATGGGCCGCACGCAGCTCGCCCCCGAGGTCATGAACTGCAACGCCCCGGACACGGGCAACATGGAGGTCCTGCTGGCCTTCGGCTCCCCCGAGCAGCAGGAGCGCTGGCTGGCGCCGCTGCTGCGCGGCGAGATCCGCTCGGCGTTCTGCATGACCGAGCCCGACGTCGCGTCGTCGGACGCCACGAACATGCAGGCCACCGCGATCGTCGACGGCGACGAGATCGTGCTGAACGGCCGCAAGTGGTGGTCGACCGGGATCGGGCACCCGGACTGCGAGGTCCTGATCTTCATGGGCCTGACCGACCCGGAGGCGCACCGCTACGGCCAGCACTCCATGGTGCTCGTGCCGCGCGACACGCCGGGCGTGACCGTCGAGCGGATGCTGCCGACGATGGGCTTCCTCGACGCGCCCGGCGGTCACGGCGAGGTCTCGTTCACCGACGTGCGCCTGCCGCTGTCGGCGGTCATCGGCACGCCCGGCGGCGCGTTCGGCATCGCGCAGGCGCGCCTGGGGCCGGGCCGCGTGCACCACTGCATGCGGCTGATCGGCCTGGCCGAGCTGGCGCTCGAGCACGCCTGCCGCCGCGCGACGACGCGCGTGGCGTTCGGCAAGCCGCTCGCCAACCTGGGCGGCAACCGCGAGCGGATCGCCGACGCGCGGATGAAGATCGACCAGGCGCGGCTGCTCGTCCTGCACGCCGCGTGGCTGCTGGACACGCAGGGCCTGCAGGGCGCGCTCGGCGCGGTCTCCCAGATCAAGGTGGTGGTGCCGAACATGGCGCAGGAGGTCATCGACATGGCGATCCAGCTGCACGGGGGAGGCGGGCTGTCGGACGACTTCCCGCTCGCCGGCGCGTGGACGAACGCCCGCGCGCTGCGCCTGGCGGACGGCCCGGACGAGGTCCACCGCGGCGTCGTCGCCCGGCTCGAGCTCGCGCGCTACAAGGACGCGGCGGAGGCGGCCCGATGAGCGGCCGGCGGATCCTCATCACCGGCGCGGCGTCGGGCCTGGGCCACGCGCTCGCGACCCGCTACGCCGCCGACGGCTGGCGCGTGCTGCTGACGGACCAGGACGAGGCGGCCCTGGAGCGCGCCGTGGCGGCGCTGCCGGCGCCCGGCCGCGACGCCGCGGCCACCCGCGTGCTCGACGTGCGGTCCGACGACGACTGGGCCGACGCCCGCGCCTGGGTCGAGGAGCGCTGGGGTGGACTCGACGTCCTCGTCAACAACGCCGGGGTGGCGACGGGCGGCCGCTTCGCGCACCTGCCGATCGAGGACTGGGAGTGGATCCTCTCGATCAACCTGATGGGCGTCGTCCGCGGCTGCCGCACGTTCGTCCCGCTCTTCGAGGACCAGGGCGACGGGCACCTGGTCAACATCGCGTCCGCCGCCGGGCTGCTCAACCCGCCGGTGATGGCGAGCTACAACGTCGTCAAGTCCGGCGTGGTCTCGCTGTCGGAGACGCTGCGGTGGGAGCTGGAGCCCGCCGGCATCCGCACGACCGTCGTCTGCCCCACGTTCTTCCGCACGGGGCTGGCCGGGACGTTCCGCACCCCGGACGCGGCGGTCCGCCGGTCGATGGAGAAGCTCGTCACGCAGAGCTCGGTCCCCGCCGAGACGATCGCCGGCCGGATCGTCGAGGGCGTGGCGAAGGGGCGCTTCCTCGTCCTGACCGACCGGCAGGGCGTCGTCGCCTACGCGGTCAAGCGCTTCGTGCCGCCGCTGTTCGCCCGCGAGGCCCGCAAGGGCGCCCGCCGGCTGCTCGGCGCGATCGCGCGCTCGGAGCAGGAGCAGGCCGCGCCGGCCCCGGAGTCCCCGCGGGCATGAGCACGCCGCCGCGCGACGAGCCGCGCGACGTCCGGGCCGAGGACGCGTTCGACCCGGCGCCGCTGCACGCGTGGCTGGCGCCGCGCGTCGACGGGGTCGACCCGGCCGACCCGCCGCCGCACGTGCGCCAGTTCTCGGGCGGCGCGTCGAACCGGACGTACCTGCTGCGCTACCCGGAGCGCGACCTGATCCTGCGCCGGCCGCCGGCCGGGCACCGCGAGGGGACGGCTCACGACGTGCTGCGCGAGGCGCGGGTGCAGAGCCGCCTGCGACCCGCGTACCCGTACGTCCCCGAGGTCGTCGCGGCGGCCGAGGACGACGGCGCGCAGGCGCTGCTGGACGGGCCCTTCTACGTCATGGAGCGGATCGAGGGGACGATCCTGCGCGGCGACCTGCCGCCCGGCATGCGCCTGGATCCGCCGCAGGCCCGGCGCCTGGCCGAGGAGGCGATCGACCGCCTCGTCGAGCTGCACGCCGTCGACGTCCGCGCCGCCGGGCTGACCGACCTGGGCCGCGGCGCCGGCTACGTCGAGCGGCAGGTCGCGGGCTGGTCCCGCCGGTACCGCACGGCCCGCACGCCCCGCGCCCCGAGCTTCGAGCGGGTCATGGCGTGGCTGGACGCGCAGCGCCCGCCGGACTCCGGGCTGTGCGTCATCCACAACGACTACCGGCTGGACAACCTGGTCCTGGACCCCGCCGGCAGCGGCCGCGTCGTCGGCGTCCTGGACTGGGAGATGGCCACCCTCGGCGACCCGCTCATGGACCTGGGCGGCGCGCTGGCCTACTGGATCGAGGCGGGCGACGGCCGGATCATGCAGATGCTGCGCCGCCAGCCGACCCACCTGCCCGGGATGCTGACCCGCGAGCAGGTCGTCGACCGCTACTGCGAGCGGGCGGGGATCACCCGGCCGGACTGGACGTTCTACGAGGTCTTCGGGCTCTTCCGCCTGGCGGTGATCATGGAGCAGATCTACCGCCGCTACCACGACGGGCAGACCACGAACCCCGCGTTCAAGTCGTTCTGGATCGGCGTGCGGTACCTGGACTGGCGCTGCCGCCGCATCATCCGCCGGGCCGGCTGACCCCGCGGCTCGACCGGCGGCCCGCCGGCCGCCGGCCGTCCCCGGCGGCCCGCGCTGCACGACGGCGCCCACGCGGGAGGGGGCGGGCGGCCAGCGGCGAAGGCCGCCCCTCCCGATGTGCGACCGTCCCGCCCCGCCGTCCGTCGCGCCCGCCGCCGCGGAGGGCGTCCAGCTGCAGCTGCACCCCGGTGCCGGCGACCACGCGGCGCTCGCCGGGAGCGTCGACGCGTGGCGGGCGTCGCTGCCGGCGGCCCTGCGCGCGCACGCCGACGCGCCGGCCGAGCTCGTCGATCGCGGCGGCGGGCTGACCCCGCGCGCCCTGGCGGCGCTCCGGGACGCGCGGCTGCGCGCCGGGGCGGGCGCCGACGAGGTGGACCGCGCGATGGCGGCGGTGCTCGCCTGCGCCCGCTGGCTGACGGCCCGGGGGCTGCTGCCCGCCGGCGTCCTCGAGCCGCTGCAGGCCGTGCCGCGCCCGCGCTTCGTCGCCCCGGACCCCGTGCGCGCCACCCGGACGCGCCGGGCCCCCGGGCAGCTCTCGCTCCTCGACGAGGACGCCGCCACGCCGGTCGTCGCGCGGCGGGCGGTCGCGCGCGGCGCGGGTACGGTGCGGCGATGACGGAGGCGACGCGCGAGCGGGTGCTGGCCTTCCGGGTGGCCGGCCACCACCTGGACGCGCCGACCGATCCGGCGACGGCCGTCGCGGCGTGCGGGCTGCAGGAGTACCCGCCCGGCCACGCCGAGGTCGCGCTGCACGCCCGCGCCGGCGACGTCGCCGCCGACGACCCGGTGCGCCGGACGTGGGCGACCGTCAACGCCATGCGCGGCGCGCCGTACGTCGTGCCGCGCGCCGACGTCGCCGTCTTCACGCGGGCCCTGGTGCCCGAGCGCGACGCCGACCTGAAGGGCCTGGTCGGGTCCGGCCCCGCCCGCGAGCTGGCCGACGCCGGGGTGGCGGTGCGGGAGGCCCTCGAACGGGTGGCCGCCGCCGCGCGCGACGGCCTGGCCGACGGGCCGCTCGACCGCGACGCGTTCCACCAGGCGCTGCGCGAGCGGCTGCCGCCCGAGCTGCTGCCGTGGTGCCGCGGCTGCCAGAGCCACCACGTGCGGCCCGCGCTGTGGCGCGCGCTCGGCCCGCTCGGCGTGACCGAGATGCCGGCGAAGGCGACGTGGGCGCTGGCCCCGGACGCCGACGCCCGCGTCGACCTGGACGCGGCGCGCGCCGAGCTGGTCCGGCGCTTCCTGCGCGCGTACGGCCCGTCGACGCACAGCGGGCTGGCCGCGTGGGCGCAGACGGCGCCCGCGCACGCGAAGGCGTGCCTCGCCCTCGTCGACGACGAGCTGCAGCCCGTCCGCGTCGCGGGCCAGCGCCGCTGGATCCTCGCGGCCGACGCCGCCCGGCTGGCGGACCCTCCGGCCGCGCGCGGCGTGCGGGTCCTCTCCGGGTACGACCCGTACCTGGCGCAGCCCGACCGCGGCGACCTGGTGCCCGACGCCGCGACGCGCAAGGCGCTCTTCCCCGCCGTCGGCCGCCCCGCCGTCGTGCTGCTCGACGGACGGCTGGCCGGCCTGCTGCGGGCGCGCAAGCAGGGCGCGGTCCTGCGCGTGCGCGCGACGTGGCTCGGCGACCCGGTGCCCGTGGAGGACGCGCTGCACGCCCACGCGCGCCTGCGCGGCTGCGAGCGCGCCGTCCTGGCCGACTGAGCGGCGCTTGACGGCGCCCGCGCCGGGCCGGGAGCATGGGCCATGCCCGCCGCGTCGCCCGTCCGCCCCCGCCGCCCCCGCGACCCCCGGCGACTGCTCGACGCGCTCGCGTGCGGCGCGCCGGAGCAGGCGGCCGACGGCGTGTGGGTCCTGCGCGGCGGCCCGCTGCGCACGATGAACGCGTACCTGCTCGCCGACCCCGACGGCGGCGTCTCCGTCTTCGACGCGGGGGAGCGCGGGATGGCCGCGGCGATCCTCCGCGCCGCGGCGCCGCACGGCGGCGTCCGGCGCGTCGTCCTGGGCCACGGCGACACGGACCACCGCGGCGCGGCCCCGGCGCTCGCCGCGGCGGGCGCGCCGGTCCTCTGCCACCCCGACGCCCGGCCGCACGCCGAGGGCACCGGCGGGCGGGACTACTGGCGGCCCGAGCTGCTCCCCGGCGCGGTGCGCCGCTTCCACGGGGTGATGCACCACGTGTGGGACGGCGGCCCGGTGACGATCAGCGGCACGGTGGCGGACGGCGACGAGGTCGCCGGCTTCCGCGTCGTCGCGCTGCCCGGGCACGCGCCCGGACTGATCGGGCTGTGGCGCGAGCGGGACCGCGTGGCGCTCGTGTCGGACGCCTTCTACATGACCGACATGTGGGGCCGTCCGCAGGATCCGGGGCTTCCGCTGCGCGCCTACAACCACGACACCGAGCAGGCGCGCGCCAGCCTGCGCCGGCTCGCCGAGCTGGACCCGGCCGTCGTCTGGCCCGGCCACCTCGGCCCGCTGACCGGCGACGTCCGCGGCGTGCTCGAGCGGGCGGCCGCCGCGCCGGTGGCCTGAAGGGAGAGCAGGGCCCGGCGGCGATGCCGCCGGGCCCCGGGGAGAGAGACCAGAACGGCGTCCGATCTGCGGTCCATCCTCCGCGATCGCGGGCGCTCCGTCTTGGGGCGTCGGTACGAACCGGGCCGCCGGACTTTGGACGGCGGGAGCGGGCTACGCTGCAGGGGTGCCGCGTCCGTACCCCACCTGGCTCATCGCGCCGCTGTCGCTCGTGATCGGCTTCGGCGTCGCCGACCTGACCGGCGTCCGGCCGCTCGGCGGGGTCGTCCTCTTCCTCGCCGCGCTGTGGTGCGGGCTGGAGTGGCGCCGCACCCGCGGGCTCCCCGTCGCGCTCGGCCTGGTGCTCGTCTACCTGGCGGCGTTCGCGCTGTCGCACCCGCTCGGCAAGCAGGTCGGCTCGTGGCCGTCCGTCCTCGCCGTCAGCGTGATCGTCGGCGCCGTCGTCTGGGCGGCGACGACCCGTCACCCGCGCGCCGCGCTGTAGGTCCGGTCGCGCCCGTCCGGCGCCCCGGCCCCCGCCGCGGCGGGCCGGCTCGGCCTGCATCCGGCCGCGTCCGGGCCGCGTAGCCCGGGTACGGGTCCGTCGCAGGGCCACCACGACCGCAGGAGGACCGAATGCCCGTCGCATTCCGCAAGGCCAGCACCGAGTGGCAGGGGACCGCCGCCGAGGGCGGGGGCACGCTGACCCTCGTCAGCTCGGGCGCCGGCGGCCCGTTCCCCGTCAGCCTCACGAAGCGCACGGACGAGGCCGACCGGACGCAGACCAACCCCGAGGAGCTCATCGCCGCGGCGCACTCCAGCTGCTACGCGATGGCGTTCTCGAACGTCCTGACGCAGCACGACACGCCGCCGTCCCAGCTGGACGTCGACGTGCGCGTGACGCTCGACAAGGCGGGCGAGGGGTTCGCCATCACCCGCTCCGAGATCACGGTCACCGGCGACGTCCCCGGCCTGGACCAGGCGACGTTCGAGCGCCTGGCCGGCGAGGCCGAGAAGGGCTGCCCGGTCTCGAACGCGCTGCGGGGCAGCGTCGAGATCGCGCTGAAGGCCACGCTGGCCTGAGCGGCCGGCCCGCGGGGCGCGACGCGCCCCGCGGGCCCGCGCGTCAGAGCGCCTTGAGCAGGCCGCCGTCGAGCACCAGCTCGGCGCCGCGCATGCTCGGCAGCGCGTCCGAGGCGAGCGCCACGACGAGGGCCGCGACCTCCTCCGGCGCGACCATCGAGGACGTCGTCATGCCCAGCGCGGCGGGCACGCGCGCGTCGATCTCGTCCCGGCCGATGCCCATCGCGGCGGTCATCGTCGCGCCCGGCGACCCGTCGGCCGTCCACATCGGCGTCAGCACCGGCCCCGGCGAGATCGTGTTGACCCGCACCCCGGCCGGGCCGAACTCGTCGGCCAGCGCCTTCCCCAGGCTGAGCACCGCGGCCTTCGCGGCGCCGTAGGCCACGACGGGGCCCATCCCCAGCCGCGCGTTCGTCGAGGCGACGTTGACGATCGCGCCGCCGCGCTGCTGCAGCGACGGCAGCGCCGCGCGCGTGGCGCGCACCGTCGACAGCAGGTTCAGGTCCAGGACGGTCTGCCAGTCCTCGTCGGTGGTGGCGAGGAACCCGCCGAGCGGCGCGGGGTTGCCGCCGACGTTGTTGACCAGCAGGTCGACGCCGCCGCTCACGTCGAGCGCGTGGGCGACGAGCCGGCCGGGGCCCTCCGCCGACGCCAGGTCGAGCGCGAGGGCGTGCGGGGTGGCGGCCCCCAGCTCGGGGGTGACGGTGCGGGTGCCGGCGACGACGGTGGCGCCGCAGCCGGCGAGCGCCCGGACGACGGCCAGGCCGATGCCGCGGCCGGCACCCGTGACGACCGCGGTGGTGCCGGTGAGATCGGTGGACAGCATGGTGCTCCTCTCGGTGGTTGTGGGAGCAACGAGAGTGCCGCCGGGGTCTCCGCAGCGCTAGCCGTTTTCGGACGTCGCATCCGGGCCTTGACTTGGAGTGCGCTCGAAGTCCTATCGTCGCCGGTGTGGCGACGACCTCCTCCGCACCCCGCACGATCTCCGACGCCGCCCTCGAGACGGGCCTGTCGGCGCACACCCTGCGCTACTACGAGCGCGAGGGCCTGATGCTCGGGCCCGTCGACCGGGCCGCGTCCAGCCATCGGCGCTACAGCGACCGCGACCTGGGGTGGATCCGCATGCTCACGCACCTGCGGCGCACCGGCATGCCGATCCGCACCCTGCGCGAGTACGCGGCGCTGGCGCGGGCGGGTGAGGGCAACGAGGCCGAGCGCCTCGCGCTCCTCGAGGCGCACCGCGAGCACGTCCTGCGCGAGCTGGACGAGATGCGACGCAACCTCGAGGCCGTCGACCGCAAGATCGCCATCTACCGCGAGAGGACCTCCGCATGAAGACCACCGCTCTGGGCTCGGAAGGGCTCGTCGTCTCCCAGCAGGGCCTCGGCTGCATGGGCATGTCCGAGTTCTACGGCCAGACCGACGACGCGGAGTCGATCGCGACGATCCACCGGGCCCTCGAGCTCGGCGTGACGCTGCTCGACACCGCCGACATGTACGGCGTCGGAGCGAACGAGGAGCTCGTCGGCCGCGCCATCGCGGACCGCCGGGACCAGGTCGTGCTGGCCACGAAGTTCGGCAACGTCCGCGACCCCGAGAACGCCGGCTTCCGCGGCATCGACGGCTCGCCCGACTACGTGCGCTCCGCCTGCGACGCGTCGCTGCGGCGCCTGGGCGTCGACCACATCGACCTGTACTACCAGCACCGCGTCGACCCGAAGACGCCGATCGAGGAGACCGTCGGCGCCATGGCCGAGCTGGTCCAGGCCGGCAAGGTGCGGTACCTGGGCCTGTCCGAGGCGTCCGTCGCCACGATCCGCCGCGCCCACGCCGTCCACCCGATCTCGGCGCTGCAGACCGAGTACTCGATCTGGGAGCGCGGGCCCGAGGCGGAGATCCTGCCGGCGCTGCGCGACCTCGGCATCGGCTTCGTCCCCTACAGCCCGCTCGGCCGCGGCTTCCTGACCGGCACGATCCGCACGCTCGACGACCTCGCCGACGACGACTTCCGCCGCCACCAGCCGCGCCTGCAGGGCGACAACCTGGCGCAGAACGTCGGCATCGTCGAGACGATCGACGCGATCGCCGCCGAGAAGGACGCCACCGCGGCGCAGACCGCGCTCGCGTGGGTGCACGCCCAGGGCGACGACGTCGTGCCGATCCCCGGCACGAAGCGCCGGACGTACCTGGAGCAGAACGTCGGCGCGCTCGACGTGCGGCTGACCGGCGACGACCTGGCGCGCCTGGCGGGCGCCGGCGAGGCCGCGGGCGAGCGCTACCCCGACATGTCCTCGATCGACCGCTGAGGCCCCTCGCGCGCCGCCCGGCCCGTCGTCCGCGTCGGCGGCGCGGCTACTCGCCGCCGGCGGCGTACCCGCGCGGCACCTCGGCCCGGCCGTCCCGGATCTCGAGCAGCCGCAGGTACAGGACGCCGGCGACGAGGGCCGTCACCGGGGTGACCAGCGCGACGAGCAGCACCTCGATGAACGACCCGGCCACCTGGCCGGCGCCGAGGGCCACCAGGCCGGCCACGAAGCCGACGCCCAGGGTGAAGAGGAGCATCAGCAGCAGGGTCAGGAACACCTGCCAGCCGTGGCCGCGGACGAGCTCGCGGCTGCGGTCCAGGGACGCGAACGCGCCGGTGCGCTCCATCACGACGACCGGCGCCGCGACGGCCCAGATCGTCATCAGGATGAGCCCCGGCACGACGAGCAGCACGAACCCGATGCCCATCGCGATGCCGCTGACCAGGGCGACCGCCACCAGACGGCCCGCCACGGGCGAGATGCCGCGGAAGAGCTGGCCGACGCTGACGTCCGCCTCGCCGTCGCGGACGTCGCGCACGAGCTCGACGACCATCCCCTGGAAGATCGCGTTGAGCACGAGCGACAGCGCGAGCGTCGCGGGCAGCAGCTCCGCCTGGTCGCGCACGGCGAAGCTCACCATCGCGTCGACGAGCGCGAACACGAGCGCCGCCGGGTAGAGCACCGCGAAGTGGGCGCGGAAGATCTCGAAGGCGCGGCGGAACGTCGCGGCGGGGTCGACCATCGGCGGCATCGCGCCCATCATCCCCGACGGACCGGCGGCGCGGGCGACGGGCGTGGGGCGCATCGGGCAGCATGGAGCGATGCGCGCCCGGCCCGCCCTCCTGCCGCTGGCCGCGGCGGTCGTCGTCGCCGGCTGCGGCGGCGGGGACGCCACGACCGCCGCGGCCCCCGCCGCGCGGGCCGCGACCACGGCCCGCGCCGCCGCGCCCGCGCCGCGTCGCCCCCGGGCGACGCCCGCCGCGCCGTCCGCGCCGCCGCGGTCGTGGGACGCCACCTGCCCCACCCCGACGCCCTCCGCGCTCGGGTGCCGCGCCGTGCGGGGGCGCGTCCTGGCGATCGAGTCGCACGACCCGGACGGCGACGGCGACCTGCACGTCGTCGCCTACGGCGGCGGGGTCACCGCGCCGGGCATCACGATCTTCGACGTCCGCGCGAGCCTGCGGCCGCGCCGCGATCCGCGGCCGGGGCAGATCGTCACGGGGGCCGGGCCGGTCTTCCCGGGCAGCCACCGCCAGCGGCAGATCCAGGTCGACGTCTTCCGCGTCTGGCGGCCGCGCCGCTAGGGCCGGGCCGGCCGGGGGTCAGCGACCGGGACGCCGCCGCGCGAGCACGCGCACGAGGTCCTCGCGCGACACCGCGGGGGCGTCCAGGGGGGACGGCGCCTCGCGCGCCGGGCGCAGGCCGTCCAGGACCAGGCCGAGCGTGCGCCGCCAGGCGTCGGGGGCGACGTCGCGCGTGCCGTCGGCGACGGCGCCGACCATGACCTGGACGAGCGCCAGGTCGGTCGGCTCGACGTCGGCGCGCAGGGCGCCGGCCCGCTGCGCCCGGGCGACGAGCCGGACGATCAGCGGCTCGATGCGGTCGCGTCCCCGCGGGACGCACGACGGGCCGTCGGGGCGGCCGAGCAGCAGGTCGCCCAGGCCGCGGTCGCGCGCCTGCGCCGCGAGCGCGCCCTCGAGGAACGACCGCAGGCCCTCCCACGGGTCCTCCTGGGCGAGGGCGGCCTCGCCCAGGGCGACCATCTCGTCGATCTTGCGCTCGAACAGCGCGTCGATCAGGTCGTCCTTGTCGGGGAAGCGCCGGTAGACGGTGCCGACGCCCACCTCGGCGCGGTGGGCGATCTCGTCGAGCCCGACGCCGAGGCCCTTCTCGGCGAAGAGCGCGGCGGCGGCGTCGAGGATGCGGCGACGGTTGCGCTCGGCGTCCCGGCGCAGGGGGCGGTCCCGGGTGGTCGCGGCCGCCTGGGGCGTCGTCGCCATGGGGCGATTTTACCGGACGGTCACAGAATCGGAGCGATCGTCTCCATTCGGAGAGGCGGTCTCCACTTTGCTAGGCTGCCCTGTTGCGCGCCTTCCCCCGGGGCCGCGCCGGAACCTCCGCAGTCTCCCTCCCTCCGCAGAAGGACCCATGGCTACACCCGCCCCGTCGGCCGCGCACGCCGACCCACACCACGAGCGCCGCTGGCTCATCCTCGCCGTGCTCGGCCTCGCCCAGCTCATGGTCGTCCTCGACGCGACGATCGTGAACATCGCCCTGCCCTCCGCGCAGGAGAGCCTCGGGTTCACGGACGAGAGCCGGCAGTGGATCATCACGGCCTACGCCCTGGCGTTCGGCTCGCTCCTGCTCCTCGGCGGCCGCATCGGCGACCTCGTCGGTCGCAAGCCCGTCTTCATCACCGGCCTGATCGGCTTCGCCCTGGCGTCCGCGCTGGGCGGCGCCGCCGGCTCGTTCGGCGTCCTCGTCGTCGCGCGCGCCCTGCAGGGCGTGTTCGGCGCGCTCCTCGCCCCGGCGGCGCTGTCGCTGCTGACGACGACGTTCACCAACCCGGAGGAGCGCGGCAAGGCGTTCGGCGTGTTCGGCGCCATCGCGGGCGCGGGCGCCGGCATCGGCCTGCTGCTCGGCGGCCTGCTGACCGAGTACCTGTCGTGGCGCTGGTGCCTGTACGTCAACCTCGTCTTCGCCGTCCCCGCCGCGCTCGGCGCGATGACGCTGCTGCACGGCGGCACGCAGGGCCACCGGACGAAGCTCGACATCCCGGGCACGCTGTCGATCACGCTCGGCCTGTTCGCGCTCGTCTACGGCTTCTCGAACGCCGAGACCGACAGCTGGACCGCCCCGCTGACCATCGTCTGCCTGGTCGTCGCGGTCGTCCTCGTCGTCGCGTTCGTCCTGATCGAGCTGCGCGTCGAGCACCCGCTGCTGCCGCTGCGCGTCGTCACCGACCGCAACCGCGGCGGCTCGTACATGGCCTTCGCGATCGTCGGCATCGGCATGTTCGGGGTGTTCCTGTTCCTGACGTACTACCTGCAGCAGACCCGCGGGTACTCGCCGGTGAAGACGGGCCTGGCGTTCCTGCCGATGAACTTCGCGATCATGGGGACCGCCACCACGGCGACCGTCGTGCTGCTCGGCCGCTTCGGGCCGCGCATCCTGATGACGCTCGGCATGGTCCTGGCCGCCCTGGGCATGGTGCTCTTCGCGCAGCTCGACGTGGACTCGAGCTACCTGACGGGCGTGCTGCCCGGCCTGCTCGTGCTCGGCGTCGGCCTGGGCCTCGTGTTCGCTCCCGGCATGGAGACCGCGACGACCGGTCTGGGCCGCGCGGACGCCGGCGTCGGCTCCGCGATGGTCAACACGGTGCAGCAGGTCGGCGGCTCGATCGGGACGGCGCTGCTGTCGACGATCTTCACGAGCTCGGTCACGAGCTTCACGGAGAGCAACCGCGCCCTGGGGCCGAAGCTCGCCGTCGAGGGCCCGATGCACGGCTACATCACGGCCTTCTGGTGGGCCGCCGCGATCATCGCCGTCGGCGCCGTGATCGTCGGGCTGCTGCTCCGCTCCGGCGTCGTCGAGCGCGACGCGGACGCCGAGCCCGTCATGGCCCACTGAGCCCGCCGGGGCGCGCAGGCGCCCCGGCCCACGCGGTACCCGCGGCGGCGGGGCGTCCCAGGGCGCCCCGCCGCTGGCATGATGCGGGCCGTGTCCGCCCGCCGCACGTCCTCCGCGCCGCTCCCCCGCCGGGTCGAGCGCATCACGCCGACGTACCGCGCCGCGATGGCGGCGTGCACGCCGACGATCTCGTGGTGGGGGCGCCTGCGCGTCACCGGCCTGGAGCACCTGCCGCCGGAGGGGCCGCTGCTCGTCGTCGGCAACCACGACTCGTACTGGGACCCGGTGGCCATCGGCGTCGCCGGGCTGCCGGTGCGGCAGATCCGCGCGCTCGCCAAGTCGAGCCTGTGGAAGACGAAGCCGCTGGCGAAGGTCCTCGACGGGATGGGGCAGATCCCGATCGAGCGCGGCAAGGGCGACGTCCACGCGCTCGACACCGCGATCGCCGAGCTGCGCGGCGGCGCGTGCATCGGCGTCTTCCCCGAGGGCACGATCTCGCGCGGCGGCTACCTGCGCCCCCGCAGCGGCGTCGGGCGGCTGGCGGCGGCGGTCCCCGAGGCCGCGGTCGTCTGCGTCGCCACGCGCGGCACCGTCGACGTCGTCCGCGCCCCGAAGCGGCCGCGGATCGAGATCGACTTCTTCCCGCCCGCCGGCGGCCCGATGGCCCCGGGCGAGGCGCCGGGCGCCTTCGTGACGCGGCTGATGGAGGAGATCCGGGAGCGCGCGCCGATCGCGATCCCCGGCCGCGCCCGCACCGCCGCGAAGTACCGCCGCGCGCAGCAGGACGCCGCGCCGGACGACGTCGCGGCCTAGCCGGCCCGCGTCAGCGCGCGGCGACCACGTCGTGGTTGCCGCGCAGCAGGCCGTCGGGGTCGTACGCGGCCTTGACCGCCTGCAGGCGCCGGAACGCCTCCGGGGCGAACAGGTTCTGCGGCCCCGTGGGCTGCTCGCTGAACGTCAGCAGCTCGCGCCCGGTGGACCACGGCGTCATCGCCGTCCGCAGCGCCGCCAGGTGCGACGCCACCGCCGTGGTGGCGTCCGGGTGGCCCGTCATCCCGACGGCGTAGAGGGCGTAGGCCGCGTCGATGCGGTCCAGCGCGCCGTCGACGGGCCGGGCGAGCGCGCCGCCCAGGTGCCGCAGCTCGGCGGAGAGCAGCGGCGACCCGGATCCGGCGCCCGCGGCCGCGACGAGCGCGTCGAGCGCCTCGTCCGGCAGGTCCCGCAGCAGCAGGTGGTCGCCGGCGGCGGGGACGGCGACGGGCGGGTCCATGTGCAGGTCGTGCAGCGCGGTCGCCGGCATCGGACCGAAGGTGTCGACGAACGGCGCGAGCGCCCGCAGCGGGGCGACGCGCGCGTCGGCGTCCTCGGCCGCCCCCAGGTCGGCGATCTCGACGGCCACGACGTCCTGGCCGCGCAGCGGCTCGGGCAGCTCGGGCGCCGGCGGTAGGCGCAGCAGCCGCCCCACCGACGTCAGGTCGTCCGGCAGGTCGGTCGTCCAGTCGCGCCAGGCGCGCAGCACCTCGGGCGCCCGGTCCAGGGGCCAGAAGAGCACGCCGCCCTGCACCGTCGACACCGGGAAGAGGTCGAGCTCGAGCGCCGTGACGAGCGCGAACGACCCCCCGCCGCCGCGGAGCGCCCACAGCAGGGCGGGCTGCGACGCGACGTCGACGCGCAGCCGCTCGCCGGCGGCGGTCACCACGTCGGCGGCGCGCAGGGACGAGGACGCCAGTCCGTGGCGGCGGGCGAGCCAGCCCACGCCGCCGCCGAGGACGTAGCCGGCGACGCCGACCGTGGCCGACGTGCCCGCCAGTGCGGCCAGGCCGTGGGGGGCGAGCGCGGTCTGCACCTGGGCCCAGGTGACTCCGGCCCCGACGTGGGCCACGCGGGCGACGGGGTCCACGCGGACGGCGGACATGCCGGCGGTGCGGACGAGCAGCGTGCGGTCGAGCGGCCCCATCGGCGCGGCGCCGTGCCCGGTGCTCTGCGCGGCCACGCGGAGCCCGTGCTCGCGCGCGTAGGCGATGGCCTCGACGACGCCGCCCGGGCCGGACGCCATGAGCACCGCGGCCGGCCGCTGGTCGACGGCCAGGTTGAACGCTGAGCGCGCCGCGTCCCACGACGGATGCCCGGGCAGTCGCAGGGCGCCGGGCAGGTCGTCCCGGCCGATGGACGGTGGAACACGCACGCGCGTCAGCCTAGAGTGTCGCGCGTAAAGCGCCCTCGTCCTCGACGGATGTCCATTCGCTGTTCACCTGTACACAAGGGAACGGTGCGGGTGGACGGCCCGAGCGACGGGTACGAGTGCGGTGACCCCGACCGAGGATCCCGTCCGTGAGCTTCCGCCTCGACCTCGAGCGCCCCGTCGCCGACTCCACCCGCCGCGTCACCCGGGAGCGCCTGGAGCGCGTGATCGACGAGCTGTCCGGCCGGCGCTCCGGTGACCACGCCACCGCCGTCCACGAGGCGCGCAAGGACCTCAAGCGCACCCGCTCGCTCGTCCGCCTGCTGCGCGCGGGCGTGCCGAAGAAGCGCTACCGCCGCGAGAGCGCCGCGCTCCGCGAGGTCGCCCGCTCGCTCGGCGCCCGCCGCGAGGCCGCGGCGATGGTCGAGACGCTCGACCGCCTGCACGCGCGCTTCGCCGGGCAGGTCCCCGGGGCGACGTTCGACCGGCTGCGCGAGGCGCTCGTCGCGCGCATCCCCACGGGCGAGGAGGAGACGTCGGCCGCGGTCGAGGAGCTGCGCCGGATCGACGCGCGGGTGGCGAAGGGGGCGCTCGACGTGCAGGAGCGCGCGGCGCTCGTGGCCGGCATCGCGCGGACGTACGAGCGCGGCCGCCTGGCGTTCGCGGCGGCGGACGCCGAGCCGACGGCCGAGCGGCTGCACGACTGGCGCAAGCGCGTGAAGGACCTGTGGTACCAGCAGGAGCTGCTCGGCGACGCGTGGCCCGAGCTGCTCGACGTGCAGGCGAAGGAGGCCAAGGCGCTCTCGCAGGTGCTCGGCGACGACCACGACCTGAGCGAGCTCGACGCGCTGCTGCGCGACCCGCGGGGCCCGGCGGCCGGGGTGCCGCTCGACACGGACGCGCTGCTGCCGCTCGTCGCGGAGCAGCGCGCCGAGCTGCTGGCCGACGCCCGGGCGCGCGGCCGCCGCGTCTACGCGGAGAAGCCGGAGGCGTTCGCGCGGCGGATGCGGCGCTACCTGCAGGCGCCGCCGCTGCGCCGCTAGGCCGGCTGGCGCTCCGCCCACGCCTGGTCGAGCGCGGAGAGCAGCGCGTCGGCCGGCTGGGCGCCCGTGACGAGGTAGCGGCGGTCGATCACGAAGGACGGCACGCCGGACAGGCCGAACTCGCGGGCCAGCTCCAGGTCGGCGTCGACGTCGGCGGCGTAGGCGCGCTCGTCCGCCAGGACGCCCGCCACCTCGGCGGCGTCCAGCCCGGCGTCGCCGGCCAGGCGGGCGAGCGTGGCGTGGTCGCTCAGCCGCTCGCCCTCGACGAAGTAGCCGCGCAGCAGCCGCTCCTTCACCGCGTCCTGCACGCCGCGCTCGCGGGCGAGCTGGATCACGCGGTGCGCGTCGTACGTGTTGCTCGGCTTCAGCGCGTCGAAGTCGTAGCGCAGGCCGACGCCCTCGGCCATCCCGATCACGCGGGCGTTCATCTCGTGCGCCTCCTCGACGGAGCGCCCGTACTTCGTCGCCAGCAGCTCGTCGATCGTGCCGTCGACGACCTTCGGCGTCGTCGGGTCCAGCTGGAACGAGCGCCAGCGGACCTGCACGTCGTCCCGGTGGTCGAAGCGCTCCAGCGCGGCCTCGATCTGCCGCTTGCCGATGTAGCAGAAGGGGCAGGCCACGTCGGACCAGATCTCGAGCTCCATGGGACCGACGATACGCGGGCGGGCGCGCCGGCCTGCGGGGACGGGCCGCGGGCCGGGCCGCAGGGGCGATGATGCGGACGGGGCCACGGTCCCGCGAAGCCCCCGACCGAAGGAGCCCCGATGGCGCCCGACCTGCCCGCAGCACCCCACGGCGGACCCCTGGGGCTCGCCGACGCCCTGGAGCGGACGCGGACCGCGGCCGTCGCCGTGCCGGTGCCGCCGCGCTCGCACGTCGTGGTGGGCGGCCGCGACGCGGGCCCGTACCTGGACGCGCACCTGACGCGCCCCGTGTCCGGGCTGGCGCCGGGGGAGGGGCTCGGCGCCGCGCTGCTGGCGCCGAAGGGCACGCTGCTCGGGATCCTGCGCGCGCTGCACGGTCCGGAGGGTCTGGTGCTGGACGCCGACGCGGCCGGCCACGACGAGCGGCTCGCCGCGCTGCGCCGCGGCACCGTCGGCTGGGACGTCGTCCTCGAGACGCCGGCGCTCGTCACGGTCGCCGTCGTCGGGCCGCAGGCGCGGCAGGCGGCCGGCCTGCCGGGCGAGCTGCCCGTGCACGCGCACCGCGTCGTGCGCGTGGGCGGCGTCTGGGCGCAGGCGATCGCGACGCCGCGCGGCGCGGACCTGCGGGTGGCGGCCGACCACGGCGAGGCGCTCGGCCGGGCCCTGCACGCCGCGGGGGTCCCCGTCGCCGACGCCGGGCTGCACGACCTGCTGCGGGTGCAGGACGGCGTGCCCCGGTTCGGCGTCGACGTCGACGAGCGGACGCTGCCGGCCGAGGCGGGCATCGTCCCGGCGCTCGTCGCCACGGACGCCGGCACCTACCCAGGCCTGCAGACCGTGCTGCGGCAGCAGCGCAGCGGCACCGTCCACCGGGCGCTGCGTCGGCTGCGTCCGCAGGCGCCCGTGGCCGCGGGGGACGCGGTGGTCGCCGGGGACCGCGAGGTCGGGCGCGTCGGCACGGCCGTCGTGGCGCCGGACGGCGCGCCCGCCGCCCTGGCGCTGCTGCGCACCGAGGCGGCGCCGGAGGACGCCGTGCGGGTGGGCGCGGCCGGCGTGCCGGCGACCGTCGAGGCGCTGCCGCCCCGGGCCTAGGCGCCCGCGACGAGCAGCGCGGAGGCGTGGACGGTGCCGTCCGCGCCCACGAGCCAGCGGCGGTCGCCGGCGCGCAGCAGCCGCGCGGGGCCGGCGAACGCGGGGGCCGGGTGCTCCACCTCGACGGCGAGCGGCGCGTCGGCGGGGTGCTCGCCCAGCTCCTCCTCGAGCGCCCGCCAGTACGCGGCGTTGTTCACGTGGCCGGCGACGTCCAGGTCGGCCCGGTCGAAGCGCCAGTCGACCGCGACGGCGTCGTCGGGCGGGGTGGGATGGCGCAGGCGGGCCTTCACGCGGCGGCCGGCGGCCGAGGCGCCGTAGACCGCCTCGACGGCCTCGGTGCGGCGCGGACGCAGCGTCGCGGGGTCGAGCGGCACCCACAGCGCCGCGGCCTCGACGGCGGCGCCGCGCTCGCCCGCGATGCTCGTGCGGCGCTCGGTGACCAGGGGCCCCGTGCCGCTGGCCGCGGTCCGCAGCTCGAGGCGCTCGCCGAAGACGGGGAAGCGCCGCGCCACGACCTGCGTGCGCCGGACGACCCAGAGCGACTCGCCCTCCAGGCCGGCGTCGACGACGTCCTCGTACGCGACCTGCTGCAGCCAGTCGACGACGGCGTCCAGCCGCGCCCGGCCCGGGGGCGTCGTCGCGCCGGGCCCCACCCGCAGCGCCGCGCGGTGCACGCGGCCGGCGGTCGGGAACGGGGCGATCTCGAGCGCGGTCATCCGCACGCAGGCTACGACGGGTCCGCGTCGTCCGTCCGGCGGGCCGCCGCGTGCCCCCGCGCTCGCCCGACGGGCCGGCGCTGCGCCGCGCCGCCCGGCGCGCGCTCACTCGCCCCGCGAGACGCGGCCGATCAGGTCGTCGTCGAACGCGCCGAAGCCGGTCCGCGCCCACACCGTGTCCGCCTCGAAGTACGGCCGGTCGCCGTCGCGCAGCGGGTCGAGCTGGCCGCGGCCGCTCATCGCCGCGGCGCACTCCGCGCAGACGGGCACCTGCAGCCCGCGCTCCCAGCCGACGGTGCGCTTCGCGCGGCCGTGCAGCGGGTCGAAGAAGCAGAGCGCCTTGCGCACCCGCGGCTTGCGTCCCGCGTCCAGGTCCTTCGCGCGCGCCAGCTCGGCCCGGGCCATGTCGACGAGGACGAGCACCCCGACGACGTCGACGATGCGGTCCGTCCCGTTCAGCGTCCGGCGCGCCGCCGTGTAGCCGTCGAGCGCCCGCTGGTAGGCGTCCTGCGCCGCCTCGCGGTTCGGGACCGCCTGGGCGTCGAGCAGCTCGGACAGCTGCAGCAGCTCGGTCTCGGCGTCCAGGCGCAGGCCGGAGCGCTGGGCGGCGCGGGCGTGCTCGAAGACGCGGTCGGGCAGGACGGGCATCGCGTCGTCGGCGTGCCGGGCGCCGCGCCGGCGGGCCAGGAGCCCCACGACGGCGGCCAGCACCAAGACGGCGACCAGGACCAGCGCCAGGACGGGCGCGCCGCCGTCGCCGACGGGGGATCCTTCCGAGGTGCCGCGGCCACCCGCGGGACGGTCGTAGTCCGCGTCGTCGTCGCCGCCCTTCGCCTTCTCGGCCCGCTGCGCCAGGTTCGGCTGCTTCAGGACGGCGAAGTAGCGCTGGAGCAGCTCGCGCACGTTCCATTCGGGCTGTTCGCCGTCGACGTCCTCGTACTGCGCCACGCGCTCGGCCTGCGACGCCTTCGTCGGGTAGGCGAACCTGCCGGTCGAGTAGTCCTGCGCGCGCAGGCCGCCGTTGCTGGAGCGCAGCAGGTAGACGGCCGCGCCGGCCTTCGGGCCCAGCCGGCCCTGCAGCGCCGTGGCGAGCTTCTGGGGGTCCCCGTCGAAGCGATCACCCCGCTCCAACGGAACGAGCGCGATGTACGTCCGCGGCGACGCCTCGCCGGCGAGGCGGGCGAACGTCCGCTCCTGCCGGGGGCTGACGACGTCCCGGAACAGGGGATCGACGTACACGCCGTCGCGCTCCAGCGCACGGGCGACCTTCGCGGTGTCGACCGCGGCGGACGCGGTGGGGGCCAGGGCGGCGAGGACGCCGACGAGGAGGGCGAGGACGAGCGGCAGGCGCTGCGGCACGCCCGGCACGCTACGCATCGGGGCCCCGCTTGGCGGCCCGGACGCCGCTCATCGCGGCGATGACGATCGCGACGACCGTGAGACCGAGGACCGCCCCGACGACGAACGGCGCGACGACGTCGCCGCCGAACGACAGTCCGGAGCCGCCGCCGGACGAGGCCCGGTACGGCTCGTTCGCCGGGCGCAGGGGCTCGAGGTCGTCGACGGGGCCGCGCGGCTCGGCGGGCTCGCCGGCGACGACGTGGCGGACGACCTCGCCGACGCGCCCGACGAGCCCGTTGAGGGCGCCGGGGCGCTCGTCCACCCCCGCCGACAGCACGTCGTAGGGCACGCCGGGGTAGCGCGGGATCCCCATCGACCGCAGCTCGAGGTCGCCCCGCTCGTCCGAGAGCACGTAGACCGCGTCACGGCGCAGCCGGTCCTGCAGCCCGCGGATGGTCCGGTCCTCGTCGCCGCCGGACTCGTCGGCGTCGAGCCGTGGCAGGACGGCCAGCAGGATCGGGACGTCGGCGGTGCGGAGCGTGCGGACGATCTCCTGGCGCTCCGCGGCGTCGAGCGTCCAGCCGAGCTCGGGATCGACGTAGAGCGGGCTCTGGCGCAGGCCGGCCGCGGCGTCGTCGAGGCGGTCGGCCTGCGCCGGGACGGCGGCGGCGAGCGCCGCGAGGATCGCGAGCACGAGGGCCGTCGCGAGGGCGCGGGGGTTCATCGCCGTCCTCCCGGACCGGCCAGGACCACGTCGGCGACGCGGTCCTCGATGGCGCCGAAGCCCGTGGTGGCCCAGACCGTGTCGCGCTCCCAGTACGGACGTCCGTCGTCCGCGAGGACGGCCGGCGGCTCGTCGTCGCGCAGCGCCTTCGCACAGGCGCGGCAGGTCGGGATGCGGACCTCCTCGCCGCCCCGCCGCCAGCGCGTCGGGTGGTTCCCCGCACCGTGACGGGGGTCGAAGAAGCACGGCGTGGCGGGCCGGCCGTGCAGCGTCGCGAGGCCCCGCTGGGCGAGGGCCTGCGCTCCCACCCAGTCGACGACCTCCGGCCGGCGGCCGGCGGCCACGTGCGACGCCGCGTCGTACGCGCGCAGCGCCTCGGTGGGCGGGGCGTCCGTCCGGTCGAGCTCCTTCGCGAGCGCCGCGATGGCTTCGAGCGCCTCGCGGCGCGCCTCGCCGCGCGACGGGGCGGACAGCGGGTCGCGCCGCGGCCGCCGGTGCTTCGCGGGCCGGGGACCGCGCCGGTGCCGCTCGCGACGCCACCAGACGGCCAGGGGCACCGCGAACGCGAGGAGCGCTCCGACGCCCATCATCACCCACGGCACCACGTCGCGGGCGTCCGTCGAGGAGTACGACGAGCGCTCCGCGTGGTACGCCGGGTCGCCGCGGCCCGTGCGCAGGTAGTCGAGCGCCGCGATGGCGGTGGTCGCCACGGAGGCGTCGCGCCCGACGGCATTCCGGGCGGCGAACTGCGCCCGTCCATCCTGGCCCTTCACGCGCACCTCGATGGCCTTGGCCGTCAGGGTCGAGCCGTCGGGGTCGACCGTGACGAAGAGCCCACGGCGTCCGAGGCGGTCCTGCGTCTGGACGATCAGGCCGTCGGAACCGACCATGCCCGGCTCGCCCCAGAAGCGCGGCACCACCAGCACGTACGTCCGGTAGGGCATCGCCGCGACCGCCCGGCGCAGGCGGCGCAGGTCGGCCGGCGGGACGGCCCGCACGGCCGACGGGCTCACGTACACCGGGTCCTTCCGCAGGGCCTTCGCGTACAGCTCGGGGCGGGAGGGGATCTCGTCGTCGTCGACCGCCGCCCGCGCCGCCGGAGCCGCGAGCAGGGCGGCGACGAGCACGAGCAGGGCGGCGCGCAGCCAGCGGCCGGAGGACGGCGGCGTCACGCGGCGCATCGTAGTGGCGGCCGACGATCGTTGGCGCACCGCCGCTCTCCGGGGCGCTCAGGCCGGGCGCCGCATGCCCCACACGGTCGGACCGCCGTCCGGCAGCTCGACGACGAACGTCGTCGCGAAGCCGACGCGCTCGTACAGCCGGACGTTGCGGGGGTCGGAGGTCTCGAGCCACGCCGGCTCGCCCGCGGCGTCGAGCGCCTCGAGCCCGGCGCGCAGCAGGGCGGTGCCGAGCCCGCGGCCGGCGGACTCGGGGTGGACGCCGAGGGTGGCGAGCGTCCAGTGCGGCGCGTCCGGACGCACGGGATCGAGGACGCCCTCCGCGGCCAGCGCGGCGTCCCAGCGGTCGCCGTGCGCCGCCACGAGCGCGGCACCGAACCCCTCGTCGGCCGGCGGGGCGACGTCGGGCGGCAGCCAGACGGCCGCGCCGTCACGGGCCGGGGTGACGTGCACGCGGCCCTGCGGCAGGCCGACGCCGCGCAGGTACAGCGCCTGCAGGTCGCGGACGCGTCGGGCATGGTCGTCCGCAGCGACGGTCCAGGTCGTCCACGGGTAGGCGGCGAACGCGGCGGCCAGCGTCCCGGCGACGGGCTCGACGTCCGCGTCCGTGGCGGTCTCGATCGGCGTCATGCCCGCACCATGGCGCACCCGCCACGGGCACGGCGTCCTCGCCGTCAGCGCAGGCCGAGGACCCGGGCCGGCAGCTCGTACACCGCCAGGTCCTCGAGCGGCGGTCCCGACCGACGGGGCCGTGGAGCCGGGCGCTCGCGGCCCCGTCGACGGCCCCGTCCCGCCGGGCGGACCGCGGCGTCGTCCTGCCCCGCCGGGTCGACGAGCAGCAGCCGCGTGCCGCCCAGCGCGGCGACGAGGGCGTCGACGGCCGCCTCGTCCGCGTCCTCGCCGGCGTCCCGGACCAGGCGCAGCGCGTCGGCGACGCGCACGCACCGCACGCCGGGCCGACCGTGGAACGGCACGATCGCCACCGCGGGGTGCGCGGCGAGCAGGGCGCGGAAGGCGTCGGCGTCCATCCGCCCCATTCTCTCGCGCGCGTGCATGGGCCGCACCCCCAGCGGGTACGTGCGGGGGGTGGAGGAGATCGCGGGGATCAGGACGGCGCGGGTCGACGAGGGGCGCGCCCTGGAGTGGCTGGAGCGCCGCGCCTCGCGCGGGTCCGGGGCGGTGCGCCGGGGGCTCCCGGACCGCGTCTTCGCCGTGCCCGTCGCCCAGCTGCGCGCCGGCATCGTCCGCGTGGCGGAGAGCGAGGCGGGCGAGCTCCTCGGGTTCTCCCTCCTGCTCGGCCCGCACCACGGCGTCTGCGAGCTCGACGGGCTGTTCGTCGACCCCGACGCGCAGGGCGCGGGCGTCGGGCGCCTGCTGATCGTCGACGCCCGGGCCGAGGCCGTGCGGCGCGGGGCGGCGCGGATCGAGGTCGTGTCGGCGTCGGAGTCCGTCGGCTTCTACGCCCGCATGGGCTTCAAGGGCCGCCGGACCGTGCCCACGCGCTACGGGCCCGCCGTGCGGATGGGCCTCGACATCGACGACGCCAGCGCCCTGCTGCGCCGCGAGGTGCGGCTGGCGGCGCCCGCCCGTCCCGCCGCCCGCCGGGCCCGTCGCGGCGGCACCCCGGCGCCGGACCGGCGCGCCGCCGAGGCGTAGCCGCCGCCCAGGGCGTCGCCCGCGGCCCCTGCCACACTGTCGGCATGACCCAGGTGGCGTCCATCACCCTCGACGAGGCCCAGTTCGAGGATCGGTTCCTCCAGATCCTCGAGGCCAGCGGCCTCGAGCCCGAGGAGTTCGAGGGGCTGCCCTACTTCTCCTACGCGCCGTTCTTCGTCATCGCCGGCGCCACGGTCTCGCCGCGCATCCGCGAGCACGGCGACCACACGCACTTCGAGGGCGTGTCCGTCGACGTGCCCGACGACCAGGTCGAGATCTTCTACGACGTGCTGCCCGAGCTGCTGGCCCAGATCCAGCAGGTCGAGGAGGGCGAGGAGGCCTGAGCCCGCCCGCCGCGTCCTACGCGTTCACGCCGCAGCACCGCGGCGGCTCCGGGCCGCCGCTCCTGCTGCTGCACGGCTTCCTGGACACCTGGCGCACGTGGGAGCTCGTGCTGCCCGCCCTGGAGCGCCGGCACGACGTGCTCGCGCTGACGCTGCCGGGCCACGCCGGCGGCCCGCCGCTGCCGGCGCGGCTGACCGCGACGTCGACGGTCGCGGCGGTCGAGGCCGCGATGGACGCCGCCGGGATCGAGACCGCGCACGTCGCCGGCAACTCGCTCGGCGGGTTCCTGGCGCTGCAGCTCGCCGCGCGCGGCCGGGCGCGGTCGGTCGTGGCGCTCTCGCCCGCGGGCGGCTGGGGCGGGGGCTCGGCGGTGCTGGCCGACACGCTCGCGGAGCAGGAGCGGCTGCACGCCGCCGTCCGCGCGGGCGCCGGCCAGGCCGAGACTCTGATGGCCACCCCCGCCGGGCGACGGCGCGCGACGGCCAGCACGACGGTGGCCTACGAGCACCTGCCGGCCGAGCTGCTGGCCCACCAGATGGTCGGCATCGCGCGCTGCGACGCCGGGCGGATGCTGCGCTTCGCGGCGACGGACCCCTACGAGGTCGACCTGGCGGCGATCGCCTGTCCCGTCCGCGTCGTCTGGGGCCGCGAGGACCAGATCCTGCCGTGGCCCGCCGCGGCCGCACGGCTGCGCCGCGAGCTGTGGCACGCGGACTGGGTCGAGCTCGACGACGTGGGCCACGCGCCGCAGCTCGACGTGCCGGTCGAGACGGCGCAGCTGATCCTCGGCTGGACCGGGGTCTAGTCCCCGAACGCGTCCCGGGCGAGCGCCACGAACCGCGCGGCCGCCGGCGCCGCGGCCGGCCGCCACGCGAGCGCCAGCGCGGCGAGCGTCGGCGACCCGGCCAGCGGGATCCCCCGCAGCCGCTCGCGGCCGGCGAGCATCGACGCGCTGACGACAGCCGCGCCCAGGCCCCGCTCGGCCAGGTCGAGGATCGCGTCGGGCGCGCTGGCCTCGAGCTCCGGCGCCAGCCGGACGTCCGCCGCCGCTGCCGCCCGGTCGAGCACCGTCCGGATGCCCGTCCCGCGCGGCAGGGCCACGAGCGGGTGGCCGACCAGCTCGCCCGGGGCCAGCGACCGGCGACCGGCGAGCGGATGCGCGGTCGGCACGGCGACCACGAGCGGCTCGCGCAGCACCACGTGCGACGCCACGCCGTCGAGCGGCTCGTCCGCGGTGCCGACGAGCGCCACGTCCAGGGCGCCGGCGCGGAGCGCGGCCAGCAGGGCGTCGGAGTCGTCCTCGCGCAGCGCCACCTCGACGCCGGGATGCGCGGCGCGGAACCTCGCGAGCGCGTCGAACAGCGGCGTGATGGTGCAGCCGCTCACCATCCCCAGCGCCAGGCGGCCGCGGACGACGCCGGTCACGTCGTCGACCGCCCGGCGGACCGCGGCCGCGGCGGCGAGCGCCGCCCGCGCGGGCTCCAGGGCGGCGCGTCCCGCCGCGGTCGGCCGCGCCGTCCGCCCCGAGCGGTCGATCAGCTCGGCCCCCAGCTCGCGCTCGAGCTGCCGCACCTGGGCGCTCACGCCCGACTGGCTGATGTGGACGCGCGCGGCGGCCCGCGTGAAGCTCGCCTCGTCGACGACCGCGACCAGGTACTCCAGCTGCCGCAGGTCCATGACTGCCGATTCTAGTTCGCAGCAGGACCAGCTGTTGGACTTCTGGTGGTCGGGACGGGACGCTGCGTGCATGAGCACCACGACGCACACCGGGGCGACGCGGCGCGAGGTCGCGCGCCGCCCCGAGGACCTGACCCGCCTGTTCGTGGAGCGGGCGAACGCCGGCGACGCCGAGGGCCTCGCGGCGCTGTACGAGGAGGACGCCGTGATGGCGTACCCGCCGGGCCGCACCACCGTCGGTCGCGCGGCGATCCGGGCGCTGTGGGAGGACGTCCTGGCCCACCGGCCGCGGTTCGCGCCCGAGCCGCCGCTGCCGACGCTCGTCAGCGGCGAGCTGGCGCTGACCTCGACCCCGCCGGCCGACGGCTCCGGGGCCCGGGCGCAGGTGGCCCGCCGCCAGGCCGACGGCACGTGGCTGCGGGTGCTGGACCAGCCGGAGTTCGTCCGGCCGGACGGCGGACCGGCCCGCGCCTAGGCGCGGGCCGGCGGGCCGCTACTCGGCGTCGGCGGCGCCCGTCTCGCGCACCCCGTCCTTGGACGACACCGTCGCGATGGCCGCGGCGATCTCGTCCGGGCCGCCGACCACCTCGAACGTGCAGTGGACGGTCGACGGGTCGTCGAGCACGGCGAGCAGCGTGGCGGCGACGTCGGCGCGCGGGATCGGCCCGCGGTCGACCTGGCGGGCGGCGTGGATGCGGCCGTGGCCGTCCTCGTCGGTCAGCATCCCGGGCCGCACGATCGTGTAGTGCAGGCCGCTCTCGCGCACGTCCTGGTCGGCCTGCGCCTTGGCCTTGTGGTACTCGACGTAGACCTCGTCGTCGGTGCGCGGCGGCCCGTCCAGGCCCATCGCGGAGACGACGACGATGCGGTCGATCCCCGCGTGCCGGCAGGCGTCGACGGTCTTCACCGCCGCCCCGTGGTCCACGGTCCACTTGCGCTCCTTGCCGCTGCCCGGGCCGGCCCCCGCGGCGAAGACGGCCGCGCTCGCGCCGCGGAACGCGCCGGCGAGCGACTCGCCCGTCGTCTCCTCGGCCTCCAGGTCCGCGACGACGGGCTCGATGCCGTCCGCGCGCAGGTCGTCCGCGTGGTCCGGGTTGCGGATGATGCCGCGGGCGGTGTCGCCCCGCTGGGCGAGCAGCCGCCCCAGGTGGCGGGCGATCTTCCCGTGGCCTCCGACGATCACGACGTCCATGCGATCGACGCTAACGCACGCCGTCCGGCGCCCCGAGGGCACGGGGGATGCGGTCGCCCGCCCCGGGGGATCGTCGGGGACGGGCCCGGGGGGATTCCCCATGGTGGGACCGTCCGGTGCCGCGCAGACTGCTGCCCATGCTCTCCGCGCTGCCGCTCCGCCGCCCCGCACCCGCTCCCGGCGCCGGCCTGGCGGCGCTGCTCGGCGCCCCGCGCCCGTGCGGGCCGGTGCCCCGGGACCGCGCGGCGCGGCGCGCCGTCGGGGGCGTCCGCCCCGTCGTCCGCCCCGGCGCGCCGCGCCAGACGGGGGCGCTGCCGCCGGGCGCCGCGGGGCGCGCCGCCGCCGTGTGGGCCGCGGCCGGCGTCCCGGCCGCCGACGCCGCGCCGCCCGCGTGACCCCCGCGCGTTTGGCCCGATCCGGCCGAGGGCACCGGCCGGCGCATGAGCACGGGTCACACGTCGCACGGGATCGCGGAGCAGGCGGCGGGGGCGCCGCGACCGCTCGCGGTCGTCACCGGCGCGTCGTCGGGCATCGGCCTCGAGCTGGCGCGGGTGCTGGCGCGCGAGCGGTTCGACCTGGTCGTCGCGGCGGAGGACGAGCGGATCGAGGCGATCGCGCAGGACCTGCAGCGCCTGGGCACCCACGCCCGCGCCGTCCAGGTCGACCTGGCGACCGTCGCCGGCTGCGAGCGGCTGGTGGACGAGGTCCGCGGCCTGGGCCGGCCCGTCGACGCGCTGGTGCTGAACGCCGGGGTCGGCGTGGGCGGCGAGTTCGCGCGCGACAACGAGCTGCAGGACCACCTGCGGCTGGTCGACCTGAACGTGCGCCACCCCGTGCACGTCGCGCGCGAGCTGCTGCCCGACATGGTGCAGCGGGGCGCCGGCCGGATCCTCTTCACCTCGTCGATCGCCGCCGCGGCCCCGGGCCCGTACCAGGCCACCTACGCCGCGTCGAAGGCGTTCGTCCACTTCTTCGCGGAGGGCATCCGCGTCGAGCTGCAGGACTCCGGCGTCACCGTGACGGCGCTGCAGCCCGGGCCGACGGACACGGCGTTCTTCGCCCGCGCGGGCATGGAGGACACGAAGCTGGCCCAGGGCCGGAAGGACGATCCCGCGCAGGTGGCGCGCGAGGGCTTCGACGCGATGATGCGCGGCGACGACCACGTCGTCGCGGGCGCGCCGCAGAACACGGCCCAGGCGCTCGGCGGCAAGCTGCTGCCCGAGACGCTGACCGCGCGGATGCAGGCGCGGCAGACGAAGCCCGGGTCCGGGGAGTGACCGGCACGCGGACGGTTGGCGCCGCCGGAGCCGGGTAGCGGCACGGCACACCCCGAACGCGAGAGGCGATCGAACCCGTGATCAGCAAGATCGAGACCGTGTGGCTCCCCGTCGACGACATGGACCGTGCCGTCGGCTTCTACCGCGACACCCTGGGCCTGGAGGTCGTCGACCACGAGGGCAAGTGGGCCGAGGTGACGGCCGGCGACCAGCGCATCGGCCTGAACGCCGGCAAGGACGAGACCCCGGCCGGCAGCGGCGGCGCGGTCATCGCCTTCGGCGTCGACGGCGCCATCGAGGACGCCGTCGCGCAGCTGCGCGACAAGGGCGTCGCCTTCTCGGGCGACCTGTCCGACCACCCGTGGGGCAAGATCGCCCCGTTCAAGGACTCCGAGGGCAACGACCTGCAGCTCTACGCCCCGCCGGCGTAGGGGCGGCGCGGCGGACGACGGGCGGCCGGCGCGGCCCGTCCGTCCGCCTAGCCCGCGGCGCCCGCGGCCGCGTCCCCGGCCGCGGGCGCCTTCCGGCGCAGCCCCCGCACCGCGGGGCTCGCCAGCACCAGCAGCGCGATCGGGATCGCCACGACGGTCTGGATCGCCAGCAGCTCGTGCAGGCCGATCAGGTCCGACAGCGGCCCCGCCACCGTCAGGCCGACGGGCATCAGCCCGACCGTGACGAGGTAGTCGTACGACGACACCCGCGACAGCGAGGCCTCGGGGATGTGCTCCTGCAGGCTCAGCTCCCACAGCGTGTAGCCGATCGACACCGCCGCCCCGGTGACGGCCTCGAGCGCCGCGATCCCCTCGATCGGCAGGCCCGACCCCAGGATCGCGGCTTGGCACGACGCGACGACGAACGCGACGCCTGCGACGAGCAGCGGGCGGGACGGGCGGAAGCGCAGCACCAGGAGGTCGCCGACGACGGCGCCCAGGCCGAACGCCACGCTGACGAGCGCCCACGACGACGCCCCGCCGTACTCGGCGTCGGCCAGCACCGGCCCCAGGACGAAGATCGCCGGCAGCACGACGACGTGGTAGACGACCATCAGCAGCAGGAAGCCGCGCACCCACCCGCGGCTCCACACCTCGCGGAAGCCGGCGCGCAGCTCGGCCAGGGCGTTCGGCGCCGCCGGCTCCACGTCGCGCGCCACCGTGCGCGGCCGCAGGAGCGCGAGCGCGGTGCAGCTGACCGCGAACGTGGCGGCGTCGACGGCGAGCGCGCCGCCGGGGCCCAGCGCGGCGACGAGGACGCCCCCGATCGCCGGCCCCGCGATCTGCCCCGTGGACATCGTGAGCGACCGCAGCGCGTTGGCGTCCTGCAGCAGCTCGGGCCGGACCAGGCTGGGCATCAGCCCGACCATCGCCGGCTGGAAGAACGCGTCCGCGGTGCCGAAGATCGCCATCAGGACGACGAGGTGCCAGACTTCGGCGACGCCCCCGAGCAGCAGCCCCGCCGCGACGAGCTGCACGACCAGCCGCACGACGTCCGATCCGAGCATGAGCCGGTGGCGCGGCAGACGGTCCGCCCACACGCCGCCCAGCAGCGCGAAGAGCAGGAACGGGACGGTCAGCGCGGCGGCGACGAGCCCGACGTCGGAGGCGTCGCCGCCGATGTGCAGCGTCGCGAACGGCAGGGCGATCGTCGTGATGCGGTCGCCCACGACGGACAGCGCCTGGCCGGTGAAGAGCAGGCGGAACTGGGGCTCCTCCCGGAGCACGCGCGGGAACGGGACGGACATCGGGACGACGGCATGATGCCGCCTGCGCCGGCCGCGCGCGCGGCGGGGTCAGTCGCCGTGACCCGGGACGCGCTGCAGGCGCTCGCGGACGTCCATCACGGCCAGCAGCCAGCCGATGTCGCCCGACCGCCCGTCGTCGGCGTCCGCCTCGGCCCACAGCTGCGCGAGCTCGCTGCGTCCGGCGTCGACGACGACCGGCAGCGCGCGGAGCGCCAGCGGCACCTGGTCCACGAGTTCGGGCAGGTCCGCCGTCAGGCGCACGAGCCGCTCGACGTGGTCCTCGCCGGCGCGGGCGGGCAGCGCCCCGCCGGCCGGGCCGTCGCCCGACGGCGCGCCGTCGGGCGCGGCGGTCCCGTCGGCGACCGGGTGCCCGACCGCGGCGGCGATCGCCTCGCACGCCGCCAACGCCTCGCACGCGAGCGGCGCGTCGACGAACCCGCGCTCCTCCACGACGGCCTCGAGCGCGGCCGTCACCATCGCGACGGTCGGCTCCTCCTCGAAGTCCGCGAGCCAGTCGGCGGCGTCGTCGTTCTCGAGGTGGCCGGGGCCCCACGCGCCCATGGCCGGGACTGTAGCCGCGTGGCGCGTGGGGTCAAGGGGCAGCGGCCGCTCAGCGCACCAGCCGGCGGTCCAGCAGCGCCGCCAGGCGCGGAGCCTGCGCCGGCAGCAGGCGGACGAGCAGGTCGACCGCCTTCGCGTCGCTGCCCACCCGCACGCGCGGGCGGTTCTTCTCCACGCCGTCCAGGACGATCCGCGCCGCGTCGTCGGCCGGCAGCTTCAGCAGCTTCTCGTTGTACAGCTTCGCGCGCGCCTGCTCGGCGGCGGTGGGCTCGCGGCCCTCGCGCTCGGTGCCGTGGCGCAGGGCGTTCGTGGCGATGTCGGTGCGCACGCCGCCGGGGTGCACGACGGTCACGCGCACCGGCTTGCGGTCGCGGAGCATCTCGCTGCGCACCGTCTCGGTGAACCCGCGGACCGCGAACTTCGCGGTGCAGTACGACCCGAGCTGCGGCTGGGCCAGGTAGCCGTTCAGGCTGGAGACGTTGATCAGGTGGCCGTCGCCGGACGCCACCAGGTGCGGCAGGAACTCGAGCGTGCCGTGGACGACGCCCCACAGGTTGATCGCGAGGACGCGCTCGTAGTCCTCGTAGTCGGCGTCGAGCGTCGTCCGCGACCCGCCCGCCACGCCGGCGTTGTTGTACAGCTGGTGCACGACGCCGAAGTGCGCGGCGACGTCGCGCGCGTACGCGGCCACGGCGGCGCGGTCGGCGACGTCCAGGCGCGCGGCGTGGATCTCGGCGCCCCGGCCGCGCAGCTCGCCCGCGACGCGCTCCAGGTTCGGCTCGACGACGTCCGAGATCGCGACCGCGCGGGCGCCGCGGGCCACGAGCGCGTGCGCCAGGGCCCGGCCGATGCCCGAGCCGGCGCCGGTGACGACGCAGACCTTGCCGCGGAGCGCGCTCACGCGCGGACCTCGGCGGCCGGCGAGGCGGGCGCCGCGGCGGCGCCGGCGGCGAAGAACCGCATCGGCGCGTCGGCGACCGGGCCGCGGCGCAGGTAGCGGGCGTCCTTGAAGTAGTCCATCGCCAGGAACCACGGCTCCTGCGTCCCCTGCTTCGGCAGGCGGTCCAGGGCGCGCACGACGTACCCGGCCTGGAAGTCGAGGAAGGGCCGCAGCTCCATCTCCTCGTCCGGCACCTCGGGCACCGCGGCGTCGTCGCCCTGCGCCGCGGTGTGCGCCATCAGCCGGCACAGGTACTCCGCGACCAGGTCGACCTTCAGCGTCCACGACGAGTTCGTGTAGCCGATGGCGAAGACGAAGTTCGGGACGCCCGAGAGCATGCAGCCCTTGTAGGCGACGGTGTCGGGCAGGTGCACCTCGCGGCTGTCGACGACCGTCTCGATGCCGCCGAAGGTCAGGACGTCCAGGCCGGTGGCGGTGATGAGGACGTCCGCGGGCAGCTCCTTCCCGGAGCGCAGCCGCACGCCCGTCTCCGTCACCCGGTCGATGTGGTCCGTCACCACGGACGCCTTGCCCGACCGCAGGACGCGGAACAGGTCGGCGTTGGGCACGGCGCACAGGCGCTGGTCCCACGGGTCGTACTTCGGGTTGAAGTGCACGTCCACGTCGACGCCCGAGCCCTCGAGCTGCTTGGCGTTGACCCAGCGGATGAGCTTGCGCGACGCCTGCGGGAAGCGCTGCGCGAAGGCGTAGATCCCGCGCTGCTTGAGGATGTTCTTCCAGCGCGCGGCCGCGTAGCCGCGCTTCTCGCCGAGCAGGCGCTGCAGCCGGTTGGCCACGGCGTCCTGCTCCGGCACGGGCAGGACGTACGTGGGCGAGCGCTGGAGCATCGTCACGTGCGCGGCGCGGTCCGTCATCGCCGGGACGAGCGTCACGGCGGTCGCGCCGGACCCGATCACCACGACGCGCTTGCCGTCGTAGTCCAGGTCCTCGGGCCACAGCTGCGGGTGCACGACGGGGCCGGCGAAGTCGTCCAGCCCGGGGATGTCGGGCGTGTAGCCCTGGTCGTAGCGGTAGTAGCCGCTGGCGCAGAAGAGCCAGCGCGCCGTGGTGCGGACGGTCTCGCCCGTGGCGGGACGCACGGCGTCGACGGTCCACAGCGCGGTGGCGCTCGACCACTCCGCGCGGACGACGCGCAGGCCGTAGCGGATGTGGCGGTCGATGCCGTACTGCGCGGCGGTGTCGCGGATGTACCGCAGGATCGACGGCCCGTCGGCGATCGCCTTCTCGCCCGTCCAGGGCCGGAACGCGAAGCCGAAGGTGTGCAGGTCGGAGTCCGAGCGGATGCCGGGGTAGCGGAACAGGTCCCAGGTGCCGCCGAGGTCCTCGCGGGCCTCGAGGATCGCGTAGGAGCGGCCGGGCAGCTTGTCCTGCACGTGGTAGGCGGCGCCGATGCCGGACACGCCGGCGCCGACGATGAGCACGTCGACGTGCGTGGTGTCGGTCTCGGGAACGGGCGGGGCGGAGGTGGGCGGCATGGCGATCACGGTCGTGGACGGTCTCGGTGACGATCCTCCGATCGGGGCGGTCCGCCAAGGGCGCGGCCGCCAGCGTTCGCGCCCGGAATGGGCAGAGTGCACAGCGTCGGCGGGTCGCCGGGGGACGGTCGCGGCGCGTACGGGTGCATCTGCACTGCCGGCCGGGGTAGGCTGCGCCGGTGTCCACGCCCGCCGCGTCCGACCGCGCCCTCGCGCTGCTGCGCGAGGGCGCGGAGCGGATCCTCACGTCGGCGACCGAGGAGATGTTCGCGCGCGTCGACGACGCGAGCCTGGCCGAGCACGACGTCGCCGTGGCCGAGGACCCCGTCCTGCTCGCGACGTTCCGCCGGGCCAACCGCGAGACGATCGTCCACTGGGCCGCGGCGAACGTGCGCGATCCCGGGGCGCCGGTGCCGGCGCACACGGGGCCCGAGGCCATGACGCTGGCGCGCGACCTGGTGCGCCGCGGCCTCGACGGCCGCGCCCTCGAGCCGTACCGCGCCGGCCAGAACGCCGCCTGGCAGGCGTGGATGGAGATGGCGTTCTCGCTCACGGACGACGCCGCGGTGCTGCACGAGCTGCTCGCCGTCTCGGCGCGCTCGATCTTCGCGTTCGTCGACGCGACGATGGCGGCGACGTACGAGCGGATCGCCCGCGAGCGCGCCGACCTGACGCGCGGGACGAGCGCCGAGCGCCTGGAGATGGCCACGCTCGTGCTCGAGGGCGCCCCCGTCGACCCGGCGCGGGCGTCGCGGCGGCTGGCCTACGAGCTGGAGGGCACGCACGTCGCGGCGATCGCGTGGAGCGACGCGTCGGGCGCCCCGGCCGGCGCCCTCGCGCAGGCGGCGCAGGCCCTCGCCGACGCGGTCGGGGCGGCGCGGCCGCTCGCGGTGTCGTCGAGCAGCGCCGCCACGTGGGTCTGGGCGGCCGCGCGGCACGACCCGGACCCCGCCGCGCTCGAGGCCGCGCTGGCCGGCACCCCGGGCGTGCGGCTGGCGCTGGGCGAGCGCGGCCCGGGCGTGGAGGGCTTCCGCCGCAGCCACCGACAGGCGCTCGTGGCGCAGCGGCTCGTGGCACGACTGGGCTCGGCGGCGCGCGTGGTGCGCCACCGCGACGTCGAGGTCGTCGCGCTGGTCACGCACGACGAGGACGCCGCGGACGCGCTCGTCGCCGGCGCGCTGGGCGAGCTGGCCGGCGCGGCGGCGTCGCTGCGCGAGACGCTCCGCACGTACCTGCGGCACGGCTGGAACGCCACCCGCACGGCGGAGGCGCTCTTCGCGCACCGCAACACCGTCGTCGGCCGGATCGCTCGGGCCGAGGCGCTGCTGCCTCGGCCGCTCCGGGAGTCCGCGCTCGAGGTCGCCGTGGCGCTCGAGGTGCTCCGCTGGCGTGGGGAGGGCTGACGCGCCGCGCGGCGGGCGCGGGATTGCTCGTCCCGCGGCGTGGGTACGGATGCCCGGTGACCGCCTCCGTCGACGACCTGGCCCGCGACGTCCTCGGCATCGAGGAGCTGCGTCCCGAGCAGCGCGAGGCGCTGGACGCCGTCCTGGCCGGCCGCGACACGCTCGCGGTCATGGCCACCGGGTCGGGCAAGTCCGCGATCTACCAGCTGGCCGGGCTGAAGGCCGACGGGCCGACGATCGTCGTCTCGCCGCTCATCGCGCTGCAGCAGGACCAGGTGGAGGGGCTGGCCGAGGTGTCGGGCGACGCGGACCTGGCCGTCACCCTCAACTCGCAGATGGGCGCCCGGCAGCGCCGCGAGGCGCTCGAGGCGCTCGGCGACGGCCGCACCCGCTTCGTCCTGCTCGCGCCCGAGCAGCTGGCCAACGAGGAGGTCCTCGGCGAGCTGGCCGCCACCGGCCCGGCGCTGTTCGTCGTCGACGAGGCGCACTGCATCTCGGAGTGGGGGCACGACTTCCGCCCGGACTACCTGCGGATGGGCGCCGCCCGCACCGCACTGGCCGGCGACCGCGGGCCGCAGGGCCTGCCGGTGCTGGCGCTCACCGCCACGGCCGCCCCGCCGGTGCGCGAGGAGATCATCGAGCGGCTGCACATGGAGGACCCGGCGATCGTCGTCGGCGACTTCGACCGTCCCGAGCTGTGGCTCGAGGTGCACCGCTTCGAGGAGGAGCGGGCGAAGGACGACGCGCTGCTCGAGACGGTCGAGGCGACCGACGGCGCCGGCCTGGTCTACGTCGCCACCCGCCGCGCGGCCGAGGAGATGGCGGAGGAGCTGCGCCGCCGCGGCGTCGACGCCCGCCACTACCACGGGGGCATGCCGAAGGGCGAGCGCGAGGAGGTCCTGCGCGCGTTCGTGGACGACGAGATCCGCGTCGTCGTCGCGACGATCGCCTTCGGGATGGGCGTCGACAAGCCCAACGTGCGCTTCGTGCTGCACCACTCCCCGTCCGCGTCGCTGGACTCGTACCTGCAGGAGGTCGGCCGCGCCGGCCGCGACGGCGAGCCCGCGCAGGCGGTCCTCTTCTACCGGCCGCAGGACCTGGGGCTGCGCAAGTTCCAGGCGGGCGGCGGGCAGGTCGAGGCCGACGAGATCGAGCGCGTCGCCACCGCGGTGACGTCGTACGGCGACGCCGTCGACCCGGCGCGGATCGTCGAGGAGCTCGACATGACCGCCTCGCGCGTGACCACCGCGATCAGCCGCCTGGAGGACGCCGGGGCCGTGGACGTGCTGCCCGACGGCGAGGTGCAGCCGCTCGCGACGCCGGACGACATCGAGCAGGCCGTGGAGGAGGCCGCCGAGGCCGGCGAGCAGCGCCACCAGTACGAGGAGTCGCGCCTGGCGATGATGCGCACCTACGCCGAGACGCGCGACTGCCGGCGCGAGGTGCTGCTGTCGTACTTCGGCCAGGAGTTCCACGGGCCGTGCGGGGCCTGCGACAACTGCGCCGAGGGCCGGGTGGACGAGGACGACGACACCCCGCGCCCGTTCCCCGTCGGGGCGCGCGTGCGTCACGGCGAGTGGGGGATCGGCGTGGTCCAGCGCTACGGCGAGGACCAGATGACGGTGCTCTTCGAGGACGCGGGCTACAAGACGCTCGGCGTCGACCTGGTCGTCGAGCGCGGGCTGCTCACCCCCGCCGAGGACTGATCCGCCCGGACGCGCATGGTCCGCGGGGGCGTCGGGTAGCCATGCGCGAGCAGGCACCCCGAACCCCCGGAAGGAGCCAGACCATGGCCGACGATCAGGTCGAGCGGAAGCTCGTCGACTACATCGAGGACAACCACGCGATGGAGCGCAACGTCAAGCGCATGCTGGAGTCGATGATCTCCACGCAGAAGGACGAGCGGATCCTCGCGGACCTCAAGCACCACCACGAGGAGACGGACCGCCACATCGAGCTGCTCGAGGAGCGGCTCGCCGCCCACGGCAAGGGCGCCTCCACCCGCAAGGACCTGCAGGCCCTCGGCGGCGCCTTCGGCAAGGGGCTCGTCGACCTGTTCCGCGGCGACAAGGAGGGCAAGAACATGCGCGACGCGTACGTGACCGAGCACCTCGAGATCGCCGCGTACCAGCTGCTCGAGCGCCTGGCCGACCGCGCCGGCGACGGCGAGACTGCCGCGGTCGCGCGGACCATCCGCGCGGACGAGGAGGCCATGGCCCGCAAGATCGACCAGACGTGGGACATCGTGGTCGACCAGACGCTGAAGGACGAGGGCGTGCCGGTCGCCGGCGGCGCCCAGCAGGGCTGAGGCCGGCCGTCGCCCTCGCCGGCCACGGCCCTGTTCCGACCGCGCGTCCCCGCGGCCGGGGCCACGAAGGGGCGCCCTCGGGCGTCCCTTCCGCGTTCGGCCGCGCGGGAACGCGAGAGCGCCCCGCCGGGGTCGGCGGGGCGCGGCGCGTCAGCGGGTGCTGCGGAGGATCAGGCGGTGGGGGTGGCGGTCCACTCCAGGTCGCTCGTCGCGCTCTTGCCCTGGTCGGCGTTCGGCGCCGACGTGGCGAGCGTGACGGTGACGCGGTAGGTGTGGGCCTCGCCGGCCGCGAAGGAGCCGAGCGTCTTGCTGCCGAGGCCGCCGAGGTCGCCGGTGTAGACCGTCTTCGGCGCGGAGGCGACGGTGACGTCCTCGATCTTCAGCGCGAGCGAGCCGGCGGAGAAGCCGTTCTGCGCGTTGGTCTCCGCCAGCTTGAAGTCGCCGGCGAGAGTGCCGGTGTTCTTGATCGTGACCTCGCCGGTCTTCGTGTCGCCGGGCTTGAGGTTCGCGCCCGTGACGACCGCGGCGCCGTCCTTGGAGTTGCTCTGCAGGAGGGTGCCCGAGGTGAAGGTGTTGGCGGCGTTGGCGGTCTTCGAGGTGAAGGTCGCGCCGGAGCCGACGGCCACGCCGGCGGCGGCGAGGACCATCGTCAGGGTGGCGATCAGGCGGCGGGGGTGACGGAGCAGGGCGGTCAGCATGGGGATGGGTCCTCGGTGCGGGGTGCGGGGGAGATCGGGGCCGGCGCGGTGGGCGCTGCGGCCATGGACGGGAGGATGCGCCCGGCCGGTCGCAGCCTCGCGTCGCCGTCGTGTCGTCTCCGTATCGGCGTTTCGCAACGCTCGCGGCCCGGTCCGCCGCGCCCGACGCGTGGCGCCGGCGAGCGCGAGGGGCGCGATTCGCCCGGGGGCTGCAGGTCTCGGGACCCCGCCGCTGAGGCTCCGCGCGTCGCGTCCGGCGCGCGCCTGCGTCGGGCGGGGCGCGGGCGGGTACCGTCGGCCCATGACCGGCTCGCCGCCCGACGCTCCCGACCCCGCGGCGGCCGGCGATCCCGGCGCGTCGCCCGACGGGCCGGGCCCCGCCGTGGCCGGCGACCCCGGCACGTCGCCCCACGTTCCGGGCCCCGCCGTGACGGGCGACCCCGCGGCAGCGCTGCCGCCGCGGATCCCGCCCGGCGGTGTGCGCGCGATCGGCGTGCGGGGCGCGGTCACCGTCCGCGCGCTCGGTCTGGCGATGGGCACGGCGCGGCCCAACCTGTTCGCGACGGTCGCCCGCCACCCGCGGCTGTTCCGCGGCTGGCTGCGCTTCGCGGCGCGCCTGATGCCGCGGGGCCGCCTGCGCCGCCGCGACACCGAGCTGGTGATCCTGCGCGTCGCGCACCTGCGCGGGTCCACGTACGAGCTGGAGCACCACGAGCGCCTGGGCCGCCATGCGGGGCTGACGGAGGACGAGCTGCTGCGCGTCGTCGCCGGCCCGGCCGCCCCGGGCTGGAACGACCGGGACCGCGCGCTGCTCCTCGCCGCGGAGGACCTCGTCCTGGCCGGCGACCTCGACGACGACACCTGGTCGCTGCTGCGGTCCCACCTGGACGAGGCGGAGGCGATCGAGCTGCTCTTCCTCGTCGGCCACTACGACCTGCTGGCGACGGTCATCCGCACGCTGCGGATCGCCCCGGACCACCCGGGCCCGCTGCCGCGGGCACTGCGGCGCCGGTAGGGCGCGGGGCGCCTGGAAGGGCCGGCGGCGCCGGGCGCCGGGTGTCGGATCGTCGTCGCCCTCCGACCACGATCCGACACAGGACCCGGTCTCGCGCCCCCGGCCGCCCCCGCGTGTCGGATCACCGTCGCCCTGCGACGACGATCCGACACAGGACCCCGCCCGGCCCCTCAGATCGCCCGGTCGAGCCCCTCGACCCTCACGTCCCAGTCGCGCGGGAAGCCCGGGGCGTGGCCCTCGCTGCCGTCCCACCCGCGGGCCATGAGCGCCACCGCGTAGAGCAGGCCGCCGGACGCCGGGAAGTACGGGACCGGCACGCTGCTGCCACCGGTCGGCATCCCGTTGTCGCGGAACCGGAACTGGTCGTGCAGGAGCAGCTCGACGGCGCGCTCGGGGCGGCCCAGGCGGGCGGCGTTCATCGCCATCATCGGGAAGTCCCAGCCCCACATCTCGTCGAGCTTCCAGACCGCGTCGATCTTGTCGGTCGTGCGGGCCGCCACCTTCGGGTCCACGCCGTCGCCCGGCAGCCAGCCGAGGATGCCGGTCAGCGCCGGGTGCTCGAAGTTGAACTTCGACCACATGTCCTGCACGCCCTCGTACAGGACGTAGCGACCGTCCTCCTGGGGCAGCGGCGCCAGCCCGTCCAGGACGCGCTGCCACCGCGGGTGCGGCTTCATCCCCAGGCGCCGGCGCCACTCCTGGGCCAGCCGCAGGCCGAAGCGCCAGTAGGAGAGCTCGAACGCCGGGTTCTTCGTCTCCTTCGGCTTCGTGTTCTCGGACACCGGGTAGAGCGGCGGGCCGAGGACGTACTCGCCGTCCTCGCGGTGGGCGAACGACGCCATGAAGTCGGCGGTCGCGAAGACGACGTCCCGCCAGCGCAGCAGCGTGCGCCGGCCCGGGTGCGCGCGGTGGTCGAGCTCGGCGAAGAAGATCGGGTGCGGCTGCTGCCAGATCAGGGTGGCGTTGATCTCGCCCGGCGCCTGGGCGCCGCTGGGATCGGTCATCTTCGGCCAGCGGGCGCCGCGGTAGCCCTGGTCGCGCGCCAGCGCGCGGGCCTTCGGCAGGAAGCGGTCGTAGACGTCGAGGCTGCGGCGCAGCAGCGGCCAGCGGTTCCACAGCGCGAAGTGCGCGCCGTGCCACCAGTACATCTCCATGTGGAACTTGCCGTACCAGCCGTCGTTCGCCAGCCCCGACTCCTGCGGCGGGGTGGACCCGGCGCCGTTGACCGCGGTCAGGTACTGGCTGAGCACGATCCGGCGCTCGAGCTCCTTCCAGCGCCGGTCCCGGCTGCCGGACAGGTCGATCGCGCCGCCCGAGCGCCAGAACCGCGGCCAGCGCGCGGCCGACGCCCGGGCGACCGCGGCGGCCTCGGGCACGTCACGCTCGGCGGTGCGGGAGAAGAGGGCGGTCAGGCGGAGCTTCGCGCCCGTGCCGGTGACGACGTAGCGGTGCCGCGCGTCGCCGTCCCGCGCGACGGTGCCGCCGGCCTGCCAGCGCAGGCCGACGTGGTACGTCAGATCGTCCATCGCGTGCGTGATCCGCGCGCTACGGCGCCCGTCCCCGACGCGGCCGAGCGTCGACGCGTGCGCGTCCGGCCGGTCGTAGGCGCCGACGGCGGGGGCCGCGAACTTGAGCTTGCTGCTCTCGCCGCTCGTGTACGGCAGCTCCAGGAACACCCGCAGGCGGTCCTGGGCGATCAGCCGCGAGTCGATCCGCACCGCGAGCGCGTCGACGTGCGGGTGACACGACGTCTCGACCCGTACGGTCTCGCCGTCCAGGCGGAACGTGCTGGTGAGCACGCCGGTCCACAGGTCCAGCCGCTGCTCGCGGTGGGTGAGGTCGTCCTCGGTGGCGGGGCGCCCCGCCTTCGTGGTCAGCACCAGGCCGACCCGCCCGAGGTTGGCGCGGTTCGGCGAGCCGATCAGCCACTGCGAGATCGCGGGGTGCGCGGGATCCGGCATCGCGTACCGGACGGGACGGCCGTGGGTGTCCCACGTCTGGCCCTGGAAGTCGCTGGGCTTCGTGCCCGCGGGGAGCGGATCGCGGTGCCAGCCCCAGTCCGAGAGCGTGGCGTAGGCCTGGAACGTCTGCAGGCCTGTGACGTCGGCGCCGAAGGCGAACCGGCCGTTGCCGACCTGCAGCGGCGTCTCGGGATCGCTCTTCCGCCGCACGACCGCGTGCCGGGCGACCACGGCCCGCCGGTCGATCCGGTCGTCCCGGCCGCGCTCGCGCGTCGCGGCGCGGGCCGGAGTCGTGCCGAGCAGCGCGCCGCCGGCCGCCACCGCGGCGGTGCCCTTGGTGAAGCTCCGTCGGTCCATCATCGTCGTACCTCCTCGGGGGATCGCCGCGCCGCTCGGAGGGCGCGGCCGCAGCCCGGCCGCTCTGTGCGGGCGGTCACGGTCTGCGTGGTCGACGGTAGTCGGTCGTGGTCGTTCTCGTCGACCCGACGTTTGGTGGTGGTTGAACGTGGTCGTTCGGCCGGGGGGCGGCGGGGCGGGGCGGGGAGCGTTCCGTCTGCGGGGCCGAGCCGGCGGTGGCTGGCGGGGCGAACGCCGGGGGCCGGCCGGCGGGCGGCGTTGCGTTCCGGATCACCCACCTCCTGCCGCGGCGATCCGACACACGACCTCACACCGCAGCCGCCCGGCAACGCGTCCCGGATCACCCACGCCCTGCCGGGGCGATCCGACACACGACCCCGCACCGCGGCCGGCCGGCATCACGTGTCGAATCGCCCACGCCCTGCCGCGGCGATCCGACACACGACCCCGCGCCCCGGCCCGCGCCCCGCCGCTCGTCCCCCTCAGCCGCCCAGCGGCGACGGCGGGATCCGCGTCTGCCCGTGCACCTGCGGCAGGCCCAGGCCGACCTGGTCGACGTAGCACCAGGACCACGTCTCGCCCGGCTCGATCGAGCGGACGATGGGGTGGCCGGTGCCGGTCGCGTGGGCGGTGGCGTGGCGGTTGGGCGAGTCGTCGCAGCAGCCGACGTGCCCGCACTCCAGGCACAGGCGCAGGTGCAGCCAGGGGCTGCCGACGCGCAGGCAGTCCTCGCAGCCCGCCACCTCGGGCGGCAGCTCGGTGACGAGGACGTGGTCGGTGTGGGTGCAGCGGGCCATGGGGGACTCCCGGGTCAGCGGCCGCCGATGGGCAGGCGGACGTGGAAGACGGTGCGGCCGGGCTCCGTGTCGACGGACAGGGATCCGGCGTGCCGCTCGGCGACGATCCGCCAGGCGGTCGAGAGGCCCAGCCCGGTCCCGCGGCCGACCTCCTTCGTGGTGAAGAACGCGTCGAAGATCCGGTCGCGGACGTCGGCGGGGATGCCGGGGCCGTCGTCCTCGATCGCGACGACGGCGCAGCCCTCGTCGCGGCACGTGCGGACGGTGATGGTGCCGCCGCCGTCGGGGCGCGCCTCGGCCAGCGCGTCGATCGCGTTGGCGATCAGGTTCGTCCACACCTGGTTCAGCTCGGACCCGCTGCCCGACACGTTCGGCAGCTCGCGGTCGTAGTCGCGCACGACGGTGATCCCGGCGTGGCGGAGCTTGTGGCCCAGCACGACGAGCGTCGTCTCCAGGCCCTCGTTCAGGTCGACCTCGACGGTCTCGCCGTGGTCGAGGTACGCGTACGACTTCACCGCGCCGACGAGCTCGGACACGCGGCCGACGGACTCGCGCACCTCGGACACGAGCGCGCGCGAGGTGATCGCCGCGGCCACCCACGCGACGGCGGCGTCCAGCGCCGGGCCGGCGAGCGCGGCGGCGCGGTCGATCCATGCGGCGTCGACGCCGGCGCGGGCGAGCGGCTCGGCGTGGCGCCACGCCTCGGCGACGCCGCGCGCCTCGAGCAGGTCGAGCACCTCGTCCTCGGCGTCGGCGGCGTCGAGGGCGTCGAGCGCGGTGCGGCTCTCGGCCACCGCGATCGCCCGGTCGTGCAGCTCGACGAGCCCCATCGCCGCCTCGCGCTCCACCCCGGCGTGCACGAAGCGGGAGAGCGCGCTCGAGACCGACCGCAGCGTCTCGTCGAGCTGCGTCGCCGCGCTCTGCGCCGCGGCGGCCGGGTTGTTCAGCTCGTGCGCCAGCCCGGCCGCCATCGTGCCGAGCGACGCCAGGCGCTCGCGGTCCTGCTCCATCGCCGTCAGCCGCGAGACGACCGGGGCGATCGCGTTGATGACCTTGGAGTGGACCGGGGGATGGGCGAAGGCGAGGCGGCGGAAGTCGGCCCCGGTCACCGTGGCCACCCGCATCCCGGTCTCGGCGGTCATCCGCACGCCGTACGGCTGGTCGGTGAGCACCGCGATCGCGCCGATCCACGTCGGCGCCTCGTGGGTGCTGACCGGGTCGGCGCGGTCGCCGTCCACCAGGTAGGCGCGGGCGCTGCCGGTCAGCAGGAACGTGACGCCCGTCGGCACGCCGGTGGTGTCGGCCAGCTTCTCGCCCGGCGCGACGTCGCGCACCCGCGAGACGGCCAGCCACTCGCCCAGCTCGTCGTCCGTCAGCCCGTCGAACAGGTCGAGCGCGCGCAGCTCGTCGAGCGTCAGCGGCGGGGCGCTCATGCGTCGACGAGGTACTGGTGGACGAACGAGACGGCCATCGAGCCCTCGCCGACGGCGCTCGCGACCCGCTTGATCGAGCGCGAGCGGACGTCGCCCGCGACGAACACGCCCGGCACCGTCGTCTCGAGCAGGAACGGGTCGCGCGGCAGCGGCCAGCCGTGCTCGGCGGCGTCGCGGCCGGCGAGCAGGAACCCGTGGTCGTCGCGCTCGACGACGCCGTCGAGCCAGTCCGTGCGGGGCCGGGCGCCGATGAAGACGAAGCACGCGTCGACGTCGAGCGGCGCCTCCTCCGTGCCGCCGTCCTCGGCCGTCGTGCGGACGACGAGGCGGCGCAGGCGCCCGTCCTCGCCCTGCGCCTCGACGGCCTGGCTGCGCGTGCGGACGTCGACGTTCTCCAGCCCCTCGAGCCGCTCGACGAGGTAGTGCGACATCGACGCCTCCAGGCTGGGCCCGCGGACGAGCATCGTCACCTGGCGCGCGTACTCGCTGAAGTAGACCGCCGCCTGGCCGGCCGAGTTGGCGCCGCCGATGACGACGACGTGCTGGTCGCGGCAGGAGCGCGCCTCGGTCAGCGCGGCGCCGTAGTAGATGCCGGCGCCCGTGTGCTCCTGGAAGCCGGGGGCGTCGAGCTGGCGGTACGAGACGCCGGTGGCGACGATGACGCAGCTGGCCGACAGGGTGCGTCCGCCGGACAGCTCGACGACGCGGCCGGCGCCCTCGGCCCGCAGACCGACGACGTCCTGCACCGTCAGCAGCTCGGCGCCCAGGCGGCGCGCCTGGTCGGTCGCGCGGCGCGCCAGGTCCGATCCCGACAGCCCGACGGGGAAGCCCAGGTAGTTCTCGATCCGGCTGGACTGCCCGGCCTGCCCGCCGGGCGCCTCGCGCTCGACGACGACGGTGCGCAGGCCCTCGGACGCGCCGTAGACGCCGGCGGCCAGGCCCGCGGGGCCGGCGCCGACGACCACCAGGTCGTAGTGCTCCTGCGTCGGCTCGCTCGCCACGCCCAGGCGGTCGGCCAGCTCGAGCACCGTCGGACGCTCGAGCACCGTGCCGTCCTCGAGCAGCGCGACGGGCAGCCCGTCGGTCGTGACGCCGGCGACCGTCAGCAGCTCGCGCGCCTCGCCCTCGCGCTCCACGTCCAGCCAGCGGGCCGGGATGCGGTTGCGGGCCAGGAAGTCGCGCAGCTCGTGCGTCTCGCGCGAGAAGCGGTGGCCGATGATGCGCGTGCCGCCGGCCTCGAGCGCCGCGCCGGCCTCCCACGCCGCCAAGAGGTCGGCGACCACGGGGAAGAGGTTCTCCTCGGCCGGGCTCCACGGCTTGAGCAGGTAGTAGTCGAGCGCGACGTCGTTGATCGCGGCGATCGCGGCCTCGGTGTCGGCGTAGGCGGTGAGCAGGACGCGCTTGGCGTCGGGGACGACCTCCCGCGCGCGCGCGAGGTAGTCCGTGCCCGACATCGCCGGCATCCGCTGGTCGGCGACGAGCAGGGCCACCTGGTCGCCGCGGGTGCGCAGCTCGCGCAGCAGGTCCAGCGCCTCGGCGCCCGAGCCCGCGCGGACGATCCGGTAGTGCTCGCCGAATCCGCGACGCAGGTCGCGCGCCACGGCCGCCAGGACGCCGGGCTCGTCGTCGACCGCGACGATCGCGGGCCGGCGCTCGCGGGCCGGCGGGTCGAGCGGCGCCCCAGACGACGTGATCGCCGCCTCGCTGTTCGTCCCGTCCGTCACACGCGCCGCCTTCCGTCGGGCCGCCCGCGGGCGACCGGTGTGGCCGCCGTCGGCGGCCGATCTCGCGGCGAGAGCTTGTCGGGTCGCGGACGGACCGTCAACCGTCGGACGACGGTCGGCCGGGGCGTGCGCCGTCCGCCCGTGGCGGGCGCGCAGCGGGGGCCGGGCGGTGCCGAATCGGCAGGCCCCGGATCACGATGGCGGCATCCGCGGACCGGCGAGGGGCGCGAGGTGCGACGGTGGTCTCCCGGGACCGGCACGAGGGCCGGGGGGCGGACCGCCGGGTCCGCCTGGCAGGATCCGGGCATGGCCCCCCATCCCGTGCTCGCGGCGCTCCGCGACCGTCCCGCCGGCGCCCGCGTCGTCCTCGTCGTCGAGGGCGGCGGCATGCGCGGCGCGGTGACCGGCGGCATGGCGCTCGCCGTCCACGAGCTGGGCCTGGGCGGCGCGTTCGACGCGGTCTACGGCACCTCGGCGGGGGCGCTGAACGGCATGTGGCTCGTGTCCGGCCGCGTCGAGGACGGCGCGCAGACGTGGTGGGACCCGCGCCTGGTCCACACCCTCATCGATCCCAAGCGCGTGCTGCGCGGCGGGCGGATGGTCGACATCCGGACCCTCGTGGAGGAGCGGTACGAGGAGCTGAGCCCCGGCATCTTCGACGCCGTGCTCGCCCAGCCCACGACGCTGCACCCGATCGCCACGGACGTCGCCTCGGGCGAGGCCGTCGACCTGCGCCCGACCGTCCACGACGCCGCGTCGCTGCGGCGCGCGCTGCGGGCGTCCGCCGCGCTGCCGCTGCTGGCCGGCGGGCCGGTGCGGATCGGCGACCGCCGCTACTACGACGGCGGCCTGTCGGCGGCCATCCCCTTCCGCGCGGCGCTCGGCTCGGGCGCCACCCACGTCCTGGTCCTGCGCTCGCGGCGGGCCGGTGACATCACCCAGCCGCCGCACGGGCTGGGCGGCGCGCTGGTCGGCCGGCTCATGCACCGCCTGTCGCCGGCGGTGGGGCAGGCGTACGCCTCGCGCGCCGTCCGCGAGGGCGCCGACGAGCGCTTCCTCGCCGGCCACGACGGGCCGCCGACCGGCTCGCCGGCGATCCTCTCGATCCGCCCGCCGGCGGACTCCCCGGTGCCGAGCCGCACGGACCGCGATGTCGGCCGCGTCCGCGAGGCGCTCGAGGCCGGCCGCGCGGCGGCCCGCGCCGCGCTGGCGTAGGCCGCGGGCGAGCGCGGGCCGCGCAGCTGGCGTAGGCCGCCGGCGGGGTGCGCCGCGCAGTTGGCGCAGGCCCGCCGGCGGGGCGCGAGGGGGAAGGCGTCTGCGGCGCGGCAGGTCCGCCAACCGAACGGTTGACAGGCTAGGCGCGCGTCGTGCCCGCCGCTTGTACGATGCACGCGTGAAGACCCTCGACTGGCGTGCGGGCCTTCGGCATCGCGTACGCTATACACCGTGGGATACCTGACCAACGCGGCGCTGCTGTACGACCAGGCAGCGCAGCTCGAACGAGCGGCCGGCGCCCGCGAACGCGCCGCAGACGACCCCTCCGAGCAGCCCCACGAGCGCGACGTCCACCGGCGCCGCGCCAAGGAGCTGCGTCGCCACGTGAAGACGTTCAAGGACACCGCCGCCTGGTCCCTCACCCAGGCGCGCGTGTCCTACGCCCAGGACGGCTTCAGTCTCGACCGCACCGCCATGACCGACGCCTGGGAGGCGCTCCACGAGGAGCGCCACGCGGGTCGGACGGGCGAAGGCATGACGGCCTGAGGGCCCACGGGCAGGGGTGCCGGGACGGTCGCCGGCGCCCCGTCCGTGGGACGGTCAGGCCCGCAGGTGCAGCATCTCGCCGACGTCGGCGAACCCGGCGCGCGCGTACACGCGGCCGGTGGCCTCGTCCCCCGGGGTCAGCATCGCGGTCGTGACGCCGGCGGCGAACGCGCGGGCGAGCAGGTCGGCGGTGACCGCGGCGGCGATGCCGCGGCGGCGGTGGGGCGCCGCGACGGCGATGCCGACCAGCTCGGTGACGCCGTCGTGCGCCGGCAGGCACCCTCCGGCGCCGACGACGACCTCGCCGTCGCCCCGGGCGGCGACGGCCGGCGTGGTCAGCGCGGCGGCGCCGCGCGCGATCTCCTCGTCGTCCGGCTCCTCCCCGAACGCGCGGTGCTGCATCGCGACGAGCGCGCGCCGTGGCGGTGCCGGGTTCGGCGGCGGTCAGCGACACGCCGGCGGGCGGCGCGATCGACCGCTGGTCGCCGGCCGGGCAGGCCATGAGGGCCAGGCGCGCCTCGACGACGAAGCCGGCGGCGAGCAGCGCGGGCTCGACCGCGGGAGCCAGGGCGGGCAGGTACTCGAGCCGCGGGGTACGGTCGGCGCGGACGAAGGCGGCGCGCAGGGCGGCGACGTCGTCCGCGGTCGGCTCGGACCCGGCGTCGGGCAGCGCGTAGCTCGCGTAGGCGTGGTCGGTGTCGGGGTGTAGGCAGGCCGTGAACGGGCCCACGCGGTGGACGGTGCGCCCGTCGGCCGCGACGGTGCGCAGGTACTGCTGGAGTGCGGTGAGCACGGGGTGACCTCTGACGGTCGGGATGAACGCGGGCAGGGAGGACCGTGCGCCCCGGTGGGACGGACGGTCAGCGGGCCGTGTCGGCCAGGAGATGCCGGCGCAGATGCGTCAGAGGCGTCGGGCGGGACGGTACCACGGGGTGGTGCCCCGCCCGGCCCGGCGTTCAGCCGCGCGCGGCGCCGAGGCCCAGGACGGCCGCCAGGCCGAGCGCGCTGCGGGGCGCGTAGGCGGCGCGCCACAGGCCGCCGTGCACGGCGCCGTCGGCCTCGTCCTGCCAGGGATGCTCGTGGGCGGGGCGGCCGGCGCGCAGGTCGTGCACGAGCAGCGCGGCCATCAGCGTGTTGCTCGTCGACGGGTCGAAGACCTCGACGCCGAAGCGGTGCGCGCCCGCGTACGCCGCGGCGAGCGCGCGGTTCTTCACGACGGAGCGCGTGCGGGTCGGCGGCGCGACCTTGAACGAGACCGTGGCGCCGTCGTGCCGGGCGCTGACGGCGCGCCAGCGCTGCAGCCGCTTGGCGAGCGTGTAGTTCGGCCCCTGCTGGGGAACGAGCGTGTCGTTCAGCCCCGGGTCGCTGCCCGGCGCGTAGGGGCGCCGCAGCAGGCGGCCGGCGGACGCCATCCGCAGCGGCCGGCCGGCGGCCTTGGAGAGGGCGGAGCGCTCCTCGTACCGGCGGGTGGCGTGGTCGACCGCCGCGCCCGGCACGGCGAAGACGTCCGTGGGGGTCGCGAGGAAGGCGAGCGCCAGGTCGTCGCGCTCCTGCTGCAGACGGACCGTGAGGGCGTCGACGGCCACGGACACCCGCACGTTCGTGGCGCCGTCGGCGTAGACGTAGTTGCCCAGGACGAGCGGCTCGTCGACGCGGGCCAGCCACTCCGCGACGGCGGGCAGGTGGTGCAGCAGGTCGGCGCCGGCGTGGTCCGCCAGCCCCTTCCCGGTGTCGTCGGAGGTCGACACCGGGACGTGCAGGATCCCCGCGGAGCGCTCGGCGGTCTCCAGGACGCGGCGCCAGAGGGCCGGGCGGGGCAGGTCGACGGCGACGACCGTGGCGCCCCAGCGCAGCAGCGACGGCAGCGGTCCCATCTCGGCGCCGGCCCCCAGGACGGCGACCTGCTGCCCCTCGAGCGTCAGCCACTCCGGGTTCTCGGCGACGCGTCGCACGGCGTCGGCGGCGCTGGGCTCCATCACGCCGGACTCGGTCCAAGCGTCGAGCTGCCGCAGCAGCGCGTCGCCGCGCAGGCGGCCGCCGCGGTAGGGGAGGGACAGCTCGCGCTCGGGCTCCGCGGTGCCGGCGACGGTCGCCGTCCGCAGCGGGGCGGCGGGCGCGGCGGCGAGGGCCGTCGCCAGGTCGGTCTCGGCGCCGTCGGGCGTGACGACGCGCATCCGCTCGTGGACCGACGCCAGCCCGTCGCGCGCGACGGTGCGGGCGGCGTCCGGCGACTCCAGGCCCGCCTCGACGAGCCGCTTGAAGTGCTCGAGGTAGCCGGAGCGCCAGTTCGTCTCGTGCTCGGCCCCGCGAGCGCCGACCGGGTCGACGGCGCGCAGCGCGTCGGCGACGACCGCCCGGCCGAGCGCCGTGGTGCTGCGCGCGCCGTCGTCCGTGGCGGGGAAGACGACGCCGCTGGGGGCGTCGCCGCTGGGGCGGGTCTTCGCGGCGGCCATGGCGCGGGATGCAACCAGCGGGACGCCGGGACGGGAAGGGTGCCGCGGGGCGCGCCGGACGGGCGGGTGGTGCGCGCGGGGGCGGGGCCGTGAGGGGCCGGTTGGAGGCCGGGCGGTTGGGCGGCGTGCGTGCCGTGCGGGGGCGGCGCGCGGACGGGCAGCCGTGGCTGGGGCCGGGCGGGTGGGACCGGGCGCGCGGACACCGAGTTCGGGATACGGCCGCTATATCCGGCTCTATCCCGAACTCGACGACGAGCGCGTCCCGTCGCGTCCCGTCGCGCCCGTCAGTCGGCGAAGGCGTCCACGCCGGTCAGCTCGGCGGAGAGCGCCCACAGGCGCGGCGCCTGCTCGGGGTCGGTCGCGTAGGGTCGCACGCCGTAGGGCTCGTCGCCCTGCACGAGCTCGGCGACGTCGCAGTCCTCCAGGTACAGGCCGCCCAGGCCGTCGAGCTGCGGCGAGGTGGCGGCCCACGTCTGCGTCGCGGCGCCCTGCTCCGGCGTCTTGAAGCCGTCGCCGATCGTGTTGCCGTCCTCGTCGATCCAGCCGGACGCGACCATCTCCTCCTTCGGCAGGTGCCGCTGGAGCGGGGTCATGATGCCGCCGGGGTGCAGCGAGAAGGCGCGCACGCCGGCGCCCTGCCCGTACGCGTCGAGCTGCACCGCGAAGAGGGCGTTGGCGGTCTTCGCCTGGCCGTACGCCTGCCACTTGTCGTAGCCGTGCTCGAACATCACGTCGTCCCAGCGGATCGGCGACAGGCGGTGCCCGCGCGAGGACACGGCCACGACGCGCGCGCCGCCGTCCCGGGCCAGCAGCGGCCAGATGCGGTTGGTCAGGGCGTAGTGGCCCAGGTGGTTCGTCGCGAACTGCGACTCCCAGCCGGGCCCGATGCGCGTCTCGGGGTTGGCCATGATCGCGGCGCTGTTGATGAGGACGTCGACGCTGCGGTCGGCGGCGAGGAGCCGGTCGGCGAAGGCGGCGACGGAGTCGAGGTCACCGAGGTCGAGCGTGTCGACCTCGACGCGGTCCAGGCCGGCGAGCGCCTCGCGGGCGGCGTCGGGCCGACGCGCGGGGACGAGGACCTCGGCGCCCGCGCCGACGAGGGCCCGGGTCGTCTCCAGGCCCAGGCCGGAGTAGCCGCCGGTGACGACGGCGTAGGTGCCCGTCAGGTCGTGGCCGGCGAGGACCTCGGCGGCGGTCGTGCTGGCTCCGAAGCCGGAGCCGATCTTCTGCTGCTGCGTGCTCACGAGGAACACGCTAGGTGTTCGAGCGCGCTCCAAGTCAAGGGCTCCGGCCCCGACACGCGTCAAGGGACCGAGCCGCGGGAGCCCCACAAGCCGCGCGGTGCGGCGCGGTGCGGCGCCGGTGATGTGGCCGCCGACCGCGCGCGGCCGGCGGCGTTGTGGCCGTCCGGCGCTAGTGCATCCGCCAGTTCGGAGAGTGGTCCTGCAGGACGTCGTCGAAGTCCTGGCTGCTTCCGGCCACCGCGGCCTGGAAGAGGGTTCGGTCGATGCGACCCTGGTAGATCGGGACGCCGAGTCGGACGCACGTCGCGATGACGTCGATCCGCTTGACGCCCTCGGCGTCGGCGAGCTCTTCCGGGGTGAGGTGAACGGCCACGGTGGACTCCTGAGGTCGGGTGCTTCGGGCGATGTTCATCTCGGGTTGTAACGGGCTTGGCGGACGGGCGCAAGGCATCGCTTGTCCGGCTGCCTACGTTCGACGCCTCCGCCCAACCGGCGTGTCAAGCCGAGACGCGTCTCCGTACTGGGATACGTCGGTCCCCGATCTGAATGATTCGACGGTCGCGCAGCGACACCTTCGGTTGACGCGAGTGCCAGACCTCGGCAAAGATCGCTACGTCGGTAGGTAGGCCCTGGTCGATCATGAAGGTCGCCCCACGCCGCAACTGGCTTAGTGCCTTGGCGAATTGGCCGGAGGTCTTCAATTCGAGTACGTAGATCTTTCGCCGACTACCCTGAGTCGGTACCGCTACGGCATCGCAGTACTCCCCGGTGCGGTGCTTCACGCCTGGGCACCGCGTAGAAGCGTGGTGTTTCTCGATGAGAAAGTAGCGCCAGCCGGAGCCGGCGTCGGCCGTTACGCCGGCCTCGCTGACGGCTTTCGATGTCCAGCATGCGGCCCGATCACAGATCCGCTCTCGGCATGCCGCGTGGGTGTGCCGATCATCTCTAGCGCTAGTCACTTGCGTTCACGGCTGACGAGTATAGCCTGTCCGCTTCGTCGAACGCGGCCTCTGCAACGTCGGAGAATTGTTCGATGTCGAACCCGACCGAAGGGTCGACAGTTATCTCGCGGCCGTCGTATCCGCTTGTTCTCGTGGCGGGTCGCAGTTCGTACACGCGGAGTGGCACCTGGTTTGGGCGCCGCGCGGTCGCCGTGGATTGCAGCAGCGCGTTGCTGATTCCGGTGACAAAGAAGTCAGAGTGTGTGCCAATGACAAGACCGTTGATGTGGCCGCTCAGTTGGAACAGGACCGACGCTAGCTTGAGCTGATTCGCTGGATGTAGATGGGCCTCCGGCTCATCGATGAAGAGAAAATCGCGGGCCGTTAGACCGTGCTTGATGTAGAGAATCAGCGGCGCGAGTTCGGCAATCGAGGTGGCTGCTGTGTCGATTGGCCAGTGCTCGTTAACGCCCGCAGGAGAAAACTCAATCTGGCGGGCGTTTTGTTGCTCCACCATTCTGACGGACGCGTTAAGGAGCTCGCTTTCGAGCCTCGCGGCCGTATCGGGGGAGATGGCTGACGACTCCTTGGCGTCCAGATTTGCGAAGAACTGCAGGAAGTCGGCAGCTGTTCCCGGAATCTTGCCGACCGACGCGTGCTCGAAGTAACCCTTACCGAGCGCATGGATCAGGAGCGCGGAGAGAAGGCTCTGCATCTGGACGTAGCCCGAACGGCCCGCAGGCATGTAGACGCCTCGAGTTGCACTCTCACTGTTCAGCAAACGCAGAATGTGCGTCCGAGGGGGGTCGGCTTTGGCGATGTCCTCGGCCAGGGTGGTGAACGAGGGGAGCTTGTACTCTTCATTTCGGGTGTCTAGCTGGAGGCGCCCATTCCGCAGCCAGAAAACAAGGGTCCAGCTATCTCCGAAAGTTTCGCCAGATACGAGTATGCGCGGTGCCGCTCCATTGCCCGTTCTCCCTCTGCGAGGGAGCATGGTCAAGTCAGGGGTCCAGCACCGCTTGAGTTCGTCCGACAACGTGTCGCGGAAGAACTCGGCGAAGCGTGCAGCCAGTCTCGACGCATCGATAGCCTGCCCGTCGGCGTCGCGCGGCAGCCTGCCCCCGGTGGGATGGATCTGGTCCCACGCATCTATCAGTACGCGTCGCGCCGCGTCATCCTGGCTGCGAAGCGCCGCATAACTGGCGACTGACAAGGTCGTCTTCCCCGATGCATTGGGGCCGACGAGCACCGTGACTCCGGACAAGTCGATGTGGGCGCGCCGAATCGGCCCAATGTTGCGCAGCTCCACTCGCATACCTCCAGACTACATTCCGACCGAGTCCGAGTCGCGAAACAGCCAGTCGGGCTTCCGCTGCCCCGGACGACCGAGGGGCCGCTCGCGCGGCCCCTCAGGGACATCCGGTCGATGTCAGGTGCGGATCAACCGCAGCCGGTGTTGTTGCCGCAGCTCGAGCACGTGTAGCACGCGCCGGTGCGCTGCATCATGCCGCCGCACTCGCCGCAGACCGGGCCGAGCTCGATGTCGGCGCCGTGGGCCTGGACGCGCGCCGGGACGACCGGGGGCGTGTCCGTGGCCGCGTTCATCGGCGCCTGCTTGCCGGCCGGGGGCGTGACCGTGCCGGCCGCCGCCGTCGTGGCCGGGCCGATGGCGACCGGACCGGCGGTGTCGCCGTTCGTGCTCGTGGCGACCTCCGCCTGCTGGCGGTTGCGCACCTGGTCGGTGCGGATGCCGAGCTCCTCCTGGATGTCGGCGTCCAGGAAGCGGCTGGCGAGCCAGCGCATGAAGTAGTCCGGCATGGACTTCGCGAACGGGATCTCGGGGTTCGAGGTGATCCCCTCCGGCTCGAAGCGCATGTACGCGAACTTGCGCACGAGCGTCTCGAGCGGCACGCCGTACTGCAGCGCGATCGAGACCGAGGTCGCGAAGGAGTTCATCATGCCGCGGACGGCCGAGCCCTCCTTGCCGATGTCGGTCAGGAAGATCTCACCGACCGTGCCGTCCTCGTACATGCCGGCGGTGATGTAGCCCTCCTGGCCGCCGATCGAGAACTTGTGCGTGATCGACTGGCGCTCGCGCGGCATGCGGCGACGCGACGGGCCGAGCTCGGCGCGCAGGCGCGTCTCCGTCTCGGCGACGGCCTTCTGCACCGCCTCCTCGACGATCTGGTCCAGCTCGGCGCCGCCGACGACCCCGTCGGCGTCCTGCGCGTCCGTGCGCAGGGCCTGCGCCGTCTTCGAGCCGTCGCGGTAGATCGCGAGGGCCTTGACGCCCAGGCGCCAGGCCTCGGTGTACGCCTCGGCGATGTCCTCGACGGTCGCCGTCTTGGGCATGTTGACCGTCTTCGAGATCGCGCCCGAGAGGAACGGCTGCGTGGCGCCCATCATCTTGATGTGGCCCATGTGCGAGATCGCGCGCTCGCCGACCGCCACGTCGAACACCGACAGGTGCTCGTCCTTCAGGCCGGGGGCGCCGACGATCGAGCCGTGCTCGTTCGTGAAGGCGATGATCTGGTCGACCTGCTCGGGCGTGTAGCCGAGCTCCTTCAGCGCCAGCGGCACCGTCCGGTTGACGATCACCATGTTGCCGCCGCCGACGAGCTCCTTGTACTTGACGAGCGAGAAGTCCGGCTCGATGCCGGTCGTGTCGCAGTCCATGAGGAAGGAGATCGTGCCGGTCGGCGCCAGGACGGTCGCCTGGGCGTTGCGGTAGCCGTGCTCCTCGCCGAGCTCGACGGCCTCGTCCCAGACGCGCTGGGCGGCCGCGAGCAGCTGCGGGTCGTCGAACTGCGGGTCGTCGATCTCGTACGCGGCGTCGCGGTGCATCCGCATGACCGCGTTGTGCGGCTCGCGGTTCTCCTCGTACGCCTCGAACGGGCCCATCGCGCCGGCGATCTCGGCCGAGCGGCGGTACGCGCGGCCGGTCATCAGCGCGGTGATCGCGGCGGCGGTGGCGCGGCCGTGGTCGGAGTCGTACGGCATGCCCTTCGACATGAGCAGCGCGCCGAGGTTGGCGTAGCCCAGGCCGAGCTGGCGGAAGCGGCGGGCGTTCTTGCCGATCTCCTCCGTCGGGTAGCTCGACGGCCCGACGATGATCTCCTGCGCCAGGAGCATCACGTCGACGACGTGCTCGAACGTGTCGACGTCGAACGTGCCGTCGGCGCGGCGGAACTTCATGAGGTTCAGCGACGCGAGGTTGCACGCGGAGTCGTCGACGTGCATGTACTCCGAGCACGGGTTCGACGCGTTGATGCGGCCGCTGTTCGGCGACGTGTGCCAGCGGTTGATCGTCGTGTCGTACTGGATGCCCGGGTCGGCGCAGCGCCAGGCGGCCTTCGCGATCTCGTTCATGAGCTCGCGGGCGTCGTACTTCGGCGTGGCGACCTCGCCGGCCTCGGTGTTGCGCGGCGTCGTCTGCCACTCGCGGCCCTCGACGACGGCCTCCATGAACTCGTCGGTCACGCGGACCGAGTTGTTCGCGTTCTGGTACTGGATCGAGGTGAAGCCGTCACCGTCGATCGACATGTCGAACCCGGCCTTGGCCAGGGCCTCGGCCTTGTCCTCCTCCTTGGCCTTGCACTGGATGAACTCCAGGATGTCCGGGTGGTCGACGTCGAGGACGACCATCTTCGCGGCGCGGCGGGTCTTGCCGCCGGACTTGATCGTGCCGGCCCAGGAGTCGGCGCCGCGCATGAAGGAGACGGGGCCCGAGGCCGTGCCGCCCTTGGACAGCGGCTCCATCGAGCCGCGGATGTTCGACAGGTTGATGCCGGACCCGGAGCCCCCGCGGAAGATGCGGCCCTCCTTCGTGTTCCACTCGAGGATCGAGTCCATCGAGTCGTCCACGGAGAGGATGAAGCAGGCCGAGCACTGCGGGGAGTCCTCGAAGCCGACGTTGAACCAGACGGGCGAGTTGAACGCCGCGATCTGGTTGAGCAGGATGTACGTCAGCTCGGCCTCGAACGTGTCGCCGTCCTCGGGGGTGGCGAAGTAGGAGAGGGAGCGGCCCCAGTCGGCGATCGTGCCGGCGACGCGGCCGACCATCTGCCGCACGGAGGACTCACGCGCGGGCGTGTCGATCTGGCCGCGGAAGTACTTCTGCGAGACGATGTTCGTGGCGTTCTGCGACCACGACTTCGGGAACTCGACGCCGTTCTGGCGGAAGGCGGGCTTCTCGGGGTTGCCGATGACGGCGTCGCGGATCTCCCACTCGATCTGGTCGAACGGGTGGACCCCCGGGGTCGTGAAGCGGCGACTGACGCGCAGCGCCTGCTCCGCGCCGGTGTCGCTGATGATGGGCGAGTTCGCCGAATCCATTGCCTGCCTGCAGTTCCTCTGGGATTGCCGTGCTGGGTAGCGGTCCCGGATGTCGGTCGGCGTCCGTTCTCACGGAGGCAGGCCGCCCGGGCGAAGGTCGTTTCCCCCGGCTCCGCGCGGCTGGCGCGGAGGCGACGGAGGAACACCTTGACGCACCCGGATGACGGAACGAGGCCGATCCGGAGCGATTCCGACCCCTGCGGGTGGAGACCGCCTGCAAATGGCCGCAGAAAAAATCTTCGGCCCGCCGTTCGTCCATCGAGGGCGGTGTGGACGGTATGCACATTCTACGCCACGGAGGTGCTCCCCGGCGGTGGTATGAGGCCCCGCGCGGGCGCCCGATCCGGGCCCCGTGGGCGGGCCCGGGAACGGCGTTCCGCGTCGGATGCGCGTCCAGCGGCGACCTGCGGCACGGTGCGCCAGGCGAGGGATCGGGTGCCCGAGCCGCGCGCGGGGGAGGACGAGGCGGGGCGGCGGCCGCAGGTGGCGGGCCCCCGCGCTCGGCGGGGCGGATTCGCGCCCGGCGGGGCGAGCGGGGCGAGGCGAGGCGCGGCGCGGCGAGGCGAGGCGCGGCGGGGCGAGGCGCGGCGCGGGGGCGCGGGGGCGCGGGGGCGCGGCGCGGGGCGCGGGGGCGGGCCGGCCGTGGGGCGGGGCAACGACCGCGGTGAGGCACGTTGCGGTCATGGCGGGGCGGAACGCGCGGGTGAGGCGGATCGATGCTGGCCCTCAGCCCCGACCCGCCTCGCCAGCGGAAGCCGCCTCGCCGGGTGCGGCCTGCCGCCTCGCCATCCGGCAGAGCCGCCTCGCCAACCGGCGGAAGCCGCATCGGCGGCGGACCCTCTCGACGGCAGCGCCGTGCCGCCGCGACGGCGCCATGGGTCGCGGCCCGCCGGCCCGGGCCCCCGTCGACCGCCTTCGCCCGCCGCTGCCGGCCCTTCGCTTGGGCCGGCGCCCGCTTGGGCCGGCGCCCGCCTGAGCCGGCCCCCGCCTGAGCCGGCCCCCGCCTGAGCCGGCCCCCGCCTGGGATGCCGCCCGCCTGAGCCGGCCCCCGCCTGGGATGCCGCCCGCCCGAGTCGGCCCCCGCCTGGGTGCCGCCCGCTTGGGCGGCGCCCGCCTGGGCCGGCGCGACCCGCCGCCGTCGGCCGCGAGGGGGGCGGGCCGGGGAGCGCGCCGCCGGCGGTCGAGTGATCCTCGAGAGGGGCGTCCGTCAGCGGCCGGAGCCGAAGCGCATCCAGTCGCGGAACTCGGCCCAGCGCAGGCCGATGCGCCAGCCGGCCTCCGCCATCGCGTGCCCCATCGGACGCATCCAGCGGACGCGGCCCGACGCCACGACCAGGCCCCAGGCGAGCGCGGCGACGAGGAGGATCGCGAGCGCCAGGGCGGCCCACTGCCACGGCTCCGTGCCGTCGTCCGCCTGGGTGGCGACGGGCTGGGAGACCACGGTCGCGGGCGTCTGGGCCGGTGGGGCGGCCGGCGGCGTGCCGGGCGTCGTCGTGACGGTCGGGATGGCCGGGGCCTCGGCGGCGGTCGTCGGCGCCGGCGTCGTGGCGGGGGCCGGGGCGGTCGTCGCGGGGGCCGGGCCGGTGGTCGTGGCCCCGGGCGTGAGCGTGGTCTTCGACGTCTGCGCGTGCGCGCCGGCGGGCAGGACGAGCAGCCCCGCGACGAGGGCCGCGAGGGGCGCGGATCGGGTCGGGCGGCGCACCACGCGGGCGATGCTACCGGCGCGTCCCGGGCGGGACGCCGCCCGCCGCGGCCATGCGCGCCAGTCGGGCGTCCTCGGCCGCGGCGCGGTCCGCCAGCTCGCGCGCGTGCACGGCCTCGAGGCGCGCGAGGACGGCGTCCGCCTGCACGTGGGCCTCGGCGAGCTGCCGGACCAGCGCGTCCCGCTCCGCCACGACGGTCCGCAGGCGCGCCTCCAGGTCGGCGGCGCGGACCTCGGCGGTCTCCGCGCGGGCCTCGGCCGCGACGAGCCTCGCCGCGGCCGAGGCCCCGCCGCCGGCCCCGCCGCCGGCCCCGCCGCCGGCCCCGCCGCCGGCCCCGCCGCCGGCCCCGCCGCCGGCGTCGCCGCCGCCGGGCGTCTCGCCGGCAGCCGCCCCGAAGCCAGCCGTCCCGCTGCCGGCCGTCCCCTCGCCGCCCGGCGCGCCCGTGTGCGCGTCGGCGGCGATCGGCGCGCTCCGGTCCGCGCCGTCCACCGCTACGCCTCGGCGGCCGCGTCGGGCAGCAGGTCGCCGAGCGCGCCCAGGGCGTCGGCCAGGACGCGGTCCGGCGGCTGGTGGGCGTCGAGCACGCGGAAGCGCGCCGGCTCGCCGACGGCCAGGGCGTCGTAGGCGGCCTCCACGCGCGCGAAGAAGGCGTCCTGCTCGCGCTCCATGCGGTCGGCCGCGTCGCCGCGGTCCTCCAGGCGGCGGCGCCCGGTCGCGCGGTCGACGCGCAGGAGCAGCGTGCGGTCGGGCGTGCAGCCGGCGGTCGCCAGGGCGTTGATGGCGGCGACGGCGTCCAGGCCCAGCTCGCGACCGCCGCCCTGGTAAGCCAGGGACGAGTCGACGTAGCGGTCCAGCAGCACCCAGCGGCCCGCGGCGAGGGCCGGCTCGAGCACCTCGGCCCGCAGCTGGGCGCGGGCGGCGGCGAAGAGGAGCGCCTCGGCGCGGGGGTCGACGGTCAGCGCGGGGTCGGCGACGAGCGCGCGGATGCGCTCGCTCAGGGCGACGCCCCCCGGCTCGCGCAGCCGCAGGATCGGCAGCCCGCGCGCGCCCAGCGCGCCCTCG